>JASJEG010000068.1 GCA_030064765.1 Acidimicrobiia bacterium | reverse complement strand
TGCCGTCGCCGCAACCGCTTCTACGCCGGCGATGGTGAGCGTGATTGGCTTCTCGCACAGGACGTGTTTTCTCGCCGCCAGCGCCCGGATCGACCAAGCGGCGTGCAGGTCGTTGGGCAGCGGGACGTAGATGGCCTCGATCTGCGGGTCGGCCAGCATCGCCTCGTATGTTCCGTAGGCGTGAGGGACGTCGTACGCAGCAGCCGCCTCGGCAGCCGTCGTGGCCGATCGAGACGCAATCCCAACCAGGTCGCACCGCTCGGCGGTCTGCAAGGCCGGAATCACATGCTGGCGAGCGATCAAGGCGGTTCCCAGCACACCCCAGCGGACAGCCTCAGGCCGAGCGGTGTTCATAAAGCCAGCCTACCCATCGAACCTGGAACGTTCCAAGTGGCCGCGGGTATTATGCCTGGACGGAGGAGTTCTTGAAGCAACCCACCATTCTCGATGTTGCCGAGCGGGCCGGAGTGTC
Source organism: Acidimicrobiia bacterium (assembly GCA_030064765.1). Classification (GTDB taxonomy): domain Bacteria; phylum Actinomycetota; class Acidimicrobiia; order Spongiisociales; family UBA5794; genus JAAETI01. The sequence continues at coordinate 14,551 of JASJEG010000068.1, read as the reverse complement.
GAAGTCACTGGTCTCGCTGGTAATGCGTGAGCCGGAGCGGGTGAGCGACGCTAGCCGGGAAGCGGTGCTGCGAGCTGCGCAAGAGCTCGGCTATCGACCCAATGCGGTTGCGAGAAGTCTGGTGCAGCGGCGCACCCGCGTTCTCGGCGTCGTCTTGTCCGACCTGCACAATCCGTTCTTTGCCGATGTTGCCGACGGTATCGAAGAAGCCGCGGTCGAGCGCGGCTATCGGGCCATGTTGTCGTCGGGCTTTCTCGAGCCGAAGCGGGAACGGGTCGCCATCGAAACCATGCTGGAGCTGCGGGTCGACGGGCTCATCATGCTCGGTTCGATGATGAAGGTGGCCAAGATCGAGAGGATGTCCAATGCTCTCCCAATTGCCCTCCTCGGCCGGCACACCCGATCCAAGGCTCTGGATTCGGTTGGTGTCGACGACTCCGCCGGAGCCCGCAAGGCCGTCGATCATCTGGTCTCTCTGGGCCATGAGAAGATCGTCCACATCCATGCCGGGACCGCAGCCGGAGCGCCGCGACGTCGCAGCGGCTACGAGAAGGCGATGCGGCGCCATGGGTTGGAGCCACGGCTCGTCAAGGGTGCTTACACGGAGAGCGGGGGGGCCGCTGCAATGCGCGAGATCCTGGAAGGCCTCGACCAACCCACCGCAGTATTTGCTCCCAACGACTTCGCCGCATTGGGGGCGATGGAAACCATCGACGCTGCCGGCCTCGACATACCGGGCGATATCTCGCTAGTCGGCTACGACGATCTTGCGCTCGCCGGTCTCCCACGGATCGCGCTGACGACGATCGGTCAGCCCCGTGCCGACCTCGGCCGGGAGGCCGTCCATCTGCTTCTGGAGCGGCTCGACGAGGGCCGGGAGACGGCGCGCCACATCGTGATACCACCGACGCTCGTCGTGCGTACGACGACAGCCGCACCTCGTCCGTGAACGTCCCGCCCTGGTCGTGACATACTGCCGCGCATGAAGTCTCGCCTCCTGCTGGTCGCGGCGGTTGCGGTTCTGGTCACGGCTTGCTCCGACGCAGGCGGTGAGGTGACACCCACAACGCCCGCATCGGCGACCACTGCGGCTAGCACGACCACTACGACTGCGGCACCTACGACCACGCCAACGACGAGCACGACACCTACCACCACGCCACCAGACCCTCAGGTTCCCGAACAGCTGACAGGGTTGGAGACGACCTCGGTATCGCTCGACGATCGCCAGTTGCTGGTTGCAGTCGCCGACACCCCTGCGCTGCGGCGTACCGGTCTCATGTTCGTGGAGGATTTGGGTGATCTGGACGGCATGCTCTTCGTCTTTGAGGCGGATACCAGCGGTGGGTTCTGGATGAAGAACACGCTGCTGCCCCTCGATATCGCCTTCTTTGACGTGCAAGGTGGCTTTGTCGACGGGTTTGTAATGGAGCCATGCAAAGCAGATCCATGCCCGACATACGTCCCCAGCGGAAGCTATCGCTATGCACTCGAGATGGAAGCAGGCACCATGCCGGCGGATCCGCAGACCTTGACGCTCCAGCTCGGGGCGGGCGCAACCGAGGAGAGCTGATGGCCGAGGACCTACCCGAGAGTTGTCGGGTGATCTGAGCCAGCACATGGTCGCCATGGGCGGGGCGGATTGGTTCGGGCAACCTGTTCTGGCAACGTCGCTTTTCCCGATGTGGACTAGGCGTGGTTGGCTCGTTACACTCGCCCCTCGCACAACCCCTGCTCCCGGACCGCCCGGGGGCCTTACGCGCCGGCTCCGCAGAGCCGACACGTTCGTCCACAGGAGGTCAAATATTGCGTTCGTATGAGCTGATGATGATTCATCGTCCCGAGCTGACCGAGACCGATGTACGGACTCTCGTCGGCGAGGTCGAAAGTGTGATTGCCGCTTCCGGCAGCGTCACCGACACCGATTTCTGGGGAAAGCGTCGTTTCGCCTATGAGATCGACCACCTGCACGAAGGCTTCTATTCCGTCTTGGCGTTCGAATCGGGCACAGAGATGGTCGAGACGCTGGATCGAGCCCTCGGGCTGCATGATGCGGTGGTTCGCCACAAGATCACCCGGGTCGGTGCCAAGTAGCGCCGAAAACTGTCACAGTCGCAAGGCACACTGCGAAGTGAGCAGAGAGAAGAGAGATACGGAATGAGCAACAACAGTGTGACCCTCGTCGGCAACCTCGTAGACGATCCCGAACTTCGTTTCACCCCGTCCGGCGTGGCGATGGCCAAGATCCGTTTCGCCGTCAACCGGCGCTACCAGGACCGCAATCAAGAGTGGCAAGAAGAGACCAGCTTCTTCGGTGGCACCTGCTGGCGCGACATGGCGGAGAACGTCGCCGAGTCGCTGCAGAAGGGTATGCGGGTCATCGTCACTGGCAGGCTCGAACAGCGCTCGTGGGAGACCCAAGAGGGTGACAAACGCTCCATCATCGAGGTGCGCATCGACGACATCGGTCCGTCGGTTCGTTGGGCGACGGCAGCCGTCACCAGAACACCGCGCAGCAGCGGGGGTGGCGACTGGGCCGGTAACCAGGGCAGCGGAGGGTCGGTCCCGCCGGCACCGGTGGCCCGTGACGAATACGGACCCGACGAAGCCCCCTTCTAGATCAACACGTTTCAACTTCCCCAGGAGGACAACAGAAATGCCCCCAACCTCTAGAAAGAAGAGGCGTCGCCCCAGCGCTGCGGATGCGCGGCGGCGTCCCAAGGTCTGTCAATTCTGCAAGGACAAGACCGACTACATCGACTACAAGGACGTAGCCGTGCTCCGCAAGTTCATGTCCGACCGGGGCAAGATTCGGGCCCGCAGGGTGACCGGTGCATGCCCCACGCATCAGCGCGAGCTAGCGATTGCGATCAAGAACGCTCGCGAAATGGCGCTGCTGCCCTATATCGCACAGAGGGGCTAATGAACGTCATATTGCTCAAGGACGTCGCCGATCTGGGCGGCAAGGGAGACATCGTCGAGGTCTCGAATGGGTACGCACGCAACTACTTGCTTCCCAAGAACCTCGCAATGAAGGCGACCACCGGTGCCATTAAGCAGGCCGAAAAGCTGCGCCAACAGCGTATCGAGGCCGCAGCAAGGGCGAAGTCGGAGGCAGAGGAACTTGCCAGAAACCTCGTCGGTTCCCGCGTAGTGATTGCTGCGCGGTCGGGTGACGAGGGCAAGCTATTCGGCTCTGTCGGCACCCACGACATCGCTGAGGCCGTCAAGAAGTTCAGTGGGGTAGACATCCCTACCGGGATCATCTTCATCCCGCAGGCCATCAAAGAGATCGGTTTGCACGAGGTGACGATGCGACCCCATGATGAAGTGGAGTTCAGCGTCACCCTCGATGTGATCCCCGCTTAGGAGGCGAATCATGGCACTGGGAATCGATGATCCCCGCAGCGATTCCCTGCGCGTGCCTCCCAACAGCGTCGAGGCCGAAGAGTCGGTTCTCGGCGCTGTTCTGCTGGATAGCGACGCCGCCAATGTTGCGCTCGAGAAGCTGCAGCCCGACGACTTCTACCGGCCGGCACATCAGGCGATATTCGATGCCGTGCTCACTCTGTTCAACAAGAACGAGCCGATCGATGCCGTCACCGTCGCCGAGGCCTTGCGCCGCACCGAGATGCTCGACCGGATTGGGGGCCTGGGATATCTGACGGAACTCATCGACGCGGTTCCCGCCACCTCGAACATCGAGCACTACGCAGGGATCGTCGAAGAGCACGCGCTGCGGCGGCGGCTGATGCGAGTTGGTGGGGACATCGGCAAGCTCGCGACTGAAGTGGACCAGGAAATCACTGATGTGCTCGACAGAGCGGAGCAGTCGGTCTACGCGGTCTCGGAGCGTCGGGTCGGAGAGGGTCTGGCATCGATCGACTCGCTGCTCGGTCCGGCGATCGAGCGCGCTGAGGAGCTCCACCGCCACGGTGCGGACGTCACCGGTCTGTCGACCGGTCTGCGTGACCTCGATCGGAAGCTCACCGGGCTGCATCCCACCAACCTGATCATCATTGCCGCCCGTCCCGGCATGGGGAAGACCTCGCTAGCGCTGAACGTCGCACAGAGCATTGCGGTCGAGGGTGACCCGGTGGCGTTCTTCACCTTGGAGATGAGTCGCGAGGAAGTGGTTTCCCGGATGCTGTGTTCGCAGGGCCGCATCGACTCGCAGCGGCTGCGTACCGGTCGGCTCACCGAGGCCGACTTCTCCAAGCTGTCGACCGCAGCCAACGTTCTGTACAAGAAGCCGATCTTCGTCGACGACTCGGCCGGTCTGACGGTGACGGAGATTCGAGCCAAGTGCCGCCGGCTCAAGCGACGCCACGGGTTGGGCCTCGTCGTTGTCGACTACCTCCAGTTGATGCACGGCACGGGTGGCGAGAACCGGCAGCAGGAGATCGCCATCATCAGCCGGAGCCTCAAGGCTCTGGCACGCGAGCTAGAGGTGCCGGTGATCGGCGTGTCGCAGCTGAACCGATCTCTGGAACAGCGGGAAGACAAGCGGCCCCGGCTTGGCGACCTTCGCGAATGCCTCACTGGGGACACGCTGATTCGGCGGAGCGACACCGGAGCCGCAACAACGATTCGGGAACTTGCTGAATCTGGCGAAGAGGACGTTCCGGTCTGGAGTATCGACGAGAACTACAAGCTCGTCCCATCGCTAATGAGCGAGGCTTGGTCGACTGGTATCAAGCCCGTCTTCAGAGTGACGACTACTTCGGGCCGGTCGATCAGGGCAAGCGGCAATCACCCGCTTCGGACGTATTCCGGCTGGGAGCGCATCGACGAACTCGAGATTGGTGATCGGATCGCAGTCCCCCGTTGGTTGCCGGCAGCGGCGTCTCGGTCGCGGTTGCTCATCTCGACTGCGGATGCAGGCCCGGCCAACTCCTCCGTTGCGGTTCTTGACCAGGATGTTCTCTGGGATGAGATCAAAGCGATCGAGCCCGACGGAGAAGAAGAGGTCTTCGACGCGAGGGTTCCAGGAACCCACAACTTCGTTGCGGATGACCTGATCGTTCATAACTCGGGAGCGATCGAGCAGGATGCGGATGTGGTGCTCTTCATCTACCGGCACGAGTACTACAACCCGGAGGCCATTGAAACCAAGGGCATCGCAGAGGTTGCCATTGCCAAGCACCGGCAGGGCTCGGTGGGTCGAGTCGACCTTACCTACCTCCCCGAATTCACCCTGTTCTCTGACATGGGCCGCGATACACCCGTCATCTGAGCATCCCTCCTCCGTGGCTTTCGCGCATCCGGGACCGCGCTCTCGAACCCAGGTACGCAAGACCGCAAGTGGGGTGTGCAGTTTCCTACCAGCGCCTCTTCGATCCGGCGCCGGAGCCGCCGAACGACATGGACAAACCGAACACGAAGCCGAAGTCGTACCAGTTTCCGTTGTTGTGCACCTCGTACACGTTCACGGTGTCCGAGAACAGCGAGATGATGAAGGTGATCGGTGCGATCAAGCCGTGCCATAGCCCCATCCAAAACCCAGCGACATCGCCATCCGGTGCGGCGACATCCACGCTTGGATTAGCGCCGGCCGCACAGGCTGAAAGCAGCAGGGCCATCAACAACAAAGCGGGAATCAGTCGCTTCAGGTTCATCGGTGCCTCCCTCGGCAGCGCGATCGGTTCCGTGCCTGCAGAGTAGAGCAGTCCCTACTCGGGTACGTAGCGGGGGTAGGTCTTCTTGGCGCGCCTGGCAACGTCCAGATTGATGTCGATCGTCAGAAACGGGTCCTGTGTCGACGTCAACCCGAGAACCTCGCCCTCTTCCGGCTCGATGATCCAGCCGTGGCCGCCCCACTCGAAACCGGAAGCATCGACCCCCGATCGATTGGACGAGAGGCAGAAGGCTCCGGACATCACCGCAGCCGCCCGACCACCGGCGAGCCACTTCTCGGTCGAGAACATGCCCGTCGCCCTGGGGGCAGCCAGTAGCTCGACACCTGCTCGGGCATAGCTGCGAGCGTGCTCTGTGAACCACATCTCGGTGCAGATGAGAAAGCCGATCCGCAGGTCCTCGAGCTCGACGGGCGCAAACTCCTTAGGACCCGGCAGATACCAATTGGCCTCCCAGAAGCCATCCTCGTTGGGCAGGTAATACTTGCGACGAGCCGGGCGATAGCCGGCGACCGCAGACCACAAGAATGCCTCGTTGTAATTGGCACCGGCGTCGACCACCGGTTGCGTTGCCAATACCGTTGCCGGGACTACGTCGACCAGCGTGCTCCGCCAGCTTTCATGTTCGACGACGGCCGACATCCAGGCGGCCTGGTCGAGATCGTGCCGGCCGGCGAGCCAGGGGGAGAACGGCATCTCGGGAAGCAGCAGTAGCTCGGTTCTCTCGCGTCTGCAGTGGTCCACCAATGCCGGCCACTGGTCCTCCATCTCGGCACGCTCGTTGCTCATTTCGCAGACGGTGACCTTCATCGCTCTTCCTCTCCGTCCGGCGGCGGGTACTGGTGCCGAAACGAGAAGGCGGCAGGAGTGGGACCGTCCCGGCGGAACCGCTCGAGGCGACTGAGTCCTTCCTGCGGAGTGGGAATCTCGCCGGCCGGCACCCACCACAGACACATGTGCGGTTCTGCCATCCTTGCGAACCAGTCGCTGCGCCTTCTCATGAAGTCAACGTGTTCCGACCTGTACACGTACTCAAACAGAACGTCGGGTGTCTCCCACAGCGACATGTTGATCAGAAAAAGGGGATCGTCCGTGGTCTGGATGCCGGTGGCGTTGCCTTCCTCTGTCTGCAGTCGCCAGATGAAACCGGTGGTCTCGTCGGCGATGGCGTTGATTGCATCGAGCGCATCGGCAAACCCGGCGATTTGCGGGTCGTCGATGGGGGCAAGCAATCGGCCTACGTTGATCTGTGCCAGGTGATAGTCCGCCACGCTGTCAACCTAGACGACTCGACAACTCCTGAAAATCTGTCTGCGTCGGAGCGTAGGCTTGAGGTATGCCCCACAGCGGCACGATCAAGGTCACCGGGTGGAAAGGTACGGCCGGGTCGGCTGCGCTCATGGTTCTTGCCGTCTTTAGCGCCCTAATGCTCTTCTCCTTCGGCGGGCAGGTCATCGTGGGCCCGGTTCTGCTGCCGGCACAGTGGTTGATCGCCCGTCACACACGAGAAGCCACATCCATCGTGTTCTCAGCCCTCGGCGCCCTGCTGGCTGCGGAAGTTACCTGGATTGCGCTGGCGACCGCGTTCGGTCAAGAAGCGTCGGTGCTGGTCCGCGGCTTGGTGGTGGCAGCCGGCCTGGTTGTGGGGTTTGTCTTCCTCAAGACATCCCGACCAGTAGCAGGCAAGTGATCGACACATCGACAGTCTGCGGAGGGGACCTGGCGTTCGTTCTTTCGTGAAGGAGGCCTAAGTCGCGGCCCTCCCGCTCAGGCGGGGACGGCGTGGATGACTACACGACCTACGTCGACGTTGCGTGGACGCACGTCCTCGACTTGCCTGCCCGCCACTATCGCGGCGCCAGGTCGGGAGATTGAATAGCGGCTGCGGCCGCTGCAGCACCGCCCCGCATGGCTTGTTCGAGGTCGTGGTGCTCTAACCACGACACCATGAAGCCGGCGTAGAAGGCGTCCCCGGCACCGTTGGTGTCCACCACATCGGCCACTGGGTCAGCGGGGATCTCAACCCAGCCGGTATCTGCCGTGAGCCCCGACGCCCCGTCGGCGCCATGAGTACAGACCGCAACGCTCGTCCCGGCGGCGACGCGGCTCTCCAGGAATGCCCGCCACTCGGGCAACTCCAGCGAGTTCATGAACAGATGATCGGCGGCAGCGATGAACTCGTCGTGATAGGGGTTGGCGCCGTCGTAGTCATGGATATCAACCGAAACTGGTGTACCCACCGCGGCAAGTGCGGGAAGAAACTGACGACAGTGGTTCATGATCGTCAGAGAGATGATGTCGGCTGCTTCGATCACTGCATTGAACTGGGAGGTGTCGACTTCGAGTTCGAACGACCCGGAATGTGCCCAGATCGAGATGCGCTCACCGCTGCGCTCCATCAGGTTGATGTGGCGCATTGTTCCCGCAGGGTCCGTGGTGGAGAGGAAGCGCACTCCGCGTTCCTCGATGAAGTCTCGCACCTTGGCACCGGCGTCGTCGTCACCAACGAGAGCCCACAGCGTCACGTCGACGCCGAGGTGGCTCAAGTTCAGTGCCTTGCCGGCGCCGCTCGACCCTACGGACTCGTGCAGTCCCTGAGCAAAGACCGTATCGGCGACCGGCGGAGGGAACTCGTCGACGTAGACCATCGTGTTCCAAGCCACCCCGCCGAGTACCAGCGCACTGAGGTCCGTCATCGTCGGCACTGTACCGGTCCCGACGGGAACCGGCGCCCACCGCTCAGGTGGGCCGTTTGCTCGCTAGGTTCGTGGGGAGACGGCTATGGGAGGAATGCGATGCTGATCGAGAACCCGGAGGGAACTCAGGTATACGCGTCACGGCGGTTTGGTGCGCCGGCCTCGCGCCTGTGGCGAGCCTTCACAGATCCGGGCGACATGGCTGCGTGGATGTGGACCGGCCACGCAGAGAACTGCGTCGCCGAGTCGGATCTTCGCATCGGGGGCAGCTACTCCGTCTACACCGATAGCAACGCAACTGCCGATGGCTGGCACACCGATCGCATTGGACGGCTCGGGATCTACGTCGACATCGTGCCCGAGGAGCGGCTGGCCTACACACTGCATTGGGATGCACCGGTCGGGTACAACCAGCGCGGCGACGTTGTCCCGGATGAAGTCATGTTGGTGACGTTTCGCCCCGGTGGCGACTTCTGTGTCGTCGAGTTGCGTCACCTCGGGATTCCCGACGACGGAGTGTCAGCAGTGGAGCACGGCAAGGCCCTCGCCGCGGAGTTCGAGTCCCTCGCAGCATTGGTTGAGGACTAGCGGCGGCCCCGATTCCTCGACCACTTCTGTGCTTGGGCCCGCACGGGTTCACCATCTCCGCTCCCCGCAAGACACCGCTAGAGCTCCCCACTAGCCAGCGCTGGCCGACTGCTAGCGTCAAGAACGAACGTCCCAGAGGTGACATGCCGCCGACGATCGCCGATGTAGCGCAGAAAGCTGGAGTAGGGGTTGGGACCGTGTCGCGCGTTCTCAACGAGAGCCCGCGCGTCAGTGACCGTACCCGGGCCCACGTACTCGCCATCATCGAGGAGATGGACTACCGACCCAGTTTCCTGGCTCGCGGGCTATCGAAAGGAACGGTTGGTGTGTTGGCAGCAATCGTGCAGCGCATGACAACACCGTCTGCCCTACAGCGACTCCGCGGCATCCTCGACGAGGCGTCGGCGGCCGGCTTCGATGTCATCCTCCACAATGTCAACGACGTGACCGACTATCGCAACCAGGTGCGCGACCTGCTTCGTCCCGATCGATGCGCCGGCGGACTACTGGTTTCTTTCAAGCCCGACGATGAGGACATCCCGTTGCTGGCTACGAATCCGGTTCCCGTGGTTGTGGTCGATGGTCAGATCCCGGGACTGGCCGGGCTGCATATCGACGATGAGCTGGGTGGCAGGATGGCGACGGAGCATCTCATCGGGTTGGGCCATCACCGGATCGCTTTCATTGGTGATTGGGAAGACCCCATCGGTTTCAACCCGAGCTCTAAGCGTCTGGCCGGCTATCGCAGTGCGATAGCCGGCGCCGGCCTGCAAATACCGGCGGCGTACGTCAAGTCCGGTCTCCATGAGCGGACGGTGACTCTGCAACACATCAACGAGCTGCTCGACCTCGACGATCCTCCGACTGCCGTTGTCGCCTCGGCCGACTCGCATGCCATGGTCGCCGCCGAAGGAGCTCGGGCACGAGGGGTTCTGGTCCCAGATGACCTGTCAGTCATCGGCTTCGACGACCTCGACATTGCGGAGCATCTCGACCTGTCAACGGTGCGGCAGCCGCTCTACGAGTCGGGAGCGCGCGGTGCTCGCATGCTGCTCGACCTGATGGAAGGGTCGCTGCCGGCGCCCCAACAGGTCGAAATGGCGTTGGAACTCGTCGCGCGCGGCTCTACTGCTCCCCCAAGTCCCACGCAATGACTGCTGCTATCTCGGTGCTTTCTGTGCGTCGCGGCAGATCACAATCACTGTTCGTTGGTGACCGAGTCGTGGAATCAGGCATTCGCAAACAGCCTGTCGATTCAGCGACGATCGGCCCTCATGGGGTGGCCGGCGATACAGTCGCCGACACCCGCAACCATGGGGGAGCGGACCAGGCTATCTACGTGTACAGCCTCGAGGACTACGCCTGGTGGGAGGAGCAGCTGCAGCGTTCGCTGCCTGTCGGGATCTTTGGCGAGAACCTCACCTTCTCAACGTTCGGTGTTGGTGAGGTGATGATCGGTGATCGCTGGCGGATCGGGGAGGTGGTACTGGAGACCACTGCGCCGCGCATTCCTTGTGGCAAGTTGGGTGCCGTCATGAAGGATCCACGGTTCGCTGAGGTTCTTCGGCGGGGTCGCCGACCCGGCTTCTATGCAAGGGTCCTGGCCACCGGAGTAGTCGCTCCCGGGATGGAGGTTGAGCGGACAGGCATCAGGAAGGGAGTCGGCCTTCTCGAACTGTTCGATCTCGCGTACAACGTCGATGCTCCCGCCGATGAGCTGCGGCGCGTGCTCGCTGCACCCGTTGCCGAGCGAGTTCGGCTCAACACCGAGCAACGGCTAGACCGTCTCACCCAGAGTGGGGCCAACTAGGGACGCGGTCTGCCAAACAAATCGAAGAATGCCGCCGTCGATTTGACCATTACACACTCGAGTAGTTCGTCGTCGATCCCGACGGAACCGAACTGCCCGAGAATCTCGTCCAAGTTCCCCATCCCGGCCGGGTAGTCGGTACCCATGAGACACCGGTCCCGGTAGTCGGCCAGCCCGCGGCGGAAGGTAGCGAGTAGCTCGTCCGAGCCATTCATCAAGGCAAAGGAACCGGGGACGTTTGTCAGATCGAGCCAGGTCTGCGGGTAGCGCTCCGCCAGCGAGAACCCCCACTCGAGGTCGGGGAAACCAACGTGAGCGAGCACGACCGGGAGGCGGGGATGTCTGTCGAGCATTGCCTCCATGCCCGCTCTGTCGTAGTCATGGCCGTACCACTCGTCGTAGCCGGTATGCACATACATCGGCTTGCCTGCCGTCTCCAGGTATGACAACACCGGCGCCAATCGGCTATCCCACGGGTCGAATCGCTGCACCATTGGATGGAACTTGAGCCCGGCCATGTCGAAATGCTCCACCGCCTCCTGCACCACGGCCAGCGGGTCCGGATCGTCAACGTGCACGCCGCCAAACGGAGTGATCTCCGGAACATGATCTGCGAGCGCTTGATTCCATGCATGCAACCCGGCGGCTTCACCACCGCCGATCGGAAAGAGCAGATTTGCCCAGCGCACAGCCCCGGCACGTCGCAGATCTTCGACTGCTTGTTCGGCGGTGATGTCGATCGGGACCTTGAAATCGAGAACCGAGCGGTGGATCCAGCGCATGAGTCCGCCCATCCGGTCCACGGGGAAGAGGTGGGTATGGCAGTCGTGGAAGCCGGCAGTCACCTCTCGACCATACGGGCGCACTACGCCCAGACCATCGTGTCATAGGTCCCGTTTTCTGGGCCGATTTGGGATTGGACTCGGGCCGTTCGGCGACTTAGTATGGATCCCGATCAAAGCCACCGATATGGAGAGGGGCTATGGCAGGTATCAACATGACCGGTCTCGGCAAGATCTATCCCGACGGGACGCGAGCCGTTGGTGATGTGAATCTCGAGATCGCCGACGGCGAGTTTCTCGTGCTGGTCGGACCATCCGGATGCGGCAAGTCCACGGTGCTGCGAATGATCGCCGGTCTCGAAGAGATCAGCGAAGGCGAGATGTATATCGGAGACACCCTCGTCAACGATGTACAGCCCAAGGACCGCGACATTGCAATGGTCTTCCAAAACTATGCGCTGTACCCGCACATGACGGTGTACGACAACATGGCGTTTGGGCTCAAGCTACGCAAGATGGACAAGTCGGACATCGACCGACGAGTCAAGGAAGCCGCGGAAATCCTCGAGATCACCGACTTCCTCGAGCGGAAGCCAAAGGCGCTCTCCGGTGGTCAGCGGCAGCGGGTTGCGATGGGTCGCGCCATCGTCCGCGAGCCGAAGGCCTTCCTGATGGATGAGCCGCTCTCCAACCTCGATGCGAAGCTGCGTGTGCAGATGCGGACGGAGCTCAGCGAACTGCACAACCGCCTGAAGACGACCACCGTCTACGTTACGCACGACCAGATCGAGGCCATGACGCTGGGTCACAGGGTTGCAGTTCTCAAGCCGGTGAGCGCAGCCCGCCCCGACAACCTGCAACAGGTAGCGTCACCCACGGAGCTATTTCAGAACCCGGTGAACATGTTCGTAGCCGGCTTCATCGGCAGTCCGGCGATGAATATGGTCAACGCCACGCTCGAACAGGACGCCACGGGCCTGTACTGCAAGTTCGGCAACGAGAAGCTCTTGGTTGATCAAACCACCAAGGATCGCCATCCTGGTCTGACCGATTGGGTCGGCAAGCCCATCGTCATGGGGATCCGCCCGGGTAACTTCGAAGCTACCGAGGTGACCGGCCCGGCACCGGATCGGACAATCACTGCGACTGTAACCGTTGCGGAGATCCTCGGTTCGGAGACCTTCGTCCACTTCGAGCTGGAGATTCCCCCGGTCGTCACGCCGGATATCGAGGAACTCCTGGCCGACACCGGTGCCGATGTTTCATCACTCGGTAACACGACGAAGTTCACTGCCCGTGTCAGCTCCGACATGCAGGTACGACTGGGTCAGGAAGTGACCGTCACGGTGGACACTGCCAAGATGCACTTCTTCGATCCCAACTCCGGCATGCGGCTGGGCGCCAAAGAGTAGAAGGCTATCTGACCGCAAACGGCGCCCTTGACCGGGCGCCGTTTGCTATGGAAAGGGGCCGCGATGGCGCGGACCACCGGGCTGCGCCCACACGGCAAGACCCGACACGAGGCAACACGGCTGGGTAATCGGCGCCTGGTTCTACAAACCATCTTCGATGATGGACCGATCAGCCGTGCGGACCTGGCTCGCGCCACGGAACTCGGCAAAGCGACGATATCTGAGATAACCGGGGTGCTGATCGGCGAAGGGCTTGTTGCCGAGATCGGGCGGGGCACCTCCACCGGTGGCAAACCACCAACTCTCGTCGAGCTCGATCCCGACGGGCGGTTTGCCGTGGCTGTCGATCTGAGCCGGCGGCCGTTCGATGCTGCTCTGCTGAACCTGCGTGGTCGGATTGTTGCCAAAGGCCGTGGCAAGGCGGTGCAACCCTCCGGACGGGAAGCCGTACAAGAGGTTCATCAACTCATCAGCGATCTCGTTAGTGCAGCCGGAGCGCCTCCGCTCGGTATCGGTATCGCTGTTCCCGGTACGGTGTCTGTCGAAGGCATGGTTGTCGAGTCGCGGCAGCTTGGATGGGCTGATTTGGCGCTGCGTGACGAGCTCGAAGATGTCTACGGGATTCCCACCTATATCGCGAGCGATACGGAGGCTGCGGCTGTTGCCGAGTTCGGACGGGGCAAGGCCGCTCCTAACGCAGATCTGCTCTATGTGAAGATCGATGAGCGAGTTGCAGCCGCGGTCGTCACCGGCGGTGAGATCCATCGGGCGACCAGCCGCGGTGGCGACCTGACCCATGTGCAGGTGCAGGACGCTGCCGGTATTTGCGCTTGCGGTAGGACGGGATGTCTCGGCATCGTTGCGAGTGTGGAGGCGGTGCTCGGGCCCGATTTTGTCGATCTCGCTTCGGACGCACGCAAGCGATTGGCTGCGGAAACCACCCCCGAAGTAGGCGACGCAGCCCGCGCTGTAGGTGAAGCGCTCGCGCCCACGATCGCTGCGCTTGACACGGAACAGGTCGTTCTCGGTGGTGCGGTGTCGGAGCTGAGGATGGTCCCCACCCTCATTGCCGGATCGATCGAGGGGATGCTCGGATGGTGTCCGGAGGTTGTCGTATCCGGCCTTGGTGATTCGGCGGCGGTTCTGGGTGCCGGAGGCATGGTGCTGAGTGGAGAGCTTGGAGTCGTCTGGGCTTGATGGCAGAGCGCGGCAGATGAGAAGCGGCCCCGAGAGAGGGGGCAACACGAGAACAGCCCCCTCGAGAGGGGGCTGTTCGTCTGCGCAATACCCCGGACGGCCGCTCTGAGGAGGGGTCGGAGGGAAGGGGACCTCCGTTGGGTGTTCCGGTGGAGTGGAACTACCGCCCAGGTTATGTTCTATGTCTGTCGGCAGTTGTCTGCCAATTCAATAGGACCAAATGCAGAACCCGCGTTGTGACTAGTGCGCCTCACTCAGCTGGCGACGCTTGCGCTCCTTGTGGCGTATAGGCTGCTGCCATGTTGAGCCGCCGCACCCTGGCCCTCGGTGCTCTGGTCCTACTCGCCACGAGTCTTGGCGCTATCCCGCTGATCGTGCGCGAGGACATACCCTGGCCCGAGCTCGTTGCTTCGCGGGTGTGGCTCGGTGC
>JASJEG010000067.1 GCA_030064765.1 Acidimicrobiia bacterium | reverse complement strand
TGGAGCTGCTCTTCGAGCTCATCATGACCGGGGAGGAACTCGTGCAGCGGCGGGTCGATCATCCGGATGATGACCGGCATACCGGACATGGCCTCGAATAGGCCACGGAAGTCCTCCCGCTGCATCGGCCGCAGAATGTCGAGGTACTTCTGACGCTCCTCTGCGTCGTCGGCCAGAATCATCTTCTGGACGGTGGGAAGACGCTCGGCCTCGAAGAACATGTGCTCGGTCCGGCACAGGCCGATACCTTGCGCGCCATACTCCTTCGCTCGATTCGCGTCGACGGGGTAGTCGGCGTTGGCGAGGACCCTGAGGCGCCGATACTCATCGGCCCAACTCAGCAGCTTCGACAGCCACTGATCATTGATATCGGGGATGACCGTCGGCAACTCGCCGAGGAATACCTCGCCGCTGGTGCCCTCAATCGAGACGAATTCGCCTTCGTTGACGACCGTTTCGCCGACCGACATCTTGCGGCCCTCGAGATCGATCTCGAGCTCGGCAATACCAACAACGGCCGGCTTGCCGAACTGACGGGCGACCAGCGCAGCGTGGCTGGTACGACCGCCGCGGCTGGTAACGATGCCCTCCGCCGCCAGCATGCCGTGCACGTCATCCGGCTTGGTCTCGGGACGCACCAACATGACCTTCTTGCCGGCGTCGGCCCACTCGACGGCCGTGTCGGCGTCGAAAGCGACCTGACCAACCGCAGCACCTGGAGAGACGTTGAGTCCCTCGGCGAGAAGGGTGCCGGCTGCCTTGGCGGCCTTCCGGTCCTCGCTCGTGAACTGCGGATGGAGGAAGAAGTCGATCTGATCCGGGGTCACCCGCATCACAGCCTCTTCCTTGGAGATCAAGCCTTCCTCGGCCATATCGACCGCAATCCGAACCGCAGCTTGGGCGGTGCGCTTGCCATCACGGGTCTGCAGCAACCAGAGCTTGCGGTTCTCGACCGTGAACTCCATGTCCTGCATGTTGCGGTAGTGCTGCTCGAGCTTGTTGGAGATGGAGAGCAGCTCTTCGTAGGCGTGCGGCATGTCGTCGGCCATCTGCTCGAGATGAAGCGTGGCGCGGATGCCGGCAACAACGTCCTCACCCTGCGCGTTGAACAGGTAGTCGCCTTCGATGTGGTTTTCCCCGGTGGCTCCGTTGCGCGACATGGCGACGCCGGTGAGGCAATCATCACCGAGATTGCCGAAGACCATCGTCTGCACGTTGACTGCGGTGCCGAGATCGTGCGGGATCTTGGAAGCGTTCCGGTAGTCGACGGCCCGCTTGCCCGTCCACGACTTGAACACGGCTTCGATGGCCAACTTCAACTGCTCGTCCGGGTCGGACGGGAAGCGCGGCGTGATCTCGAGGAAGCGCTCGACTATGTCCTTGAGAGCTTCGGTCGGGAGCTCGGCATCGGTAGCCACTCCCGTCTTGGCGCGGAACTCCTCGAGGATCTCCTCGTACGGCTCGTCCGGGTTGCCCAGAACCACCGAGCCGAACATCTGGATGAGCCGGCGGTAGGAGTCATACGCGAAGTGCGGATCACCGCTGCTTTCGGCAAGCTCGGCTGCGACCTCGTGGTTGAGCCCGATGTCGAGGACGGTATCCATCATGCCGGGCATCGAGAACTTGGCGCCGGAGCGGCAGGAAAGCAGGAGCGGATTCTTCGGATCACCAAACTTCTTGCCGGTGCCCTCCTCGACATGGTCAAGCGCCACCCGCATTTGGTCCCACATCCCATCGGGGGCTTCTCCACCCGCGTCCGTATATGCGTTGCAGGCTTCGGTGGTGATCGTAAATCCTGGAGGCACCGGCACCCCCAGCCGGGTCATGTCGGCGAGGTTGGCACCCTTGCCACCGAGCAAACCGCGGACGCTATCCCAGTCACCAACAAGCGCCTCCGCCTCGGAGACCTCGTCGAAGGTGTAGACCCACTTCTTCATTGCATTCCACCTATCCCTAGGAAGGTTGACTGACTACCCCGTGAATGCGCCCACGGGACCGGCCCTACAACACCAATGATCGCACGTTTCCACAAGGGTCGAGCGCCACTCAAGTGGGGCCAATAGGCCCATTACCCGAAATACGGCCGTCCGTACCTTGGTGGGGTTACCGAGAGGAGATTCGACTGTGAGCGAGATGTATGTCTCGGGCCAGTCGGGTATCGGCCGTCTAATCCAGGCGCTGGCTGAAAGTGGTCATCGCGTAATTGGGCCGGTAGTCCGCAATGAGGCCCTCGTCTACGACGAGATCGACGGGGTCGAGGATCTCCCGAAAGGCTGGACCGATCTGCAAGAGCCGGGGCGGTACCGCCTCGAGCAGCGCGGTGATGAGAAGCTCTTCGGGTATGTCGTCGGCTCCGCTTCCTGGAAGCAGTTCCTGAACCCGCCGGAGACCGTGCTCTGGTCCGGCACTGTCAGCCCCGATGGGTTTATGACAGACCCCGCACCAGAACCCCCCAAGTACGCATTCTTCGGGGTTCGGCCCTGCGAGGTCGCGGCCATGGGCGTGCTCGACACCGTCTACGGGTCGGACAACGGCACCCCGTCGATGGGCATGCGCACTGCGACCAGGGAACAGACGTTCATCGTGGCCGTCAACTGCGTCGAGCCCGGAGGCAACTGCTTCTGCGTCTCCATGGACACGGGACCCGCCGTCAAGGGCGGCTACGACATCGCCATCACGGAGATCGTTCACAACGGCAACATGCGCTATCTCATCGAGGGCGGCAGCAAGGCCGGCGCCAAGGTTCTGGAAGGCATGGTCAACCTGGAGGAGCCGACCGAAGCCGAGCTCGAAGCTCGGGATAGCTCCCTGGCTGAGGCTGCCGCCAACATGGGGAGAACCCTCGACATAGAGGACCTTCCGGAGCTGCTCAAGGGCAACGCCCGCAACCCTCGATGGGACAGCATCGCCGAGCGGTGCCTGGCCTGTGCCAACTGCACGATGGTGTGCCCTACCTGCTTCTGTAAC
Source organism: Acidimicrobiia bacterium (assembly GCA_030064765.1). Classification (GTDB taxonomy): domain Bacteria; phylum Actinomycetota; class Acidimicrobiia; order Spongiisociales; family UBA5794; genus JAAETI01. The sequence continues at coordinate 12,133 of JASJEG010000067.1, read as the reverse complement.
ACCGTCGACGACAACTTGTCACTCGACGGCACCCAAGCAACCCGGACGAGGAAGTGGGACTCCTGCTTCACTCTCGGGTTCTCGTACATGCATGGGCGCCCGATGCGCGAAGGCGTCGGCGCCCGCTACCGACAATGGATCACCCACAAACTCGCAACCTGGGTCGACCAGTTCGACGAGATGGGATGCGTCGGGTGTGGTCGCTGCATCACCTGGTGCCCGGTCGGAATCGACATCACTCACGAGGCGGCGGCCATCCGCCGCGCCGACCTGCGCGACACACCCATAGGGATCGGAGGTTTCGCATGATGGACATCGACACACTCATGACGACCCTTGGCGGACAGAAGTTCTTCGAGGGACTAGAGCCCGAGCAGATGGTTGTCCTCGCTTCCACGGCCGAGGAGGTCGAGTACGGCACCGGCGTGGAGATCTTCGACGAGGGCGGTCACGCCGATGCCGCATACCTGATTCTCGAGGGCGGCGTCGCTCTCGAACTCGACGTCTCTCATCGCGCCCATCACATCGTGCAGACGCTGCACGAGGGGGAAGTCCTCGGTTGGGGTTGGCTGTTCCCGCCCCATCGCTGGTCGTTCGGTGCCAGGACACTCGAGCCGACCAGAGTCGTACGTTTCGATGCGGTCCAGTTGCGGGCCGCATGGGAAGCCGACTGCGGGCTGGGATACGAGATGATGAAGCGATTCGCCGAAGTAATGACAAGCCGCCTCAAGGCAACCCGACTCCAGCTGGTGGATTTCTATGGCAACACTCATTGAGCCCGCGGTCATCGATCAGATGACCCCAATCCCGTTCAAAGTGCGGAGCGTGCGCGAGGAGCTGAGCCACACGTTCACCCTCGAACTGGAACCGCCCAATGGCGACTTCACGTTCGAGCCCGGCCAGTTCACGATGGTCTATGCCTTCGGAATCGGAGAGGTTCCGATCTCGATCAGCAGCAGCGCAACCCGTGAAGCCACTTTGCTGCAGACCATCCGCCGCACCGGCGCAGTGACTCACGCTCTCGGCACACTCAAGTCCGGTGACTATGTCGGGATTCGGGGACCGTACGGAAGACCCTGGCCGATGAAAGAGGCCAAGGGTCGGGATCTCCTGATCATCGGCGGCGGCATCGGTCTGGCTCCGCTCCGTCCGGCGATCTATCACGCGATGGAGAATCGTGACGACTACGAGCGGGTAGTCGTGCTCTATGGGACGAGAACCCCCGACGACATCCTGTTCGAGACGGAGCTACGTCGCTGGGGAGATCGAACCGACATCACGACGCTGATCACCGTGGATGCAGCAGATCGCGGCTGGTATGGCGCGGTAGGTGTTGTCACCCGCCTCATCGGCAGGGTTGGGTTCGATCCGTCAAACGCCACCGCCCTCGTCTGCGGCCCCGAGATCATGATGACCGTCACCGCAGAACGGCTGATGGAGGGCTACTCGATGAAGCCGCAGAGCATCTACGTAACGATGGAGCGCAACATGAAGTGCGGCATCGGCGTCTGCGGCCATTGCCAGTTCGGATCGAAGTTCATCTGCACGGATGGTGCGGTGTTCTCCTTCGACGAAGTCGGGCACCTGTTCGACATAAAGGGGGTGTGAGATGGCTCTGCCGAAACTTGCCGTATACAAGTTTGCATCATGTGACGGTTGCCAGCTGAGCCTTCTCGACGTAGAGGATCATCTGCTCGACATCGCCAGCGTGGTGCATATCGCCAACTTCCCGGAGGCTTCTCGCGAGGTTGTCGAGGGCCCGTATGACCTGACTCTGGTCGAGGGTTCGATAACCACGCCGCACGATGCCGAACGAATCCACGAGATCCGCCGGCAGTCGAAGTATCTGGTGACGATCGGTGCCTGCGCCACGGCCGGAGGCATCCAGGCGCTGCGCAACTGGAAGGACACCGACCTGTTTGCGTCGACGGTGTACGCACATCCGGAGTACCTGGACACTCTGCACACCTCGACACCGATCAAAAACCACGTCGAGGTCAATTTCGAACTGCGGGGCTGCCCGATCGACAAGATGGCCCTGGTCGAGGTGGTGGCGGCGTTTGTACAGGGCAGGCGTCCCAACATCCCCGAGTACAGCGTCTGCGTTGAATGCAAGCGCAAGGGCACGCCGTGCGTCATGGTCAGCCAGGGCACCCCGTGCCTCGGTCCCGTGACTCAGGCGGGATGCGGGGCGCTGTGTCCGTCGTACAACCGCGGTTGCTACGGTTGCTTCGGACCGATGGAGAGCCCCAACACCGACATGCTGGCAGCGGCCTGGCAGCGGCTCGGCGTGAGTCATCGTGAACTGGTGGACGCGTTCCGCGGCTTCAATGCCTACGCCGAACCATTCCGGATTGCCAGCGATCACCACGAGGCGCTCGCCGTGGCCCAAGGAGAGTGAAATGACGTCAGATGTGAGAAGGATCGACGTTGACTACCTAGCCCGTGTCGAGGGCGAAGGCGAGATGCACGTCAAGGTCGTCGACGGCAAGATCGAGGACGTCTATTTCGGCATCTTCGAGCCACCCCGGTTCTACGAGGCGTTCATGGAGGGCCGGCCCTTCTCCGAAGCCCCGGACATAACGGCCCGCATCTGTGGCATCTGCCCTGTTGCATATCAGATGAGCTCGGTGCATGCGATGGAGTACGCGTTTGGCGCATCGGTGGGCGGACAGCTGCGGACGCTGCGACGTTTGCTGTATTGCGGCGAGTGGATCGAGAGCCATGTGCTCCACATGTTCTTGTTGCATGCTCCCGACTTCCTTGGGTACGAGAGCGCCGTGCACATGGCGGCGGACCACAAGGACGTTGTCGAGCTGGGCCTACGACTGAAGAAGGCCGGCAATGCGATCGTGACGCTGGTTGGGGGACGGGAGATCCACCCCATCAACGTCAAGGTCGGTGGCTTCTACAAGGTTCCGACCAAGAAGGAACTGCTGACGCTGGTGCCCGAACTCGAGTGGTCGCGCGACGCGGCAATCGAAACGATCCGACTCGTGGCGGGTTTCAACTTCCCCAAGGTCGAGCAGGACTTCGAGTTCGTGTCGTTGAGCCATCCGCTCGAGTACCCGTTCAACGAGGGGCGGATCGTCTCGAACAAAGGCCTCGACATTGCGGTGTCGGAGTGGAACGACTTCTTCCTGGAAGAGCACGTCGAGCGCTCGAACGCGTTGCATTCCCGGATTCGGGAGCGAGGGGCGTATCACGTGGGCCCGCTGGCTCGGTATGCACTCAACTTCGAGAAACTGACCGAATCCGCGAGGGATATCGCGCTCGAGGTCGGTCTCGGCCCGGTGGAGTTGAACCCGTTCAAGAGCATCATCGTGCGCGGGGTGGAAACCCTCTATGCCATCGAGGAGGCGTTGCGGATCATCGACCAGTACGAGGAGCCGGCCAGTCCGGCGGTCGAGCTCAACATCCATGCCGGTGTCGGCCATGGTGCCTCCGAGGCTCCGCGCGGCATGCTCTACCACCGCTACGAGCTGGACAGCAACGGGCGGATCCTCAAGGCACAGATCGTGCCGCCGACGGCACAGAACCAGCTGACGATCGAGGACGACCTCATGGTGGTGCTCGAGGATTCGCTGGAGATGCCCGACGACGAACTGACGTGGGTGCTGGAGCAGTCGATCCGCAACTACGACCCGTGCATTTCGTGTGCGACCCACTTCCTCAAGCTGAACATCGAGCGGATAACGACGGAGTAGGTGCTCCGGCCGGTGACGCTGGTGATGCTCAGGACGAGTCAGGGGCGTTGGGGGCAAGGACGCAGGACGAAGGCGCATTGGACGAAATGCGTCGATGGACGTGCGTGCCGCGAACGGCACGTCGCAGTTTCCGCTAGAAACTGCGGACGGACCGGCGTCAGCCGGTGCGCCCGGTCTGAGCGCGCCTAGTGTCGCCGGTCGGTGCACCCCACTTGGCTGATGTTGTTGTCATCGGCGTCGGCAACCGCTGGCGCCGGGACGACATCGCCGGGATTGCGGTTCTCGACGAGCTACGTGAGCGCGTTGGCGACGAAGTCGAGCTTGTCGAAAGCGACGGCGAACCGACCCGGCTGATCGATGCGTTTGAGCGCGCCCCCAAGGTGGTGATGGTCGACGCGGTGGTCACCGGCGCCGACCCGGGCTCCGTGCACCGCTTCACCGACGCCGAGCTCCCCGCTCAGATGGGTATCGGGCAGTCGAGCCATCTCGTTCAGCTGGTCGAGACAATCGAACTCGGCAGGCTACTCGGCAAGCTGCCCAATGGTCTGGTCTTGATCGGTATCGAGGCTACGGACTTTGCCAACGGCGAAGGCATGACCGAGGCAGTTGCGGTCGGGGTCCATGAAGCGGTCGTAGCGGTGCTGCGCGAGCTGGCCGCTTGACAACACCTCGCACAGAGAAAGCTGCATCTGGGGCGCAGGTAGACGCGACGGACTGCAGGCGACTCGAAAGCTCGAGCGCAGACGTGAGCTCAGTCTGGATCGGGCGTGCTCTGGTCAGCGGCCGCCTGCTGTGTTTCGGCGACACGCACGACAGCCAAGACGAGCTTGACTGCGTTTGCGAGGAGCGCAATCGACATGCCGATGATCGAAAACACCAGAATGGCTCGGGTGATCGATTCCCAGTTGATGCTGTACGCCGAGAAGTCGAACGGGAACACCTGCCAGGTGCGGATAGCGACCCAGAGGCTGATAGTGACCAGCCCGATTTCACATAGCGCTTTGAACCACTTCGCGTCGTACAAGATGTAGGCGAGGTTGACAAAGATCGACGCAACCAGCGAGAGGCTGATGATCGGCAGCAAGGTTTCGAAGTCCTCTGTCAACCAAGAGAACCAACCCCAATCGAGAAGGTTGTTGACGATCAGGAGGAAGATCAGGTTGGCAACGGCCGCCACGCCGTAGCCGATGCGCCGGGCACTCGTTGGGTACCTTCTCTCTGCCACGTTCACTCCAGGCCGGTCTATTGATCCTATCGTCCCGCCGGTCTCCGTTAGGCATCAGCGATGGTACTATTCAGCAATGGATGAACCGTTTTCTCACTGCGTGAGACCCTCGCTTGCTTTGGAGCGACTCGGGACAGCATTGAGCGACCCGATCCGCCAGACAATCCTGCTTCGCCTGACGCATGGACCTGCGTTCCCGAGCGAACTCGCCGCACTTGTTGACACAAGCCGTTCCAATCTCTCCAACCACCTCGCTTGTCTGCGCGGATGCGGCTTGGTCGTTGCCGAGAGGCAGGGTCGAAATGTGCGTTACGAATTGGTGACGGGACGGCTAGGCGAAGCGCTTGCGACGATCGAGCAAGCGGTCACTGAGGCGTCCGTGGCGGTGGGACATGGTCACTGACATAAGTCGGCCCGTTGCTGTCCGCCGGGCTCGGTGGCTGAATGCAGCCACGATCGGGTGGAACACGGTCGAGGGAATCGTGGCGATAGCCGCCGGCGTTGCAGCCGGATCGGTGAGCCTGATTGGGTTTGGCCTCGACTCGGCAATCGAGGTGTCGGCGGCCACTGCGCTCACGTGGCGGCTTTCCCGGGAGAAGCGAGACGACTGTCGTGAGGATGACGACCGGGTGGCGCAACGTCTCGTGGCTGTCTCGTTTGCTCTGCTGGCGGCCTATGTTTCGGTCAACGCCTTTGCCGACCTCGTCGGAGGGCGAGCCCCGGACGGCTCTGTCGTTGGTGTTGCCCTCGCTGCAGTGTCGTTGGCGGTGATGCCGGTGATCGCCCGCGCCAAGCGCAAGGTCGCCCCGGCGATCGGATCACAGGCTGCAATGGCCGAAGCCACACAGACAGACCTGTGCACCGCACTATCAGCAGCCCTGCTGCTGGGCCTCGGCCTCAACCTGGCACTCGGCTGGTGGTGGGCCGACCCCGTTGCTGCCCTCGTGATCGCAACGATCGCAGGCTACGCCGCCATCACCACCTGGAGAGCCCCCTCTCTGGCCCACACCTGCTGTGGATAGGCTCGGACGATCGTCTCGTCGCACCTGAGTCGAGTCCCCAGAGAATCCAGCCCTGTATCGCGGCGTGCCCGAGCCGCTAAGTTGATCGGTAGTCGATGATCGGAGTAACCGATGGAGGAAGGCTCGTTCTCAGGTAGCGAAGGCAGGATCTTCTATCGAATGTGGCCGGCGTCGGGCGAGCCACAACGAATCGTCGTGCTGGTCCACGGCTACGCCGAGCACGGCGGACGTTATGCACACGTCGCCGAGGTGCTCGCCGCCCGCGGGGCCGTGGTCTGCGCTCCTGACCATATCGGTCACGGACACTCGGATGGGACACGGGCGCTCATCGTTGACTTCGAGCACGTGGTCGATGATCTGCACACCCTGGTGACCACCACCCGAGCTCGATACCCAGGCCTGCCGGTGGTCATGGCCGGCCATTCGATGGGGGGTCTGCTGACCGGGCGGTATGCAGAGCGCTACCCCGGTGACCTGGCCGGCGTGGCCTTCCTGGGTGCGGTGTTGGGTGACTGGGATTGGGCACGCGATGTGCTCGAACATGGGATACCTGAGGAGTCATCGGATCCGGCCGGAATGTCGCGCGACGAGCGAACCGTCGATGAGTATGCCTCGGACCCTTTGGTCTACCACGGGACGTACCAACGGCCGCTTCTCGAGGCCGAGGTCGCCGCCCTCGATCGGTTCAACGCCGAACTCGATCGCATCACCATGCCGGTGATGTTCCTGCACGGCGACTCTGACCCGTTCGTTCCGTATGAGACCTCGCTGGCCGCTGTCAAGCAGATGCCGACCAAGGATCTGACGATTCGGGTCTATGAGGGGGCGCGCCACGAACTTGTCAACGAGTTGAACCGAGAAGAGGTCATTGAGGCCCTGGCGACCTTCGTTGAGCGGGTGACGGCGTAGTAGTAATAGGAATCATTCGCAGCTGTGCACCACCACCAGTAGGATCGGCGAAGCTGTCGAAAGGCTGCGATGACTGACGAAGTAACGGCTCGAGCGCGCGAGTTCTTCCGGCGTGCAGCCTATGGCTGGGATCGTTGGGGGGAGGAAATACGGCGCGACGACGCTGCGCAGTATCTCGAAGCCGCTTCTGTGGCGGCGGGTGACCGCGTACTGGAGATCGGTGCCGGTGGTGGCGAACAGACTCTCGAGCTTGCCAATCGGGTGGGGCCGGATGGGTTGGTGGTAGCGACTGACCTCACTCCCGAAATGCTGGATGTGGGTGTTCGACGGATAAGGGAAGCCCGCCTGAGCAACGTCGAGTTCATCGCAGCCGGTGTCGACGAGCTGGAGCTAGAGGAAGCGAGCTTCGATTCGTGCGTCTCCGGCTTCACCTGGGAGTTCCTTTCCGATCCCGTGGTCGCAGCGGCAAGAGTGAGGACTCTGCTGGCTCCAGGCGGTCGGTTCGTGGCATCTGCGTGGGGTCAGGCTGCCAGTGTGCCGATGAGAGCAATCGTGGGGACGGTGGTCCTGTCCGAGCTGGGGATCCCCCAACCCGCCCCTTCCGCCGGTCTTGCCGACCCGAGCCAGTTCGCCCGGGTCCTCGCCGACGCGGGGTTCTCGCCGGTGTCCGTCAGAGAGTTCCCAGTCCGAATGGGCTGGGCAACGCCCGAGGCGTACGCCGAGTCAATGCGAGGACTCGCTCCCTCTCTGCAAGACCTCATCGACGCCCACGATCCGCAGCGAACCGACGAGATCTGGGGTGCGGTTGCCCGGGCGGCTGCGGAGCACGTCACCGAGGACGGGACGGTCCAACTGGTGAATCAGGCGTTCCTGGGAGTCGGAATTCGACCTGAGTGAACGCTCCCCGACAGGGGCGAACTCGGGCACGACTGCCTTGGCCGCATGCGGCTCGTTCGGTAAGGTCGATTCATGAGCGTTCGCTCGCAGCTGATTCTCGATCACGTCTTCTTTGAGTTGGACAACGAGTTGTTCGACTGCGCCGCCGGCATTCTGCCCAAGCTTCCGAACGTCGACCACAACACCGTGAAGAGACCCGACATCACGTACGAGGGGATCGCACCCGGCCGTTGGTCAATGCTGGTGGGCCGAGGCACTCCCCGCACGCTGGCCCACCTTGGGGCCCATTCGATCGACCCGGACACGTCGAGGACTGCTGGAGACCTTCGGGTTCCTGGACCGCTGCAACGCTCAGCGCGCGTCGAAACCAACCCGCGTCAGCGGCACGACGAATCGCTTTCCGTTCACGTCGTGGATACTCGTCTCGACTCCATAGACCAAGCGAAGACTGTCGCTGGTGATCGTTTCATCCGCCGTGCCGGAGGAGTGAATCTGACCGTCCGAGAGCATGATGATCTTGTCCGCAAATCGGGAGGCGAGATTCAGATCGTGCACGACCATCAGAACGGCCATCTGCTGCGCGTGTATGAGCTCGTGGAGGATCTCCATCACCTCGAGCTGATGAGCGATATCGAGGGCCGATGTAGGTTCGTCGAGCAGGAGCACTCGAGGGGTCTGGGCGATTGCCCGGGCGATCAGCACTCGTTGTTGTTGACCTCCAGAAAGCTGATTGAACTCTCGCAGTGCGATCGAACCGAGATCGAGCTGGAACAGGATGTCCATCACGATCTCGATGTCTCGCTCCCGCGTGCCGGCCGAAGCGTGCGGTCTGCGGCCCATCATCACCGTGTCGAAGACAGTCGCGGAGTAGAGCATATTGGAGCTCTGTGCGACATAGCCAATGTTCCTTGCGATCTCCATCGTGCTCAAGGACGATATGCGAGTGCCGTCGACGAATACCCTCCCGCGTTTCGGCCGAAGCAGGGAGTTGATGCACTTCACGAGTGTGCTCTTCCCGCTTCCGTTCGGACCAACAACACAGGCAATCTCGGCCTCATTGAGTTGCAGGTCGATACCTTTGAGAATGGGGTTGCTTCCGTAGGAGAAATGAAGGTCAGATACCTCGAGGATCATGTCAGGCTGCTTCCCCGGCGCATGATGAGATAAAGGAAGAGCGGCACTCCCATGAACGCCGTCACCGCACCGACCGGGAGAATGACGGGAGAGATGATCGTGCGGGCGACGGTATCGGCGAGAATTAGGAGCAGCGCACCGACAAGACCCGAGGCGGGAATGAGAATGCGGTTGTCCGAACCAACAATCATCCTCACGATGTGCGGAGAGACGAGGCCGATGAAGCCAATGGTCCCAGTGAAACTAACAACCGTGGCAACCATCAGTGTCGAGATCGCAATGGCGAAGGTCCGCACTGATTGCACGTTGACGCCCATACTCTTCGCCGACGCGTCCCCGGCGTTCATGATGTTCAGATCCCACGCCTTCCACATCAAGAGCAAGGTCCCGGGGATAACGAGCAGCGCTGTCACACCATTCTTAGCCCAATCGGCCTTCCCGAGATCTCCCACCGCCCAGAACACGGCGGCTCTCACGGCATCTGAATCGCCGAAGTACTGAGTCATCGTCGTCATTGCCTGGAAGAAAAAGAGCAGCGCAAGCCCGGTCAGCACCATGGTCTGCGGAGTAGCCCCTCTTCGAACAGAGAACGCAAGGATGAGCCCGGAGGCGAGGAGGGAGAACAAGAAAGCGTTGCCGACAACGAGGAGATCCCCGCCCAGTACTCCGACGCCGAGGATGATCGCCAACGAGGCGCCGAAGGCCGCAGCGGAGGCGATACCAAGCATGTACGGATCCGCGAGTGGGTTTCTGAGCACCACCTGCATGACTGCTCCGGAGGATCCGAGCGCGATACCTGCGAGCAATCCCATGCAAATACGCGGCAATCTGAGCTTCCAGATGATGACGTCGGTGCTGCTGTCACCAAATCCCTCGGCCCCGAGTATCCCTCTGAACATCGTCCGATAGACATCCCCGAGCGCAATGTCGGCAGATCCGAGGGCTACCGCCACGCCGATGAGCAGGATCACGGCCGGGATCAAGACGATGATGAGGATTCGTTTCCTGAGACGGTGCTTGCGGTACGACGCCTTCAGCGATTCTCGCTGCTCAGTCGACGGCCCGAACCCCGGTGAGCCGTCGTCAGGAAGCTCGTGGTTGGTCGACTTCTTCTCCAGGTTCGTCAAGATATGCCCCTGCCTCTTCCCGCAGACCACATCACCGCCGCCATCACCAAGGCCTCCAGGTCGGGCCTATCGCAGGGACCGTTTGGATGCCCATCCACTCCTCACGGTACGCCGACAAGGTGGGCCTCGTCGATAACGACGAGGCCCACCCGGAAACGTCCGACTCACTCACCTTCTCGCTCAGAGTTCAGGGTAGGCGAACACACCACTTGGTGAGCTGTCAAGCGTCGCCTGCCGTGGGGGTTACGCGTGGTCGGCTTCGTGTCCGCGGTTACGCCCTCTGCCCTATTCCTCTGGATAGACGAATACCCCTGTCTCTGTCAGGTCCACGTCGACACCAAGGATGCGAGTGAAGTACTCCTGGTGCAATGCTTGGGGATCAAGGTCCTCGAACAGCTCCGGGTGGAACCACTTGGCGTAGTAGGCAATACCGATGATCGACCGGGGGCTTCCGAGAAAATGGTCCGACTGATAGAAGACCCGATCATTCGTCAACGCTGAGGTCTCGGCAAACACAGGGTTACCCGCGATCCTCTCTGTCTCGGCAGCTACATATGAGTTGTCTTCTGTCGCGATTCCGTAGTTGCCCGCCCCCATTCCATCACCAACGATGAGGACATCGAAGTCTTGCGACGCAAGCCACTCTTGATCGATAGTGAATATCGCGCCCGCCATGGATTCGGCGATATCGCCGGCTACGTTGATAGACCCTGTGATTCTGTTTCGGTCGGGGATGTAGTCGAAAGCGTCCGTAAGGGTTCCGATACCATCACCACCCCATGCATTGTGATAGAAGTATCGGGTCTTGTCCGCTTCCGCCAGGTTCGCAGTCCTTTCGGCTAGCGAGTTCTCGATATCCAGATACCACTCTATGTACTCAGAGGCCTGCTCCTCCCTGTCGAGAAGCTGGCCAAGGGCCTCAAAGCCGTCGGTCAACGTGTTCGGGTTGAAGGTTCTGAGCACCACCACGGGAATGACCCCGTCCAGGGCCTCGATCAATTCCTCCAATCCCGGTGCGGGGATCGACTCAAGAACCAGCAAGTCAGGATCAAGGTCGATGAGAGCCTCCAAGTTCACCTCGTAGATACTCCCTAGGTCCGGCAGTTCATCGAAGTTTGGATGAATGCTGGTGTCGAGGTTGTAAGGACCTCGGGCTACTGCCAGATCCCAGGCGTCGAGGACCCTGAGCACCTCCGGGGTCGAATAGTGGGTGAAGGCGACCGATTCGACAGGCAGGGTTACCGTGACTTCGCGTCCGAGGAAATCGGTCACCGTAGCGGTCGTTTCGTCATCGTGGTCGTGACCTTCGTCATCGTGGTCGTGACCTTCGTGATCGCGGTCGTCATCGGCGGTTGTGGTCGTAGTGGCCGCCACAGTGGTCGTGGTCGCCGCCGCCGTCGACGCTGTTGTGTCATCCGACGAGTCATCCCCGCAACCTGCCGCAACGAGGGCCAGCAGGAGGAGGAGCGCCACGAGGGAGTTTGCCCGGGAAAGGCTGAGTGTTGGTGTTCGTCGCATGCGTCCAAATTACCGAGAACAAGAATCATTCGCCAATCAGCATCAAGATGGTTCAGAATTGTCAAAGGGCAATAATGACTGACGACAGCTCGGACGCACGAGCCCTTCGACCGCTCTGTGGACGATTCGGACGCGGAAGCGGCTGATTGCTGAGTCACCTGAAGACCGATCGACGAAGAGCTCGAGATCACGTTCGATCGATGAGTCGATTGACGCAACCGCGTCTGCACCCTGGGTTGTGGGAATGAGACTCACTCCAATCCAGGCGCTATGGTCCGAGCATGGATGCTTCATACGACACGATGGCCGAGTTCCACGAGGTTCACGCGCCCGAGGCATGGGACCGACTGCGCGATCCGGTGAGCGACATTTTCGGTGACATCGGTCCTGAGGGTGTGATCGTCGACATCGGCGCCGGCAGCGGGCTGGGCTCGGTGCTGCTGGCCGAGGTGAGCGACGCCGAGATCATCGCTCTGGAGCCGAACACCACCATGCGGTCGATGATGGTGGCGCGGCTCGATGCCACCGGTGTGCTCGAACGCGTGACCGTGCTACCCGGGGCCGTCCCGGAGGGACTCGACGGGCTTCCCGACC
>JASJEG010000066.1 GCA_030064765.1 Acidimicrobiia bacterium | reverse complement strand
CCGTAGTAGTACTGCACGGTCTGGTCGCCGTTGACGATCGCGTCCCAGACGGCGGTTGGGTCGCAACGGATGTAGGTCTGATACACATGGCTTGGTGCTGTCATCTTTTCTCCCTCCAGTTGTTGCTTCAGTCTGCTCAATCCTCCTACCACGGGCGAGGTGTAGCGACTGATCCAGCGGTCGTGGACTTCGCGAATCGGTACCGGGTTCAAGTAGTGGTGCTTGCTGCGACCCACCTTCTTGGACACAACCACTCCGGCCTCCTCGAGTACCCGCAGATGGTTCATAACTCCGAAGCGGGTCATCTCGGGAAGCTGTGCAGTCAGTTCGGCCAGCGTCTGACCGTCGGCGTCGAACAGCGAGTCGAGCAGCAACCGCCGGCTGGGGTCATCGAGCGCTCTGAATACCGCATCCACAGGACCATAATAGGTGAGTGATTACTCACATATCAAGCCGGTAATCAGATCAACCGCCTTGTCCACCCCTGCTGCAGTGATCGGTGAGAGCTCCATGCCGAGACCAAGGTCGGCCACGGGTATCGACACTGTATAGGCGCTATCCGGGGTCGCACCCACCGTGCTTGCCATTGCCAGCAACGTCGCGGGGGTGGTGTAGTGGGTCCATCCCGATTGCTCGGTCTCAGCTGCAACAACCGGCGTCAGCGTTGTTTCGGAGACCTCGATACTGGCGTCGACAAACACGACCCGGTTCACCCCGGCGATGTCGAGCGAGAGCTCTGGCGTCAGCTGCGATAGGGACCGAGTCGTCACTCCGGGGAGTTCCAACGCACCGATGCGATCCGCAACGACACGACCTGCGCCGTCGTCCGAGCGCAGGTCGTTGCCGTAGCCGATCACCAGTGTGCTGGCGTGTTGCGTCACTACCCGCGTCGTACCTCGTTCACCTTGGTGCCCTCGTGGTCGAACATGCTCACCTCCATCGGCATCTTGCCGACGGCGTGGGTGGAGCAGCTCAAACACGGATCGAAGGCGCGAATCCCTGCCTCAACCCGGTTGAGTACCGGCTCGGGAATGTCGTTGCCGTCGACCCATTCGCGGGCAATCTGCAGGACGGTCTCATTCATCGCCAGGTTGTTCTGCCCGGTGGCGATGATCATGTTGACATCCTCCAACAGACCGCGGGCGTCGACCTGGTACTCGTGGAACAGAGTGCCGCGCGGCGCCTCAGACGTTCCTACTGCACGGAAATGGTTGATGCCGGCGGTGGCCCGGACCATGGGATTGAGGATGGCGTCATCGTTGAGCAGCTCCCGGGCCAACTCGGTCGACGCCAGGATCTCGATCAGTCGTGCGTAGTGGTAGAAGAAGGACGAGTTGGCCGTCCCTCCTGCCGCCTCCCGATAAGCCGTCAGGGCCTCATCGGCCAGCGGTGAACCCATCGTCTTACAGACGTTGAGCCGCGCCAGCGGGCCGACTCGGTAGACACCCTTGAACACATCGTCGCTGTCCTCGACCAGCGGCTTGAAGTACGGAGACTTCAAGTACGAGTCATGGCGAGGTGCTTCTCCGATGTAGTCGCGATAGTCGGCTACATCGATGTTGTCGGCGGCGACGTTGCCCTCGGCATCCACGAACCGGAGGTGCCCGTCGTAGTTCTCCCAGGTGCCGGCATCATTGGCGAGGCCGAGATGCAGGCTGGGGAACGTCCCGAAAGCGCGGGCTTCGCGCTCGAACTTCCCGAGCATCGAGATGAACAGCTCGAGTGCCTCTTCGGCAGTTTGCTTGGCTTCGGTGAGGCCGGAGAGCATCCACTCCCGGGTTTCCGCTGTCATCGGATCGGCGATGCCGCCCGGCACGATGCCGGGGGAGTGCACCTTGCGGCCGGCAATGGCTTCGATCACCGACTGGCCGAAGCCGCGCAACCGAATGCCGCGGCGGGCCAGCTCCGGTTCCTCTGCCATGAGGCCGAAGACATTCCGGATCGCCGGATCGGCGTCCCAGCCCAGCAGCAGGTCGGGGGAGCTCAGGTGGAAGAAGCTCAATGCGTGGCTCTGGATGATCTGGCCCAGGTTGACCAGCCGCCGCAGCTTGACTGCGGTCGACGGGATGCGGACTCCCATGATGCCGTCGCCGGCTTTGGCCGACGCCAGGAGGTGGCTCACCGGACAGATCCCGCACGTGCGGGCCGTGAGGCTCGGCATCTCCCAAACCGGCCGTCCCCTGCAAAACTCCTCGAATCCGCGGAACTCGGTGACACTGAACCGGGCCGTGTCGACCTTGCCCTTCTCATCGAGTTGTAGGGCTATCTTGGCATGGCCTTCGATCCGGGTGACCGGGTCGATTATGACGGTGTTAGACATCGTGCCTCCTCAACCCCACCGGATGGCTTCGCCCCGATTTGGGGGAAGCGCGCCTTCGAGCAGGGCCTCCAACGCCGCCTGAATGCGATCCGCCGGTGGCGGGCAACCAGGTAGGAAGGCGTCGACCCTGATGACCTTGTGCAATGGCCGTACCTGCGGTAGCAGCGGCGGCACGATGCCCGGTGCGTTGGGAATCAACCCGTCGCGATCCGGAGCCTCCACGTACACGTTCTGCAGGATCTGCTGCGGATCTCCGAGTGGATTGCGCATGGCGGTCACGTTGCCGCTCACTGCACAGTCCCCGAAGGACAGCACCAGCCGCGATTTGGCCCTGATTTCGAGGGCCAACTCGAGGTTGTCCTCGTTGGCGACGGCCCCCTCGACCAGGGTGGCATCGACGTCGCTGGGGAACTCCTTGACGTCTGCGATCGGGCTGTAGACGATGTCGGCCACATCGGCCAACTCGAACAACCACTCATCCATGTCGAGGAACGACATGTGGCATCCGGAGCAACCCCCGAGCCAGGCAGTGGCGATACTTGCCTGTTTCATATCGCCCCCTCCGGATCGAGCCATTCACCTCGACTGCGAGCGACCGCCAGGCGTTTGATCATCACAGGATCGTGTTCCATCTCGCCGATGGAGCGGCCTTCATATGCGAGCGAGCCGGTGGGGCACACCGCAACACACTTGCCGCACCAGGTGCAAGACAGCGAATCGCCCCATGGTCGGTTCATCTCAGTGATGAGCTCAGCGTGCTCACCCCGATAGCTGATGTCCCAGACGTGGGCTCCCTCGATCTCGTCGCAAACCCGTACGCACCGGGTGCACAGAATGCATCGATTGGGATCGAACACGTACTTGGGATGACTGGCATCGACTTCACGCCGCGGCGCCTGGTAGTCGTAGCGGACATGGTCCATGCCGCTGAAAACCGCCATGTCCTGCAACTCGCACTTGCCATTGGACACACAGACTGCGCAGACGTGGTTGCCCTCGGCGAACAGCAGTTCGAGGACCGACTTGCGGTAGGCCCGGAGCCGCGGGGTCTCGATCTTGATCTCCATATCGGGGGTGACTTGAGTTGCGCACGCCGGCCGCAGCCGATGTCCTTCGGCCACCTCCACGACGCAGATGCGACATCCACCCCACACGCTGAGTCCCTCCAGGAAGCACAGTGACGGGATGGTGACGCCGTTGCGGCGGGCACATTCGAGCACCGATTCTCCGACGTAGCCCTCGTAGTCGACGCCGTCGAAGCTGATGTTGACGGTGGGTCGGGTGTCACGCATGGACCACCTCCTGCTGGTCGATCAGCGCGATGTACTCGTCGCGGAAGTACTGCAGTGTGCTGATCACCGGGTTGGGGGCGGCTTGGCCCAGACCGCAGAGGCTGGTATCCCGAACCACCGAACAGAGGTGTTCGAGATCTCGCAGGTCCTGCTTCGAGCCGGTGCCGTCGCAGAGTCGCTGCAGCAGGTTGTGCATCTGCACTGTTCCGACCCGACACGGCGTGCACTTGCCGCAGCTCTCGTCCATGGAGAACTCCATGAAGTACTTCGCCACGTCCGGCATTTGCACGTCTTCGTCCATGACGATGAGACCGCCCGAGCCCATGATCGAGCCG
The DNA here is from genome assembly GCA_030064765.1 of Acidimicrobiia bacterium. GTDB lineage: Bacteria > Actinomycetota > Acidimicrobiia > Spongiisociales > UBA5794 > JAAETI01. The sequence goes on along the minus strand of JASJEG010000066.1, from coordinate 11,167 downwards.
AGCTCACGCAGGCTGTCGTAGTCGACGGGCGTGTCGAGGAACTTGGAAGGTATACAGCCCCCCGACGGTCCACCGGTCTGTGCCGCCTTGAACTGCTTCCCGTCCGGGATACCGCCGCCGATGTCTTCGACGATCTCACGCAGCGTGGTCCCCATCGGGACTTCGATCAGCCCGGTGTTGGTGATGTCGCCGGCCAGGGCAAACACCTTGGTTCCGGTGCTTTTCTCGGTGCCGAGCGAGGCAAACCAGTCGCCACCGCGGCTGATGATCGGGGCGATGTTGGCAAGAGTCTCCACGTTGTTGATCATCGTGGGAGATCCCCAGAGGCCCTTCTCAGTCGGGTAGGGGGGACGTAGCTGTGGGGTGCCTCGCCTGCCCTCGATAGAGGCCATGAGCGCAGTTTCCTCACCACACACAAAGGCGCCCGCTCCGATACGCACCTCGACGGTGAGGTCGAAGTTCGTATCGAGGATCTTCCTTCCCAGCAGCCGGTTGCGGCGGGCTACCCGGATAGCCCGATCGAGACGCTCGATCGCCCTGGGATACTCGGCCCGCACGTAGATGTAGGCCTGGTTGGCGCCGGTCGCATAAGCCGCAATCGCAATACCTTCGATCAGCCGGTGCGGATCGTCCTCCATGATGGTGCGATCCATGTAGGCGCCGGGATCGCCCTCATCTCCGTTGGCAACCACGTACTTGGTCTTGCCGCTGGCTGCGGCCAGCAGCGACCACTTGCTGGCAACGGGATAGCCGGCGCCACCCCGACCTCGGATCCCAGACTTGCGGATCTCTTCGACTACCGCCTTGGGCTTCATCGTGGTCAACGCCTTTTCGAGCGCTTGGTAGCCGCCGTGGGCTACGTAGGACTCGATCCGGTCGGGATTGATGACACCACCGTTGGCGAGCACCACGCGTTCCTGACTCGTGAAGAACGGCATGCTGGTGTCGAGTTGGTACTCGGGAACAGGTTCTTCGTCGAGCACGTGGCTGCGTACGATCTCGACTGCTGCTTCCGGGGTCACGTTTCTGTAGTCCGCCTCGTCCCCGCCGCGGCGCATCATTCGGATCAACGGGCCGGCACTACACAGACCCATGCACCCGGTCGGAATCACTTGGACTTCGAGGACCATGTCGTCGCGCTCGACGAGATCTTCCATCGCCTTGATGGTGGCGCCTGCGCCGGCGGAGAGACATGCGGTGCTGGAACAGGCCTTGACACGCCACCGTGTGCGGAAGCGTTCCTCGCGTTCCCTCTCCATTACCTCGTGGAGATCGATGGGAGCAGCCATCAGCCACCACCTCCCACGGCCCCGGCAACGAGTTCGAGTGTGGACTCGGTGTCCTGATGACCCAGGACATTGCCATCGAAGACCACCACCGGAGCCAGGCCGCACGAGCCGAGGCAACGGGCTGTCTTCAGCGTCAGGCTGCCATCCTCCGAGGTCTCGCCTGCCGGTACCGAATAGGTGTCAGACACCGCCTGAACGATGTCGTCTGCCCCCTTGACGAAGCAAGCGGTTCCGGTGCAGACGGTGCACGAGTGATCCCCAGGCGGGTCAAACGTGAACAGGTGATAGAAGGTCGCTACGCCATAGACCATGCTCGGTGGAAGCCGTAGAGCCCTTGCCACGTAGATCAGGATGTCTTCTGACAGGTATCCGAAGACGTCCTGGGCCACGTGGAGGGTCTCAATGAGTTGATCCTGCTCGTAGCGAGCACGTTTCAGATGCTTGTCGACGAGGTCGAACCTGTTGTCACCAGATGGATGATCTCCCTGTTGACTGTCCGTAGCCCCGGCGACACGGCGCGTCCTTGTGTCGCTCATCGATCCTCACTTTGACGTCGGCCCCACAATCGTCGGAGAGTCGGCGCCAATCCAGGGGACAAAGGCCCATCGGGAGGTGACGTTGGAACCCGAAAAAGGCAAGCGGCACAAGGGATATGCAGCGATTCGCATGTAAGTCCCGGCTTGCGGGGTGTCTACTGGGGTGCCATGGCAGCCGGCATCTCGCCGAAGTACTCCACCAGCCGGTCGTCGGCCTCATCACCAAAGAGAATCTCGGCGATCTCGCGGACGCCAGCAGACGCTCGGACCACATCGTCCGGCACCACTTGGTTTATCTTCGAGCGACGCCGCATGAAGTCCTCGAGCTTGGTGATCATTTCGGTTCCAGCTGCGACGAGGAGTTCGACGCGGAGGTAGTCGGCGTTCTCCATGATGTCCTTGCCCATCTCCGGGTTGGCACGAATCTCGTCGAGCATCTCGAACGCACGGCGACCGTAGCGACGCCAGAGCCGATCCGAAAGCGGCTCGACGTCCGGCTTGTGGCGCAGATCATCCAGCTTCATCAACCTTGCCTGGCGATAGAACTCCTGCCGCGTCGGCTTGGCCGGTTCCCCGTACCAGTTGTGGGTGTCCTTCTCCAGCGGAACGCCGAGTTCCTCGACCGCGTCGGCTACCTCCTCCCCGACGTTGAGACAATCGGTGAGTTTGCCGCCGAAGATGGATATCACCTTGCGGCCGTGGTCGACCTCGATCTCATGTTTCCGCGAGAGCTTGGTCCAATCGACGTCTTTCATGTCGTCGCCGTCCGTCTTCACAACGAGCGGGCGCACGCCACTGCGGTCGGCTATCACGTCATCGGGGGTCAGCGGCTTCTCCAGATCGAGTCGAGCATTGATCTGATCCAGCAGGAAGCTGCGGTCCTCGTCGTTGACCTCGGTATGGGGGTCGTCGACCCGAGTATCGGTGGTGCCGATCACGGAACGCCTCCCCATGGGGATCACGTAGAACAGACGCTGGGTGTCGTCGAAGAAGGCCAGGACTCGCTCATTCGAGGTGAGCCGATCAACGATGAGATGGATGCCCTTCGAGAAGACAACGCGATGTTTGGTCTTCAGACCGAACTGCTGGTTGAGCCCGTCGATGAACGGACCGGCGGCATTGATGATCATGCGAGCGCTGCATTCGAACTCTCGCCCCCCGTCGACATCCCGCAATTTGGCTTTCCAGCCGACATCAGTGCGTTCGGCTTCTACCAGCTCGACGTAGTTGGCGGCAGTTGCACCGACGTCCATCGCGGAGCGCACGAAGCTGAAGACAAAGCGCGAGTCGTTGTCCTTCAGATACGCGTCGTAGTACTCGATGCCGCCGCGAACATCGGTCGTGTTGACAATGGGTTCCTCGGCCTTGATCTTCTCCGCACTCAGCAGCCGGGGGTTGTGCGTCTTGAAACTGCCAATCACCCAATATGCGGTACTGCCCATGATCGCCAGCCAGGGCGGGAAGGGCGAGCCGTGATCGAGGGCGGCCATGAATGGGATCGGCTTGATGTTGTCCGGGTAGGCCTTGATCAAGCGGTTGCGGGATACACAGAGCTTGCGTACGAGGAAGAACTCATAGCTCTCCAGGTATTTGAACCCGCCCCAGACCAGGTTGGATGACTCCTGACTGGTGAAGGCCCCGAAGTCACCGCGATCGATCAGAGCTACCGACGCGCCGCGGCCGGCCAGGACCGCTGCCGACACGGCTCCGTTTATCCCCCCTCCCACGATCAGAACGTCAAATGAACCGTTGTTCAGCTTCTCGAGACTTGCTGTTCGTAGTGCCATGTCGTGAGACTACTGCTCCTGTAAGCACTCCAATTCCCCTCCCACTCCCGTTCTTGCGGAGCTGGCGGCTGATATGTGCCGCCATTTACGCAAGAACAGATTGGGCCTGATCCCCTGGTACGCTGCCGCGTGCTGGCGCCACATCTGGAGGGACTGCGGTGGAGATAGAGATCGGCATAGCCAAATCGGGCCGTCGTGCCTGGGGATTCGACGACATTGCGATCGTACCGTCGCGGCGCACCAGGGACCCGGAGGACGTCAAACTCGAATGGGAAATCGACGCATTCACTTTCGATCTGCCGATGATGGGTGCGGCAATGGACTCTGCCGTCAGCCCGGCGACTGCAATCGAGATCGGTCGACTGGGAGGCCTCGGGGTGCTCAATCTCGAGGGCCTCTGGACTCGCTATGAGGACCCGATGCCGGTGTATGACGAGATCGGAGCGGCCGCCAGCGACGAGGCCACCGCACTGATCCAGAAGGTCTACCAAGAGCCCGTCAAGCCGGAGCTGATTGGGAAGCGGGTTGCGGAGATCAAGGCGGGCGGTGCGCTTGCCGCCGCCAGCTTGACTCCCCAGCACGTGGAGCAATGGTACCGCCACGCTCTCGACGCCGGTCTCGACATCCTCGTTGTTCAGGGGACCGTCGTATCCGCGGAGCACGTGTCGAGTCGTGCCGAGCCCTTGGACCTCTTCAAGTTCATCGCGGATGTTCCGGTGCCGGTAATCGTTGGTGGCGTCGCCTCGTACTCCGGAGCCCTCCACCTGATGCGGACGGGTGCGGTCGGCGTCCTCGTCGGAGTAGGCCCGGGGGCGGCATGCACTTCACGTGGGGTGCTCGGTATCGGAGTCCCGCAGGCGACGGCGATTGCCGATGCCGCGGGAGCGCGCACCAGATATCTCGAAGAGACCGGCCGGTACGTCCATGTGATCGCTGATGGGGGAATGCGCACCGGCGGCGATATCGCCAAAGCCATCGCCTGTGGCGCCGATTCCGTCATGCTCGGTTCGCCGCTCACTGCCGCCAAGGAGGCTCCTGCCAAGGGAAACCACTGGGGCATGGCCACGTTCCATCCAACCTTGCCAAGAGGAACGAGGGTCAAGACCGGCGAGTTGGGCACCTTGGAAGAGATCCTCGTCGGACCGGCCCACGAGAACGACGGGAGGCTGAACCTATTTGGAGCCCTTCGCGTCTCGATGGCCACCACCGGGCACGCCGATGTCAAGGAGTTCCAGAAGGCAGAGGTCATGGTGGCCCCGGCGCTGCAGACAGAGGGCAAGTCCTTGCAGAAGGCTCAACAGGTGGGGATGGGATAGGTGGCGGTTTCGGCCGGGCAGGCATCCACCGGCGATTTCGACAGGGTTCTGGTCATAGACCTGGGTGCGCAGTACGCCCAGCTCATCGCACGGCGGATCAGAGAGGCCCACGTCTTCTCGGAGATCGTTCCCCGCAGCATCAGCGCGGCTGAGGTGAAGCAGATGGATCCTGTTGGCATCGTGCTCTCCGGCGGGCCGGCTTCGGTGTACGCCGAAGATGCCTACGACATCGATCCCGCGATCCTCGAGCTCGGGATACCGACGCTCGGTATCTGCTACGGCCATCAGGTGATCGCACACTCGCTCGGCGGCGAGGTCGCCCGCAACAACGTCGCCGAGTACGGCCGGGCCGAGCTGACAGTTCTGGAGCGATCCCTGCTGCTCCACGAGCTCCCCGACGAGCAGGTGGTGTGGATGAGCCATCGCGATGCGGTGACGAAGCCTCCGGCCGGGTTCGTGGTGGTTGCCGAGACGCCGGATTCCCCGGTTGCAGCGATGGAGGATCGGGAACGAGGCCTATTCGGGGTCCAATTCCATCCGGAGGTCGCACACACCGGGCGCGGGCAAGAGATGCTCAAGCATTTTCTTTACGAGGCTTGCCGGGCCCGCCCCCTGTGGACTCACACCAGCATCATCGAGCAGTCGGTCGATGCTGTGCGGAGCACCGTCGACAACGGCGCCGTGATCTGCGGTCTTTCGGGCGGAGTCGACTCGTCCGTGGCCGCCGCCCTTGTCCACAAGGCGATAGGGGACCAACTCGTTTGCGTGTTCGTCGATCATGGGCTGCTGCGCAAGGATGAGGCCACCCAGGTCGAGGAGACGTTTCGCTCGAGCTTCCACATGAATCTCATCCACGTGAACGCCGAGGAGCGCTTCCTCGCTGCCCTCGCCGGCGTGACCGACCCGGAGGAGAAGCGGAAGAAGATCGGGGAGACTTTCATCCGGGTTTTCGAAGAGGTAGCGACTCAGGTCAAGGACGTGCGCTTCCTGGTTCAGGGAACTCTCTACCCGGACGTTATCGAGTCCGGGACCGCCGATGCCGCCAAGATCAAGAGCCACCACAACGTTGGTGGACTGCCCGACGACATGGAGCTGCAGCTCATCGAGCCGCTGCGGGACCTGTTCAAGGACGAGGTGCGTTCCGTTGGGGAAGAGCTGGGGATTCCCGAAGAGATCGTCTGGCGCCAACCCTTCCCCGGTCCGGGCCTGGCGGTTCGGATCATCGGCGAAGTGACCAAGGAACGCCTCGAGATACTGCGGATGGCTGATGCCGTCGTGCTGGAAGAGGTGCGGCGAGCCGGGCTGTACCGCGAGCTGTGGCAAAGCTTCGCAGTCTTGCCTGCGATTCGCTCTGTGGGAGTGCAGGGTGACGGCCGCACCTATGCGTACCCGCTCATCATCAGAGCAGTGACCAGTGAGGATGCGATGACGGCCGACTGGGCACGTCTGCCCTATGAGGTCCTGGAGCGCATCTCGTCGCGCGTCATCAATGAGGTAGAGGGCATCAATCGCGTTACCTATGACATCTCGTCGAAACCGCCCGCCACCATCGAGTGGGAGTGAGTTCGGCGAGGACCCCGGGGGCGCCGTTGACACTGGCGTTCGCGGCATTGCCGGTAGCGTATGGCTCAAGTGACTAGTTGGTCTCGTCGATAGCCTGAAGACAAGGGCGCCGGAAGGGCAGAGCGTGAGTTGGAGCGCAGATCCTGAGCTTCTGCAGATGTTCCTCGACGAAGTCACGGATCGTTCCAAGAGACTGATCGAGGGCGGACAGGCCATGCAACGCGGCAGCGTTGATGACGAGATGGCCGGTGTCATGCTGCGCGAGGGGCACACGATCAAGGGCACCGCTCGCGTTATGGGCTTCGAGGCGATCTCCGACGCCGGCAAGATGATCGAAGACCTATGGCGGGCCGTGAAGGCCAAAGAAGTCGAGCCCTATCCCAACCTGGGCCGCAGCCTGGTGGCGCTCGCTGAATCGCTGATGCCGGCGACTGAAGCTGATCCGGACAAGGGCAGCCCGGAGATGATTGAGGCGATGGAGAAGCTGAATCGGGCGACCGGGTACATCCTGGGAGAAGCTCCTGAAGAAGCTTCGCAAGCCAGCCCAGCTGCGCCTCCTCCCGCCGCGCAGGATGGCGAAACCGCTGATAGTCAGATTGCGGATGTGGTTCCCCTGCCCGGTTCGTTGCCTCCCCCCGTCGATGTCGCCGAACAAGACTCGCCTGAGCCGATTGCGAGCCCGCCTACACAAGCCACCGCCGCGCCTCCGCCGGCCGCAGCTCCTCCAGAAGCACCGCCACCCGTGGCCCCCGAGACCCCGCCGCCGACTGTTCCCGACGCACAGCCGCCGCCCGCACCCGAGCCTCGACCCGAGCCGCCTGCGCCCCAGGTGACGGTCCACCCGCCGCCCGTTGGCGAGCAACCCGCCCACCAGGTCGGGGCGCCGCCGCCAACCGCCGGTGTGGTCCCCGAGCGAGACGGTGGTATTTCGGCCCGCCAGGTGCCGCTCGACACAACACCGCCCGAGGTGATCGGTTCGGCCGTGTCAGAGGATGTCGCCGAGGTATATGGTCCGGATCTCGGTGGCCTGCTGGGATCACTCGAGAACTGGGCCTCCGGTCAGACGATCCAGGTAAGCGCCGGCAGGCTGTACCGGCTGATCAATCACGTGGCCAGTATGCGGGTCGAGCTCGACAGCGTGCTTGGTGAGATGCGCTACTCGCCACAAGTCACCGTCGACATGGTCGAGCACATGACCGACTTGGTCCGGGCGACCGCATCCCTAGAGATGAATGCCATGGAATTGGGGGCGGTGCCGGTTCGCCAGATGACCAATACCCTGCCGCAGCTCGTTCGCTACCTCGCAAAGAAGCTCGGCAAGGAAATCCGCTTCGAGCTGTCCGCCGCCGACGACCTCGACGTGGACCGGCAGGTGCTCGACAAGATCTCCGATCCGGTTCGGCAGCTGATAGTCAACGCAATCAACCACGGCATCGAGCCACCAACCGAACGGGAAGCCGTCGGCAAACCAGCGACGGGCGTCGTCTCTGTGTCTCTCGCCAGGCGTGGGTTGAGTTTCGAGGTGGTCGTCAAGGACGATGGAGCCGGGATCGACTACAGCTTGGTCAGGCAGTTGGCCGTTTCTCAGGGCCTTGTTTCGGCTGAGGCCGCCGCCGACATCGAGGTGCTGCGACCGATCCTGTTCTTCCCTGGATTCACCACGAAAGCGGGGGATGAACTCAACAGCGTCGGTGCCGGATTGTCCAATGTGGCAGACGCCGTCGAGTCCCTGTACGGTCGCATCCGGCTCGATTCCGAGGAAGGGGCCGGAACCACCGTGACGCTGGTGGTACCCACCGTACGAGATCTGCAACGAGTCCTCATCGTTGACTCCGGCGGCATGAAATGGGGGATTCCCGAGGCTGTGATCGACGCCATCATCCCGATCGGTGAAGCACGGATCAGGACTTCTGGCGACAGGGAGACGCTGGACTTCGAGGGTAACGAGATCCCGTTGGCCCCGATCGCCAACGTGGTCGGGGCAACCGACACGCGTCCCGCCGTCCAGGTTGTGGCCCTGGCTCACCGCGCCGGGAGTGCGGCGGTGAGCGTCAACCACGTACTGGGTATTCGCGAAGTGGCTGCCAAGGAGTTGGGAGCGGTGGTTTCCGGACCTTCGCACATAACCGGCGCGGCGCTCATGGGCGGCGGCGAGGTTGTGCTCGTACTGGACGCCGGGGCCGTGGTCCAGATGTGTCAGTCGGTGCCGCAGCCGGTTGCTCCGCGAGCACGGGTGCTGGTCGTCGACGACTCACAGGGCGCCAGGGCGGTCATCGCCGGGTCACTCGCATCGAGCGGTTTTTCCACCAGCGTGGCCGAGAGCGCGTTCGAGGCGATGGAAATCCTCAATGAGGAGCACATCGACGCATTGGTAGTCGATTTTTCGATGCCTGCTCAGGACGGTGTCGAGCTGGTGCGCAAGGTTCGCTCCGCAGGCATGCAGGTGCCGATCGTGATGCTCTCGGGGGTTGCCAAGTCCGAGGATCAGGAGCGTGCTCTCGAGGCGGGGGTCAACGCATTCTTCGAGAAGGCGGACTTCCGCGAAGGTGCACTCGCCGCGCAACTCAGATCACTGTTGGAGTAAGGCCCAAGTCGCTCTAGATGGGTCACGAGCGGTCTCACGCAGCTTCGTCGTTGGGCTCTTCTTCGGATTCGAGCGACCTCCCTGTCGCCTCCTTCCATTCGAGGGCGGGGGATCAGGCACCTCTGTCTCGGGGCTTACATCCGTGTAGTTCTGGCGCCAACGACTTCGTATAATCGGCCGCCATGCCTGAATCCCCCTTGCTCGAAGGACTGAACCCTGCGCAGCGCCAAGCGGTTGCCGCAGTCGATGGTCCGCTGCTGGTGGTCGCGGGTGCCGGCTCGGGCAAGACTCGCGTTCTCACCAGGCGAGTGGCGCATCTGATCCGCGATCGCCATGTGTCCCCATTCGCCATTCTCGCCATCACCTTCACCAACAAGGCCGCCGGAGAGATGAAGGAACGAGTCGAGGAGCTCGTTGGGGGAGTAGCCCGCGACATGTGGGTATCAACGTTCCACAGCGCCTGTTCTCGCATCTTGCGCCGCGAAGCCCACCATCTTGGCTACCGATCGGCTTTCTCCATCTACGACTCGGCCGATTCGCTCCGCCTGGTCACGATGAGCGTCAAGGATCTCGACCTCGACCCGAAACGATTTCCGCCGCGCAGTATTCGGGCCACCATCTCCAACGCCAAGAACGAACTCATCGACTACGAGACTTTCGCTGCTTCGGATTCCGGCTTCTACCACGAGAAGATCGCAGACGTCTACCGGCTGTATCAGCAACGCTTGGTCGAGGCATCGGCAATGGATTTCGATGACCTGCTGATGCTGACGGTGGATCTCTTTCGGGCATTCCCCGAGATCTTGCAGCGCTACCAGGCTCGGTTCGAGTACGTGTTGGTGGATGAGTACCAGGACACCAACCATGCCCAATATGTCCTGGTTCGCCTGCTCACAGAGAAACACCGGAATCTGTGCGTCGTTGGTGATGGCGACCAGAGCATCTATCGATTCCGCGGCGCCGATATCAGGAACATCAACGAGTTCGAGAAGGACTTCCCGGACGCCCAGATCGTGATGCTGGAGCAGAACTACCGATCCACCGAAACGATCCTGCAGGCGGCCAACGCAGTCATCTCCAACAATCCGAACCGCAAGCCGAAGCGGCTGTGGACCGAGTTTGGCCACGGCGAGAAGATCACCAGCTACGAGGCCGAAGACGAGCACGACGAAGCTGCCTATGTGGCCGAAGCCGTTGGGGAGCTTCGCACCGCCGGCCAGGATGCGCGCAACATTGCGGTCTTCTACCGAACCAATGCGCAGAGCCGCGTGCTCGAAGAGACGTTCGTCAATTTCGGGCAGCCCTACCAGGTAGTCGGCGGCCTCAAGTACTACGACCGGCGCGAGGTCAAGGATGTCCTGGCCTACCTGCGGGCGGTCACGAACCCGGATGACACGGTGGCGGTGAAACGGATCGTCAACGTTCCCAAACGCGCCATCGGCAACACCAGCGTCGCCCATGTGGATCGGCACGCGGAGGACGAGGGCGTCTCCTTCTTCGACGCTTTGCGCCGGGCGCCCGACAATCCGCGTCTGTCGAGTCGGGCACAGCGCGCCATGCTGGAGTTCGCCGGACTCATCGACCACCTGACATTCCTTGCCGAGCAGGGACCGCGCGCCGGTCTCGAAGCGATCCTCGGTGAAACCGGATATCTCGACATGGTTCGGGCGGAGCGCTCGATCGAGGCAATGGGTCGCGAAGAGAACCTTCGAGAGCTCGTTTCTGCCGCCGCGGACTTCGAAGAGAACGGTCCCGTCGCCTATGGCCGGGAGGAGTGGGCCGAACTCGATGGGCTGCGCAAGACGGAGCTCTTCCTGGAGTCGATCAGCCTGGTCACCGACACCGACAGCTACGAGGACGCCGAGGTTGTCACCTTGATGACTTTGCACAACGCCAAGGGACTCGAGTTCCCCGTCGTATTCATCGTGGGCATGGAGGACGGCGTGTTCCCGCACGTCCGATCCTTGGGTGATCCGGACGAGCTCGAAGAGGAACGTCGGCTCTGCTACGTCGGCATCACCCGGGCCATGCAGCGCCTATTCCTCACCCGGGCGTGGAGCCGCAACATGTTTGGCACGAACAACTACAACCC
>JASJEG010000065.1 GCA_030064765.1 Acidimicrobiia bacterium | reverse complement strand
CCTGATCATCTTCTTCTTCATCGAGCGATTCCTGACCGGAGGCTTGACGGCAGGCGGGGTCAAGGGCTGAATCGTCAAGGCGATTCAGCATCGAGTTTCCGCTTTGCGGAAACGCCGGGGTGATGAAATCACCTTCGAGTTCCATGCAATGGAACTCAGGGCGAGCTCCCAGCCACCCTAGAACGCGGCGTGGTGTACCTTCATGCCGGTGATGGCCCCGATATGCTCAGACGCCCGGCCGGCTGCTGCTGCCGGGGGCAATTGCAGCGTGATGACATGCTCCAGCATGAGCTGTAGCTGCAGGGATACGTGGTGATACATCTCCGTCTCAGGCCTCATGAAGGCCTGTTCCAGAATGACGGCTGTCTGCGCAACAAAGGGCTTCTCATCCTTGACGATCTCGACTGCCGATCGACGCGTGGGTATCTTCGATGTAGAGCGGGCTAGCCGTGCGAGCGATTCGGCCGAGACGGCCGACCTGAGCAGGCTCAGGGCGAGTTGGGGACGCTTCGTTTGGCGGAAGACCGCGTATGCCATACCACCGGCAACGCTGGCGATCCGACCGCGAGGTCCGGCCGGCATGGGCACAAAGCCATAGATGTCGTCCAGTTCGTCGATTGCCACATCGCTGGCTGTCGCGAGGGAGCGGGCCTCATAGGATCCTCCAAAGCTCATTGCGGCTCGGCGTCGGGCGAGGTGGCCTATCGCTCGATCCCACTCATAGCCAACAACCTCGGATGGCATCAGCCCTGTCTCCACCAGGGTTCTCACCAATCGAAGAGCCTCCACGGTTCCATCCGAATCGAGCGCCACGCTCCCGTCGGCGAAGACGGCTACGGCGTTTGTTGCCAGCAGGGCAAGGAGACAATACGTCGTTGTTTCGCCGGCGCGTGTGCCGCCTGGCATAACCAGAGGATTGATCGAAGGGTCGTAGTCGGCGATAGCCTGCGAAACCGTGATGAGCTCGTTCCAGCTAGTGGGTGCCATAACCCCGGCCTCGCCGAGAACGTCGCGCCGGTACCACATCCCTGCGACATTCGCTTCGGCCACCGCGCCATAGACCGGCTCGCTTTCAGTAGCGGTGAACGGGGGAAGCAGATCGGGCGACAGTTCCTGGTTTACCCAGTCCTCGTCGAGTTCGCGGAGGTCCCACAGAAAGCCAGACTCGCCCATCTCTTTCATCCAAACCGAATCGATCACGGCCAGGTCAGGCGCGAGCCCCTCGGCGACTGCGAGGGTAAGGGTGCGGCGCAGGTCCGCAAAGGGCACCACAGCCACGTTGGCTCCCACTGGAGGCTGCTCGGCGGCAACGATCTGATCTTCGAATCCCTTATCGGAGACGATGACTCGCAACTCGCCGCGCGCCCCGGGACGGGGTCCCCAATGTGGGTTGACAAAGGTACCGGAACGCCGCTTGCGCACGATCACGCCCTCATCGGCGAGTTCGGACAGTGCTCGGGATACGGGGGTCCTGCTGACACCCAGGCGTTCACATAGCTCGTGTTCGGTGGGAAGCCGAGACCCCGGCGGGTAGGTTCCAGCGAGGATCTCCTCGAAGATCAGCGTCTTCAGCTGAAAGTAGATGGGGATTGGCTGGCGCGGGTCTATCTGCATTTGTGCTCGCTTCGGGGCATAATTGTCGTCGTTCGAAGTCAAATGTCAACGGACTATTGGGAGATGACTTGTCGGCGCTGCGCATTGGCATGATCGGGACCCGGTTTGCCGGGCTCGATGGTGTCAGCCTCGAAGCGAGGAAGGTGGCGGAAGTCCTGGTCTCGCTCGGTCACGAGGTGATGTGGTGGGCCGGGCGCATCGGGCCCGGATTCGCCCCGGCCGTTGTCGAGCCGGACGCCTATTTCGATACGCCGCACAACCATGCGCTGAATGGGGCCGTATTCGGCGCTGACGACTGCCCCGAATCGGTTGTGGCGTCCTTGCGGCAATCCGCGGCGGCCTTGCAAGCGAGGATCGATGCTTGGGTCGAAGAGGCCTCTGTCGATGTCCTCATGCCGCAGAACGCTTCGGCGATCCCTATGCAGCTTCCGCTCGGGCTGGCAATCGCCCGTCATGTTGCTCACACAGGCACCCCGACCGTTGCTCACCATCACGACTTCTCGTGGGAGCGTGAACGATTCTGGCCTAACGCCGTCGGCGATGTCCTCGAAGAGGCATTCCCTCCCGTGTTGCCGGCGGTGAGTCACCTCGTCATCAACAGCCTGGCCGCCGCCGAGTTGGAGCGGCGGACCGGAGCTGTGGCGCGTCTGCTTCCCAACATCATGGACTTCGCCAACCCACCTCCACCCGGCAACGGCGCCGCGTTCCGGACCGCGGCAGGACTGGCGGCGGACGATGTCGTGATCCTGCAACCAACTCGAATGATCCCTCGCAAGGGAATCGAAGATACGATCGAGCTAGCACACCGGCTGGCTGATCCCGCGATTCGCGTCGTTGTCACTCACCCAGAGCCCGACGAGGGAGCGACCTATGTGGAGCACCTGTTTGCCCTAGCCGAGCGGCTGGGAGTGGACTTCAGGGTTGTCGGGGTTGACACCTTCCGCGCAACCGGTCTTGCCGACGCCTATGCCGCAGCGGATCTCGTAACCTTCCCCAGCAGAGTCGAGGGCTTCGGAAACGCCCTCCTCGAGACCTTCTTCTTCCGGCGCCCGCTACTGGTCAACCGGTTCGACGTCTATCGCGCCGATATCGGACCCCGCGGAGTACGGGCAATCGAGATGGACGGGGAACTGACGAACGAGGTGGTGACCGCAGCCAGCGAATGGCTCGCAGACCCGAGCCGGTGGACTGAAGCGGTGGAAGCCAACTACGAGATCGGTCGCAGGTTCTTCTCATATGAGGTAGCGGGCGAGGTGCTAGGGGCGGCACTGGCCGAAGCGAGGGCGCATTGATCGACAACCTGGCAGCCTTCCAACGGGTGCTGCGTGCCCTGCTGCGTCGCTCGAGCCCGCCACGGTTCCCCGACCCGACTCCGTTCCTACGGAGTGGATCGGCCGCACACCGGATCGCTGCCGCAACCCTGATCGCGCTCACCGGCGGCGAGCACCGGATTCACAACCTCGCTCGCACTGAGCTCGATGCCGGTGGAGCCCATGGCAGATTCTTCATCTCTCAGCTGGATCGAGTGGCCGCCGAGTTGGCGTCTGCCAGTGAGCTTGCGTCTCTGCTCGAGGATGCAGCCGGATTAGCTGACATGACTGACACCGCAGCGGCCTTTGATGCAATCTGGGCCGTTCTCTTCCCCGAAGGAGTTGGGCTGCTGGCGAACTGGGACGAGGCAGCCGACGAGCTGCGACACCGGCGCCGCGTCGAACTGACTGCGCGGAACGACAACCCGATCGTGGACCCGGTTCGGGAAGTGCTGTTCACCTCCAATGTGCTGGTGTCGCCCGGGGAGGTGGCGGGCCCTGCGGACTACTGGTATGACCATCCCATCCCGCTCGATGCCCAGCCGGAGAGCACCGAGCTGGCCTACGGCTTGCGTCACCTGGATGCCGCGATCGGCTTTGAGTTGGAGAGGAATCCTGAGTGGCAGGGACCGGCAACGGTGACGCTTTCGGTGTCGGCGACCCATCGAGGATACGAGCAAGCGGGCCGGGAACTCGTTGGTCAGGTCGTCAGCGCGATTGGGCCATTGCGCAACCTGCGGGTCTACGCCTTCGAGGAGACCCGGACGCGGCAGATCTGGAACAGTCTCTGTGACAGGAGGGACGAGCAACCTGTCTTCGGCGTTGCGGGCTTGTACGGCCGCCACTACAGCTTTCTCAAGGCTATCGCCGCGCTGTGGTCGGTCTTCGATCCCGGGATTCGGGCCACCTTCAAGATCGATCTCGATCAGGTGTTCCCCCAGCACGAGCTGGTCACCGCAACTGGACAGTCCGCGTTGGAGCACTTGACCACGGACCGCTGGGGAGGCCGCGGCGTGAACCAAGCCGGGGACGCCCTCGACTTGGTGATGATTGCAGGAGGGCTGGTCAACCAGAGCGACATCGACCAGGGCCTCTTCACTCCCGACGTCACACCGGGCGAACCCACCGGTGCCGAGGACGCCGTGTTCTACAGCCGCCTACCGCAGGCGCTGTCGACCGTCGCCGAAATCGTGTACGCCGGCGCCGATCCACTGGAACGGGTGCACGTCACCGGCGGGACCAACGGGATCTTGGTTGCGGGGCTGCGAAGGTGGCGCCTCTTCACGCCGAGCGTATTCGGCCGGGCCGAAGACCAGGCCTACATCATCTCGGCGTTAGGGGGTAGCTCCCGTCCGGCGTACCTCCATGCGCCTGGCTTGATCATGCGTCACGACAAGGCCGATTTGATTCCAGATGTCATTGCTAGCAGTGCGCTCTCCAAGCACGTTGGGGACTTGGTTCGGACCCGTCTCTTCTCCGCCTACGGCGCTGAGCACAAGGCGCTGCTCAATCCGTTCACCGGCTGCTTCATATCGCAGCTGCCGGTCACGGTCACCATCCTCCGACTCTGTCTCCGGGTCCTCGAGCTGGATTCCAAGGCGGCAGACGGCTACATGGCCGAGGCGGTGAGGCGCCTCGAAGCAGCCGACGTGCTGGTGGCTGAACTGGAGAAGGTAGTGGCTTCCGAACGTGCCGAGTGGGGTCGGTTCTATGACGCGCTCGACGAACTCGAGGCAGAGAATCGCGGTAGACCGGAGCAAGTGTCGAAGCGGAGCGCCGCAATCCAACGACTGCTCGCCGACGCCTTGATTGGCTGAGCTACTTCGCCGGCAATTGCTCCCTAGCTATGGCGACAGCCTCTTCCGGAGTATCAACCACGTAGACCAGTCCACCGTCAGTACTGAGCGCGGTGATCAACTCAGGCACGATTTGGCGCCAGGGATCTCCGACGGCGATGACCGGCCCGAACTCTCTCGCGGAGAGTGGGGCGACGAAGGCTAGATTCCACGCCACCATGAGCTCGGCCAGCGTCCCGATGCTGCCCGGCATGGCGATGAACGCGGCCGACATCTCCATCATGATCCTGATACGTTCGATCAGGTCGACGGCAGCTATCTCGTGTTGAACCCACGGGTTGGCCCCGACTCGACCAGGGAAGACGGAAGGGGCCGTCACCCCGATGGTCTTTCCGCCGGCCTCAGCCGCCCCCCGGCAGGCGGCTTCCATGATTCCGCCGTAACCGCCGGTTGCGACGGCGAATCCGTTTGCGGCGAGGTCCCGGCCGACGGCAACACCTGCGGCGTAATCTGCGTCTCCTGCCCTTGCTCCCGACGCGCCGAACACGGAGACAATGGTGAGCTCGTCGAGATTCACCACCGGTCTCTTATCTCAACTCGTGAGATCGTCCGGATGGCGGCCAGGCTGGCGAGCATCAGAAGACCCAACCCGATGACGATGAGGCTGTTGGCCGTCAACTCGTCGGCAACTGTTGTCTTCTCCTGCAACGCGAAGTAGCCAATCAACGCCACGCCGCCGAGCCACGCCGGCAAAGCGATCCAACCGGCAGGACCGAATTGGAGGGGATGGGTGCGACGAACCTTGATCATCCACCACGCAAACATGATCAGCGAGATGATGGCGAGGCCTGCCATCACAAGCACGCTCGCTTCGGCGACCGCACGGATGTCTCGGACCGCTCCCGCCGAGATATCTCCATCGGCGAACCGGTCGAGTTGAGTATTGAGGAAGAGATAAAGCACTGCCGACACGAGAGCGGAAAAGGCGGTTATCAGTACCGCTACCTGACTGGTCTTCGCCGGAAGCCGACTCGGGTCGCTTACACCGGGGATCTGGCCGTGGGGGCGGAGATGGTCCCAACGGTCGCTCGAGGGATCGATGGCGGCCTCAGCCTCGACCTCGTCCCGCTCCGCAACCTCGTCCTCGTCCCGCTCTTCGCCTTCGTCACCGTCGGCCGGGACGGCTTCCTCCGGTCGTGCGACGATGGTCACTTCGTCTACGGATATCTCGACTGCGTCGGTGTCGAGCGGCTGGGCGACTTCGTTGCTCTCCAGAAGATCTGTTGGGAGTTCGGGGGCTAGATCCGCCTCGGGAGCATCTGAGTCTGTCTCGGTTGCGTCTACATCAACGACGTCCCAGCCTCGGCTGATCAACTCGACCTTGGGGGCATTCGTGGATGCGATCGGTTGTACGGCAACGGCTTCCACCTCGGGGGAATCGAGCGGGTTGCCGCAGGACCTGCAGAAGATCCATTCAGGCTCGGTTGTCTTGCCGCATTCGTTACAGAAATCCATGGGTTGCCGGCCTACGTTAATCGGCTCGACTTCAAACCCGACACACCGCGATCGGGAGCTCCGGGAGAGGTCTACGTGGCTGTCGGGAGAGTCGGTGATACGATCACCCCGATGGAAACCCGCGCCCACGACATCGATTGGTTCGACCGGCTCGTTGCGGCGCTGTTTGCAACGATCGTGGTCCTCGGCTTCGCCGTTGTGGCCGCCACGCTGGTGCTCTACTTCCCCGGAGCCAGCAGCAGCAGTATTCCGCTTCCATGAGAAACCGCCCCTGGGAGGGAGGGGCGGTTCTCGGGGAGGAGCCTGTGTGAGAGTTGGCTTCTTCCTTTACAACGTCTCTGCGTCGGATTCTGTTCCCGATTCCCGAGCTAACTCGTCTTGCGGGCTGTCGGCGGGAGGATCGCCAGAGTGTTCGCAGTAGAGCCGTACGTCGTCCTCCGTCGCGGCTTCGGGTTCAATGCCTTCTCGGACTACGAATCTGAGAGCTTCGTCTGGGCAGCCTTCCCTCACGGCGGCGTCTCGCCGAAAGACCTTCAGCATCACGGGTCCCGTCAAACCCTCGTGCCCTGGTATCCGCTCTACCCCCGTTTCTTCGATCTCTGCCCTCACCAGGTCCATGACCGTTGGGATCTCCGGCAGAGGCTCTAGCTTCTGCAAGAGCCTCTCCTGGCGAGTGAGCCGTCGGCTGGGCTGTGGGGACGGGGAGGGATCGTTGGAGTCGATCTCCGGTCGGTGCCGGTTGCGCTGGCGGGTCAGCAAGAAAGCAGCCAGGACTACTGAAATCACCAGAGCGACAACTGCCGCAGTCACTTCGTGTCCTCCTCGTTATTCGACCCGGTCGGCTTCAGCCGGTCGAGTCGGTGGCTTCGGGCCTTCCTCGGCTCTTGAGAATATCGACAATTGTCTTGACGTTTTGACACTTTTCGACGGTCGTCACCAGCAGTGCGTCTGGGGTGGAGACCACAACCAATCCCTCGACCCCGGCGACAGTCACCAGTCGATGCTCCGAACGGATGTATGAATTGCGGCTGTCGGATAGGACGATGTCTCCGATCAGGACGTTGCCATCATCGTCGTGTTCGCCGATCTCCCACAGCGCTGCCCATGATCCAACATCGCTCCAACCGGCATCGAGCGCCACCACCATGCCGCGGTCGGTGTGCTCCATTACGGCGTAGTCGATCGAGTCCGCTGGTGTCGCGGAGAAGGCATCCGCATCCAGGAGGACTCCATTGCTCGTCGCGGACGCCTTCATCGTGGCGACACATGCTGCCAACATCTCGGGTGCGTTCTCGCTGAGCGCTGCCAGGTAGGCAGAGCAGCGAAATACGAACATCCCGCTGTTCCAGAGGTAGGTCCCGGCCTCCAGGTATGACTCCGCGGTTGCGCTGTCGGGTTTCTCGACGAACCGCTCGATGTGGAATGACTCCTCGTCTACAGGGTGCCCGGTCTTGATGTATCCGTAACCGGTTTCCGGACTGGTGGGGACAACGCCGAACGTCACCAGAGCGCCGCCGGCGGCCAGGACCGCCGCATGGCGAACGGCCGCGTGGAAGGAGGCGACATCCGAAATCACGTGATCGGCGGGGAGCAGCAACATCAGTGGATCGGTTCCGTCGGCGGTGAGATGGAGCGCGGCGACGGCGGCAGCCGGTGCGGTGTTGCGCCCAAAGGGCTCGAGAATCATGCGACCGGGGTCATGGCCGGCGGCGCTCAGCTCGGTTGCGACAAGATCGGCATGGGTGGCATTGGCGACTACCAGTGGTGGTGCCGTGGCCAGACCCGCAAGGCGGTCGAGTGTCGCTCGCACCATGCTGTGGTCGTCAATCAGATCGAGGAACTGCTTAGGACGATCGGAGCGGGAAGCAGGCCAGAGTCGGGTGCCGGCGCCTCCCGACATCAAGACAGGAACTAGAGGTGGTGTCGTGTTCACGTGCGGAATGTATCGGGCCTACTGCGCTGCGTAAAGCCTATGCACCGCGGTCTTCGTCATCTGCGACGTGTTGCGGTTCCAGTACGGCTGCTACGGCTACCCGGGAATCGCCATGTCCGAAAGCGGTGATCGTGTCCTTGACTCGGATCACCGTATCGCCATGGGGGATGATCACCCCGTCGTCCCGGCGAATCGAGACCAACACCGCGTCTTCCGGCCAGGCGACTTCCCGGATTCGCTTCCCTGCCGCATCCGATGCGTATGGGACTGGTACCTCGTAGAAGGTCGCCCCCGGCTGCACACGCTGGCGCAACCGCTGCCGATACAGATGGCGGTCGGTCGTTGCTCCCAAGGCATGGTGGTAGGCGGCGACCACGGAGTCGCGCCGGAACATGCCAACGATGCGCCGCGGGTCGAGGTCATCCACTACCGGCAATCTCCCAACCCCGAGGGCCGCCATACGCGCAAGGGCAGACGACACCGGCAGGGTTGGAGTCACGGTGATTGGTCGCGCCGTCATCACATCCCTGACCAGCGTTTCGTCCGGATCTCCCTCTGCGAGAGCAACATCAAGCAATGTGAGCAGGCCGGCAAGTTCCCCGTTGCGCTCGACCACAGGCATGCCGTGGTGACGAGACTCATCCAAGGAGCGGGCGGCTTCGCTGAGTGTCATGGACGGGTGCAAAGTGTCATCGAGCAGGGTCATCACCTCACCGACCGTCACCGTATCCAGCAAGTCGACGTCCTCAGTCTGCACGAGGTGAACCCCGGCCCGGGTGAGCGGCCTTGTGTATACCGAGTCGGGATTGATCCGGTCGGCGATGAACGAGGCGAGTGAAGCTGCCAGCATCAGCGGCAGCACCAGTGCATAGTTGCCGGTTATTTCGAACACCATGATGATTGCGGTCAGCGGGGCCCGAGCCACTGCAGCAAACGTCGCCGCCATGCCGACCATGGCGTACGAGCCCGGCTGTAGATCCGAAAAGACCCAGATCGGCTGCACCGCGATCGCCAAGGCAGTGCCGAGGACTCCGCCGATGAAAAGGCTGGGCATGAAGGTTCCGGCAGAGCCGCCACCGGACCTCGTGAAGGCATTGGTGACCATCTTCAACAGCGCAAGGATCGGCAACGTCCACAGGACCAGATCAGTTGCTTCGGTGTCGGAGATTCGCATCAGATCGGAGAGAAATGCCTGCCCGGTGCCGAGCGCCCGGTCGTCGACCAAACCGATAGCGGCTATGACGAGTCCCGCGGCGAGGGGTCGTGTCCAATCAGGGAGCGGATGACGTTCCTTGAGGTCTCCAACCTTGGTCAGAATCTGCACGAACAGCAGGCCGGCTCCGACCGCGATCAGCCCGAGCACGAGGTAGAGCAGCAACTCCCGGGGGTCGTCGAAGCTGCCACCCGGCGATGACAGGATCTGCTCCTCCCCGACCAGCGTCTGCGTTGTGACCGCAGCAACCACCGAGGCAACCACCACCGCATTGAGGTGCCGGATGGCCAGGTTGCCCAGAATGACCTCCATCGCAAACAACATGCCGGCGATGGGCGCATTGAAAGTCGCCCCGATACCTGCCCCGGCGCCGGCCGCGACCAGGCTACGGATGCGGTCCTCAGAGAATCGGGTGTAGCGCGATAGCGACGATCCGATGGCGGCGCCAATCATCACAATCGGTCCCTCCCGGCCTCCGCTACCACCCCCGCCGAGGGTTGCCGCCGTGCTGGTGATCTTGGGGAGGATCGTTCGGGTCGACAGATAGCCGCCGTGGAGCCCCACCGCGGCGATCGTCTCCGTCACGCCCCCACTTTCAACGTTCTTGGAGAAACGGTGGGCGATGGCCCATGCCACGAAGAGTGCAACCGGCACGGTGATGAAGAATGCCAGCTCAGAGCTGCCGACTTGCTCCTGAACCCATTCGGCGGCGTGCGACGCACCCTCCACCAGAATCACGAGCAGCACGACGGCGAGGCCAACGAGGAAACCGACCACGAGCGCCGCGGCGAGAAAGGCGGTCTGGCCGCGCGAATTGAGGAGCTGCCTCACCCGGGTCCGTACAGTGCTCATGAGGAGGTCAACTTAGTGCCTTGCGGCGGGTGCGTAGCGACCCTCTACTCGCATGTCCCCGGGCCGGTGTAGCGTCGGTGTGATGTACGAGCAGACATACACCGTCTCTGAGCTTGCGGCCAGCGTCGGACGGACGATATCGCGTGCATTTCCGGACGAGATCTGGGTGCAAGGGGAGATTCGTGATTTGTCGCGAGCCGCATCCGGGCACGTCTACTTCACGCTGCTGGACCCAGACAAGTCTTCCAACAGCGGCGCCGTCTTGCCGGTGACTCTCTTCGAGTCGGACAAGGTCGCAGTCAATCGCGTCTTGGCTCGATCGGGGGCAGTTCGGATGACCGACGGCGTCGCTGTCAGGATTCGAGGTCGGTTGTCGCACTACGCGCCCCGTGGGGTAGTGCAGCTGCGCATGACTTGGATCGACACCGATTTCACGCTGGGCAAACTGGCGGCGGAACGAGAACGATTGGTGCAGAGTCTCCGGGACAGGGGGCTGGTCGAGCGCAATCCCGCTTTACCGATGCCCTTGGTGCCACTGCGGGTAGGTCTGGTGACCAGTGCCGGCAGTGCCGCCTATGCGGACTTCTTGGACGAGCTGGTTCGGTCCGGATATGCCTGGAACGTCCTGTTTGCCGATTCAAGAGTCCAAGGCCCCGACGCCGCCGCAGACATCCAACAGGCGCTCGCACTCCTGGTGAACCGCAAGCCCGACGTGATAGCGCTGGTACGGGGCGGGGGCGCGGCGACTGATCTTGCCGCCTTCGACACCGAGGAGATCGCCGTAGCCATTGCCCAATGCCCAGTCCCGGTGGTGACCGGTATCGGCCACGAAACCGATGTCTCCGTCGCCGACCTAGTGGCCCGTAACTACAAGACTCCAACTGCCTGTGCCGCAGGCCTGGTCGCCACCATTGCCCAATTCGTCGCACGGATCGATGAGCTGGCAGCGGCAACACGGCGTGGTGTGAACGGCAGGCTTGCCGTGGCGACGGCTGAGCTCGACCACGCGTCCTCTCGAGTGAATCGGGCTGCCGTCGGAGCAACTGAGCGGGCTGCGGCCGGCGTGGCCGAAGCGGGGCGCCGCATTTCGCGAGGAAGCCGCTTGCGCCTCATTAGGGCGACTGACGCGCTAACAACTCTCAGCAGTCGCATCGTGCGGGGTTCATCTCGACAGCTCGAGGCCAGGAAGGGTGATCTCGATGGGCTACAGGCCAGCACGCTGGGTGCGGTTCGGCGCACTACGACTCATGCAGAGGATCGACTAGCGGCGGCTGAGCAAAGGATGAAGGCACTCGATCCTGCACGGCTCCTCGCACGGGGCTGGTCGATCACCCGCACCAGCCAGGGCGTCCTGGTGACTGATCCCGAGCAGGTTGAGCCCGGCTCCGGACTGCAGACCGTCGTGGCGGGAGGGCGTATTGCAAGTGTGGTCACGGACGAAGGGGAGGTAACCGGTGACCGATGAAATGAGCTACCGGGATGCGCTCGACGAACTGGAGAGCATCCTGGTGGCGATCGAAGAAGAACAAGTTGACGTAGACGACCTTGCAGTGAAGGTCCGCCGCTCCGCCGAGCTGATCAGGCTGTGTCGGGAGCGGATCGAAGCAGCCACGGTGGCGGTAGAGGCCATCGTCGAAGAAATGGACTCAGAGGAAGGTACTGATGGATAACGGCAATGAGCCCACAGAGATCAGCGAAACGTTTGCGCCGGTGGTGCGCGCCGAAGGTGATGTAGCCATCCGGGAAGCTGGGGCCCTCGTGGTTGCAGCCGGGGGCGACGTGTCCATCAACGAAGCGGGCGCCGGCATGTTGATCGCAGGCGGCAATGTCACGCTCGACCAGGCCGGTGGAGGGACCATCATCGCCGGCGGGGAAGCCTCCATCAGCGACGGTGGCGTGGGAACCCTGGTTGGCGGCGGCGGCGTCACCGTCGAGAGTTCGCGCGTTGGGGTGCTGCTCACTCCCTCCGCAACGCTCACCGATTCCGAAGTGGTAGTAGGCACCCAACAGGCGATTGCGATCGGTGTTGCGGCCGGGGTCGTGCTGTTCCTACTAGGCAGACTGCTCCGACGCAGCTGAGTGTGAGATGGCAGCGTACGGCGATCGCCGTATGCTGAGCGGTATGCGCGTCGACATTCCTCATCCCCGGGTCGCTATCGACCCAGATACCGGTGAACGTTACTTGCCAGTCCCTCTTCGTGGAACGGCGCTTCTCAAGACACCGACGCTGAACAAGGGGACCGCGTTCTCGCGGCGCGAGCGCGAGGAGTTCGATCTCGTGGGAATGCTTCCCGACCACGTCTCGCCCATCGAGGAGCAACTCGACCGTGTCGCCAACCAGATCCACTACAAGGTCAGCGACATGGACAAGAACATCTATCTGAACGGCCTCATGGACCGGAACGAGACGTTGTTCTACCGGTTCCTCATAGGGAACCTCGAAGCCATGGTTCCGCTCATCTACACGCCGACGGTGGCGACCTCATGCCGTCATTGGAGCCGCATCTACCGTCGCGCCCGTGGTGTCTATGTCACACCGCGTGATCGGGGACGCATCATCGACGTCTTGAGGTGCCGTCCCCGGGCCGCCAAACCCATCATCGTCGTCACCGACAATGAACGGATCCTCGGCATCGGGGATCAGGGCGCCGGCGGCATGGGTATCCCAATCGGGAAACTTGCTCTCTATGCAGCGGCGGCCGGGATTCACCCAACCCGCTGCATTCCAATCTCTCTGGATGTGGGTACGAACAACGCCGAATTGCTGGCTGATCCGCTGTACGTGGGATACCGTCAGCAGCGGTTACGCGGCGAGGAGTACGACGACTTCATTGCCGAGTTTGTCGCCGCAGTTCAGGCCGTGTTTCCCGGGGCGCTGCTGCATTGGGAGGACTTCTCCAACCGGACCAGTTTTGAGAACCTCTCCCTTTATCGCGACAGCGTGCTTTCCTTCAACGACGACATCCAGGGCACTGCCGCGATGGTCGTCGCCGGCCTCATGGCAGCGACTCGTCATATCGGGAGCAAGATCGCCGATCAACGTATCGTGATCGTCGGTGCAGGCTCTGCCGGTGTAGGCATTCGCGACCAGATCGCCACTGCGATGGTCGACGAGGGAGCAAGCAGGGTCGATGCCGAGGCTCGCATCATGACCCTCGACAGCAGGGGTCTCATCGTCGAGGGTCGTCCCAATCTGTCCCGAGGCAAAGCACAGCTGGCTCTCTCGTTGGAAGCGGTGAAGAACTGGCAGATCGAAGACCACCCGATCGGCCTGCTCGATGTTGTCCGCAACGCCCGTGCCTCTGTCCTGATTGGGGTGAGCGGGGTCCCCGGAGTATTCACGGAGGAGATGATCCGGCGCATGGCGCTGCACGCCGCACGGCCGATCATCATGCCGCTTTCGAACCCCACCAGTCATGCCGAAGTGACCCCGGCGAGCGCCATCGAATGGACCGACGGACGGGCCATTGTGGCTACCGGATCACCTTTCCCTGATGTGCAGTACGACGACCGGGTGCATCGCATCGGACAGGCGAACAACGTATTCATCTTTCCCGGTATCGGGCTGGGGGTCCTCACCGTCGGGGCGCGCCGAATCTCCGACAGGATGTTCTTGGCGGGGTCGAAGGCGCTGGCCGGAGCGGTCACGGCGGAGCAGGTCGAATCCGGCCAGCTCTATCCGTCGATCTCGGACGTACGTGCCACCTCTGCCGAGGTAGCCAAGGCCGTTGCCAACCAGGCAGTGGCGGAGGGTTTGGCGGCACCGGTTGACAACATCGAGGCGCGAATCGAGGAGGACATGTGGTATCCCGAGTACCTGCCCTACCGAGCGGTCTGATATGAGCCTCCAGCCGATTCCGTCCGACCGCCGGATCTACGTCAACCGAACTGTCAACCTACGCTCACTCAAGGCCATCGGCTACGACATGGACTACACCCTGGTTCACTATTTCGTGGGTGAGTGGGAGTCGCGAGCTTTTGCCCATGCCAAGCAGAAGCTGCTGGATCTGGGGTACCCCGTAGCCGACGTCAAGTTTGACCCAGCGAAAGTCATTCGCGGTCTCGCTATCGACCTCGAGGAGGGAAACCTGGTCAAGGCGACCCGCTTCGGCTATGTGATCCGCGCCGCACACGGTACGTCGTTCCTCAGCTATGACGACGTTCGCACGACGTATGCCGGCACGCTGGTCGATCTGGCTGAGGATCGCTTTGAGTTCATGAACACGCTGTTCTCACTGTCGGAAGCCAGTCTCTTCGCCCAACTCGTCGATCTGATGGATGCCGGCCGTATCGAGCGTGGTGAGGGCTACCGGGGGCTGTACCAGGCCGTTGTGAGTTCGCTGGACGGCGCTCATCGCGATGGCAGCCTCAAACAGGACATCCTCGATGCCCCGGATCGCTTCATCGACCCGGACCCAGCAAGCGTGATGGCGCTCGTCGATCAGTTTCACGCCGGCAAGAGGTTGATGCTGATCACCAACTCGGAATGGGAATACACCAAACGGATCATGGCGTATGCGTTTGACCCGCACCTTCCGCAGGGCATGGGATGGCGTGACTTGTTCGAAGCCGTCATCGTTTCTGCGGACAAGCCGTCGTTCTTCACCTCGAGCAAGAACCTCTACAAGGTTGTTGATGAGGATGCGGCCCTCCTGCGCCCCCACATCGGCGAGATCGAGCCGGGCAGCGTGTTCTTCGGGGGCTGCGCCCGGCAGGTCGAAGACTTCCTCGGCCTGTCCGGCGACGAGATCCTATACGTGGGAGACCACCTGTTCGGCGACGTCCACTTCTCCAAAGCTCTGCTGCGGTGGCGGACGGCGCTAATCCTGCGCGAGCTGGAGAGCGAAGTGCAGAGTTTGGCTGCCTTCCAGCCCAATGAGGCGAAGCTCGAGGAGTTGATGCAACAGAAGACAGCGCTCGAAGC
>JASJEG010000064.1 GCA_030064765.1 Acidimicrobiia bacterium | reverse complement strand
CCGATGCATTGGGCAGCCTGGACGCGCTGGATCAAGAGGCGCTGGACAGGTCGCTGAGCCTCTATGGCGGTATGAAGACACTGATCCGGGAAGGCGGCTGGTCTGGCATCGCCACCCGCTGCTGGCCCGAGTGCTTCACCGAGCACGGAGGTGCGGCCTGCTCCCCGCAGAGCATGCTCATCGATGACGGCACACCCGGAACCTGCGAAGCAGATGTATATGGCAACGTGACTGCGCTGTTGCTGCAGGCGGTGGCCGGAGAGCCTGCGTTCGTTGCCGACATCGTGGAGATGGACACCGATGGCGATACCGGTGTTCTGTGGCATTGCGGGCTCGCCCCGATGCACATGGCCCCCGACGACGGGTCGGCACTAGGCACGATCCACTCGAATCGGGCGAAGCCGCTGCTCAACGAGTTTGCGCTGCGGCCCGGCCGGGTGACACTCGCCCGGCTCAGCCAGGCCGGCAATGAGATGGCGCTCGTCATCGGGTCGGGAACGATGCTCGACCTACCGCTGGCGTTCTCCGGAACTGCGGGTGTGATCGAGTTCGAGCGTCCCGCACCGGAGGTCACAGCCACCATCATGCGGGAGGGGCTCGAGCATCACTACGGCATCGTCTATGGGGACTATCGAACGGAGTTGGAAGCGCTGGCCGATTACTGGAACATCCCAGTAATCGATCTCTGACGGTTTGACCAGAAAGGAATCAGGAATATGAGCAAGGTAAAGGTCGGAGTTGCCGGCTACGGAGTCATTGGGAATCGGCTTGCCGCCGGTGTCGCCCTGCAGGAGGACATGGAACTGGTAGGTGTGGCCGATGTCGCCCCCACCCTGCCCGTGCGCGCGCTCAAAGAGCGGGGCATGCCGTTCAAGCTGTTCACCGCCTACGACGGTGCCGAGGTAGCGCTCGAGGAAGCCGGTATCCCGGTGTCGGGGGGCTTCGACGATCTGCTCGGCGAGGTGGACGTCATGCTCGACGCCGCGCCCGGCGGCATCGGCGCCAAGAACAAAGAGAAGTATGTAGCTGCCGGCGTCAAGGCCGTCTTTCAGGGCGGCGAGTCCGGCGAGGTCGCAGACGTGTTCTTCCACGGCACCGTCAACTACGAGAAGGGTCTCGGCGTTGACTACCTGAAGCTGACATCCTGCAACACCACCGGCCTCATCCGTGCAGTCGATGCTCTGCACAAGGCCGTCGGCGTCGAGAAGACGTTCATCACCATCATCCGCCGTGTCGCCGATCCGGGTGACACCCATCGTGGTCTCACGAATGTGCTCCAGGTGGATCCGATCCCGAACCATCAGGCCGTCGACCTCGAGCACATCATGGACGGCGTCAAAGCCACCGGGATGCTGGTGCACACACCCGTCACCCATGGTCACATCATCACGCTCAATGCCACTCCGAAGAGCGGCATCTCGGTCGAGGAAGCTCTGGCGGCTTTCGAGGCGTATCCCCGCATCAAGGTCGTCAAGATCGCTGAGGGCTTCAACTCGAATTCCTCGCTGTTCCAGTGGGCCCGCTACATGGAGTACCCCCGCGGCGACATGTACGAGATTGGATTGTGGGAAGAGATGGTCGGTCTCTCCGGCGACGATGTCGTCTTCGCCATCAACATCCCGCAAGAGTCAGTGACGATTCCGGAGACCCTCGACGCCGTGCGCGCTTCGATGGAGATGCAGGCCACTGGAGCCGAGGCTGTTGCGGCAACCGACCGCTACCTAGGGATCTAGAGGAGACACGAAGATGGATGAGATCCGCTACGGCGTGATCGGTACCGGGATGATGGGCCTCGAGCACATCAACAACGTGAACGCCATCGACGGTGCCAGGGTCGTAGCGATCTCCGATCCCGACCCGCAGTCGCGCAAGTTCGGCAAGAACACGGCCCGCGTCGATGACTCCATGGTCTTCACCGATCACCGGGACCTGCTGGCGGCAGAGGTGTGTGACGCGGTCGTCCTCGTCTCACCAAACCACACCCACGCCGACATCATGGAAGACATCCTCGCCTACGAGGATCTTCATGTGATGGTGGAGAAGCCGCTCGGCACCTCGGTGTCCGAGTGCCGCCGCATCCTGAAAGCGGCTGAGGGGCACAAGGGTGTTGTCTGGATGGGACTCGAGTACCGATACAAGCCGCCCATCGAGGCGTTGATTCACGAGGTACGTTCGGGTGCCGTCGGCAACATCAAGATGATCTCCATTCGGGAGCACCGCTTTCCGTTCCTGCCCAAGGTCGGGGATTGGAACAGGTTCAACCGTTTCACCGGGGGTACGTTGGTCGAGAAGTGCTGTCACTTCTTCGACCTGATGACTCTGATTGCGGAGTCGAAGCCGGTGCGGGTCTACGGATCAGGTGCCCAGGATGTCAACCATCTCCAGGAGCGCTACGGGGGCGAGATCCCAGACCTGCTCGACAATGCGTTTGTCACCGTCGACTTCGAGAACGGAATCCGGGCGATGCTCGACCTCTGCATGTTCGCCGAAGGTTCCCGTAATGAGCAGGAGCTGGCTGTTACCGGCGACGTCGGCAAGGTCGAGTCGTTCGTGCCTGAAGCGGTGATGCGGGTGGGCCGGCGTGCCGAGCGCACCGTCATCGAGCAACCGGTGTCTGACGATCACGTCGCATATGCCGGTCTGCACGAGGGTGCCAGTTATCTCGAACACGTCGACTTCGTCGAGGCAATTCGCAACGGAACGCCGCCGAAGGTGACGCTCGAGGATGGCCTGATGGCGGTCGCCGTCGGCGAAGCCGGTCATCGCTCCATCGAAGAGGGACGTCCCGTCATGATGAGCGAAGTGCTCGGCTAGGGATCACGCCAAACAACAAGAAACTGAGGTGCTACAGCACATGAAACCGGACATCGTCATTCACGACCCCACCGACTCGGTCGGTGTTGCGGTGGTCGAAGGGATCGAGGCGGGCCAGGAGCTGGCCGTTTGGATCATGGACACGAACGAGAACACATCGATCGTCTCGAAGGACCCGATCCCGCTCGGGCACAAGATCGCCATGGTCGATCTCGCCGAGGGCGACGCACTGATCAAGTACGGACATGACATCGGCAAGGTCGTTGAGGACATCCCCACCGGGCACCACGTCCACGTCCACAACGTCAAGACAAAGAAGTGGTAGGGAGTAGACGATGACAAAGACAATCAAGGCCTACCGGCGGGAGAACGGTCGCGTCGGTATTCGCAATCATGTCATCATCCTCCCGGTCGATGACATCTCGAATGCGTGCGCGGAGAAAGTTGCCAACAACATCTGCGGCACCCTTGCCCTGCCGCACGCCTACGGCCGTCTCCAGTTTGGTGCGGACCTAGAACTCACCATGCAGACCCTGATCGGTACCGGAGCGAACCCGAATGTTGCCGCAGCAGTGGTAATCGGTATCGAGCCGAAGTGGACGAAGTGGGTCGTCGATGGGATCGCCGCCACCGGCAAGCCGGTTGCCGGGTTCTCCATCGCGGAGCACGGTGATCTCGAGATCGCCGCCGTTGCCGGGCGCAAGGCCCAGGAGTTCGTGCAGTGGGCAACCGAGTTGCAGCGTGAAGAGGTACCGCTGACCGACCTGTGGATCGCCACCAAGTGCGGTGAATCGGATACCACCTCCGGTCTGGCCTCCAACCCCACCGTCGGCAACATGTTCGACAAGCTCGACAAAGAGGGCAGCTATCTGTGTTTCGGGGAGACATCTGAGCTGACCGGCGCCGAAATCGTGTGCGCGGATCGGGCGGCTACGCCTGAGGTGCGGCAGAAGTTCCTCGATACCTGGAATCGCTACAACGACATGATCAACCGTCACAAGACGAGCGACCTGTCGGAGAGCCAACCCACGGCAGGGAACATCGCCGGTGGCCTCACCACCATCGAGGAGAAGGCCTTCGGTAACTTCCAGAAGATCGGCAAAGAGTGCCGCTACATAGACGTGCTCGAGCCGGCGGAGGCGCCAGCCAAGGGCCCCGGGCTCTACTTCATGGACACCTCGTCCGCCGCTGCCGAGTGCAACACCCTCCAGGCTGCGGCCGGGTTTGCGCTCCACATCTTCACGACGGGTCAGGGCAACATCATCGGTCATCCGATCATGCCGGTCATCAAGGTGACCGCCAATCCAAAGACGGCCCGCACGATGGCAGATCACGTCGACCTCGACGTGTCGGGTTTGCTGAGCGGCGAGATGGTGCTCGACGAGGCCGGTGATGCGCTGATCGACATGGTGGTGCGCACGGCCAACGGGAGGAACACGGCAGCAGAGACCCTTGGCCACCGAGAGTTCATCATCACCAAGCTATACCAGAGCGCCTGACCGACTGAGGTCGGTCAGGCGTTCGAGTTCGACGGCAACTCGCCTTGCGAGTTGCGTGGTCGAACGTCGGCGCCTGCGAAGGAGTAGCAACATGAACGGCACCGCGGCGGAACTGGAGCAACTGGCAACCGAGGTACTCGTAGCAGCCGGCACACTGGAACCCACCGCCACGTCGGTGGCGCAGGCTCTGGTGCGCGCCAATCGCGATGGTCTCAACTCGCATGGGCTTGCCCGTCTCAAGGCCTACTCGGCGCAGGTGCGAGCGGGCAAAGTCGACGGAGGCGCAACACCGGCAATCGAGGGCCTGGGGGCATCGGCCGCCCGCATCGACGCCAAAGACGGGTTTGCGTATCCGGCATTCGACTTGGCCATCGAGGAGATCGTTTCCAAGACTCGGCAGTCGCCGGTGGCCGGCATTGCGATCACCAACTCGCACCACTTCGGCGTGGCCGGTCATCACGTTGAGCGGCTCGCCGAGCGTGGTGTGGTTGGTTTGGTGTTTGGCAACTCGCCGGCCGGGATCGCACCGTGGGGTGGTTCTCGCCCGCTCTTTGGGACCAATCCGATTGCGTTTGGTTTCCCTCGGGGTGGCGACCATCCGCCGGTCGTTGTCGATCTGTCGCTGTCCAAGCAGGCGCGGGGCAAGATCAAGCTTGCCGCCGACGAGGGTCGGGCAATTCCCGAAGGCTGGGCCCTCGATGCCGACGGCAACCCGACGACGGATGCGGCTGCGGCGATGGCCGGTTCCATGCTCCCGATGGGTGACGCCAAGGGTGCCGCGCTGGTCCTTGCAGTCGAGGTCATGGCCGCGGCCATGACCGGTGCCCACTTCGGCTACGAGGCGAGCTCATTCTTCGACGACAAGGGCGGCCCACCCCGAGTCGGCCAGTTCTTGGTCGGCTTTGGGCCCGGACCGCTCAGCGGGGGCAGCTATGAGTCACGGGTCGAGGCTCTGCTTGCGGCCGTGCTCGGCCAACCGGGGACCCGGTTGCCTGGAGAACGTCGGCTGACCAACCGGGCGCGGTCCGACAGCGAAGGTATCGAGATTCCCGATGATCTATACGAATGGATGCAGGCGAACGCGTCCTGAGCCGCCATGGCCAAACCCAAGATCGTCGTCGCTCCGCACTTCCGAAGTGTTACTGAGATCTTCGATCCGGGGACGCTCGATCGCTTGCACGGGCTCGGCGAGATCATCTGGGGCCGGGACGGACCCCTGCCGCGAGCCGACATGGAAGCTTCGCTCGCCGATGCCGCCGCAGTCATCTTTGGTACCTGGGAATACGGCTACGACGCAATTCCCGGGGCGGGGGCCAACCTTCGCTTCGTGTTCGAAGTAGCCGGATCGCATAACCACAAGGAACTGAACTACCGGGCATGTCTGCAGCGCGGCATCAAGGTCGGTGGTTGCGCCCCCGCATTCGGACCTGCGGTCGCCGAGATGGGGTTGGCGCTGGCACTTGCTGCGGGCCGGCTCGTCGGCGAGGGGGACGCGGCGTTTCGGGCCGGCGACGAGAAATGGCTCCACGAAGGGACCGCGGGTGCGGTGACGACGTGGGGCAAGACGGTTGGCTTCGTCGGAGCGGGGGGCTTGTCAGTGTCCCTGCAGCAGCTGCTGGCACCATTCCAGGTCCGCTTGGTGGCATACGATCCCTGGTTGGGCGGCGATGTGTTGCGGGCGCGTGGTATCGAGCCGGTGGATCTTCGTGAGCTGTTTGCGACGAG
Source organism: Acidimicrobiia bacterium (assembly GCA_030064765.1). Taxonomy (GTDB): domain Bacteria; phylum Actinomycetota; class Acidimicrobiia; order Spongiisociales; family UBA5794; genus JAAETI01. The sequence continues at coordinate 9,454 of JASJEG010000064.1, read as the reverse complement.
CGACTTCGTCTATGTGCTCGCCGCCCCCACGCCGGACAACTTCCAGATGATCGACACCGAGCTGATGGGACTGCTGCAGCCCAACCAGACCCTTGTGCTACTGAGCCGAGCTCACCTGGTTGACTTCGAGTCAATGACAGATCTCGTACTGGAGGGCAGGTTCCGTGTTGCGATCGACGTGTGGCCCAGCGAGCCCTTCGATCCCAACCACAGGATTCGATCCGCCCGCAATGCGGTTTTCAGCGCCCATCGCGCCGGTGCCATACCGGAGGCCCTACTCGAAATTGGGCGCATGGTGGTGCACGACCTGGAGCTCCTCTTGCGCGGACACGACGAGGGTCTGCTGATGCAATACGCCACTCCGGAAATGATCGACCGCCTCCACCCGCCGGAAGCCCCAGACTCAACCGGCGCCTTGTAGGGCTGCTTCGCAGCGCCCGCCGAGCGACACCCAGGTTCCTGCGCAGACCCAGCGGCCCTGTTGCTCCGCTTCTACGCACGAACAGAGGAGACCCCGGGGGATGGGGAGAGGTGCGGCGTCGGTAGGCGTCGATTCTTGGGATGACCTGCAATTGACTAAGTGGATCGGATGGCCTCATCCGCAACAACCGGTTGCCTCGGAGACGGGACACCAAAGCCCGAATAGGAAGGTATCCAATGAGGAAGATTCTCACCACCCTGCTGGCAGCGACGATGCTCTTCAGCGTGATGGTATTGCCGGCATCGGCGACCGAAGACAACTTTGTCGATTTCGTCAAAGAGCAGGCCGAGCAGAAGCGCGGTCAGTTCAATGTCATCAGCAATGTCGTGCTGGCGCTGGCCGAGGAGGGCGTTCTGACAGGCGATGATCTGGCTGCGCTTGGTTCCGCCGAACTCACTGCGTTCCTGCCGACCGACGTGGCGACGCGTCGCTTGGCAGCCGATCTCACCGGCAAGCGCTGGTGGCAGATTCGTGAATCTCAGGTCATCCCGACTCTGATTGAGGCGCTCGGAATGGGCGATGATGACAAAGCTCTGGCCACCATCGGCGAAGTCGTGAAGTACCACGTGTATGCGGGTGAGCTTGGCCAGGTCGATTATCGCGAGGCTTTGCGCCTCGACGACAATCGTCGCAACGGCACTGACGTCTTCGTCACCATGTACAACGGTGGTGAGCTCGGTATCGACCGCCGCGGCTGGCTGCTCCAGCTCGACGATGCGGGCACCGCTGGTCTGGGTACCACCAACCCGTTCGTGGTTCGCCGCAACATCGACGCCGGCAACGCCCTCGTCCACGGGATCAGCGAAGTCATGCTCCCGTAGTCAACGGATTCACACGGATAGAACTGTGGGGACCTGCGGTCCCCACAGTCGCGTCTAGAGGACCTCTCTGACTGTCTCGAGGTCGCTGGCGCCGATGACCACACGGTCGCCGGTCGCCATATACATGATGTATACCTTGGCGCCGGCGTCGGTGATCCTTCTGGCAAGCCTGCCGAGTTCGCCCGGACGCACCTCGAAGTCTGCGATCAGCACCTCTCTGCGATCGAGGGGGATGAAGTTCTCCGCACGCAGCGCCTCGTAGGCGCGATCGGCTTCCTCATCGGTGACAACGATGTGGACTATGCGTCCTTCGAGCCGCGGGAAAGTGCACGATGCCTGCATCGTTATGCCAATGTTCCCGAGCGCCTCCCACAACTCAGCTACCGCCCGGTCCTCTCCGATGACGAATGTGAGATCCTGCATTTCTTCCCTTCCTTACTCAGTTGCGCTTGTCAATGGCAATCTCGGGTCCGGACCTTGCGACTCGAGCGACGCCATCGCCGGCTCTTGCCGGGGATCGTTGGTGATGCTCCAGCGGCGTTCCGCCGACGGTCCGGCCATCACATTCAAGTAGTACATATGATGCCCGGGGAATGCCGCCGCCGGGCCGTGAAATCCCTTCGGAACCAGAAACGTGTCTCCATCCCGCACAGTAACCGTCTCGTCGAGCTCACCGTCCATGGTGTAGCACGTGAAGAATCCTGAACCGTGTTCCCCGGCGATCCTGAAGTAGTAGATCTCCTCCAGCTCGACCTCGGTGGCGGTCATCTCATCGTGTTTGTGGGCGGGGTAGGACGACCACCCTCCCTCGGGGGTGATCACCTCAACTGCGATCAGCTTGTCCGCCTCCCATGAAACGGCATTGAGGAAGTTGTTTATTTGGCGCGACGCAGTGGCGGCACCGCGTACCTCGACAGCCACCGCCTTCGCCGGCACAACGTAAGGGTCGATACGCCGGGTTGCCTCAGCCATGCAGACTGCAACTTCGCCACCCGTCGAGGATGACACCCGGAAAGATGTGTCTATGGGCACGTAGGCAAACCCGGCTATGCCGGAAAAGACATCCTCACGTCCGTCCACCTCGAAATGCTTGCCTTCGACCTCAACAGCACAACTGCCTGCAAGCGGAATGACCGCAGCTTCGGCAGAACCGGTCACCAGCTCCTTGGCTCCACCCGCAGGCAACTCGAGGACCTTGAGGCCGCAGTACTGCCAACCGGCGCGCCCCGGATCCACGTCCAACGTGAATCCCGGGCTGGTCAATGATCCGGCGGGGTAGAAGAGTTGTCCCATTGCAGTGTCCCTCTGGAACGTTCCAACGCCTTGAAACTAATAGTCAGCAGCGAACGCTGTCAACGCAGCCCACTCGGGAGACCGGGCCAGATCTCGCCGTGCTGCCGGCACCCCCATCCGCTTGACAGGGGTGCTCGCGCAGGTATAGCGTGATCCTGGTTGGAACGTTCCACAAGCCGCTCGGGTCTATGGATCGGGGTGGCATGGAGCAGTCCGTCTGGGAGACCGGAGAGGAGACGGATATGCGGTTTGGCCTCATCGGTGCCGGGCGCATCGGCGCGTTTCACGGCCGCACGCTGGCAGCGCATGCCGAGGTAGACGCAGTCGTCGTAACCGATCCACTGCCGGAGCGGGCGCGGGCCGTCGCCGACGACATCGGCGGGAAGGTAGCCCCGGACGCCGAGTCCATGATCGGAACGATCGATGCAATGATCGTTGCCGCCGCAACCGACGCCCACGCTCCGATGATGCATCTCTCTGCCGACGCGGGGATCCCGGTCTTTTGCGAGAAGCCGATCGCCGTCGATCTCCCGACAACGGACGCAGCGGTTGCCCACATCCGAGAGAGCGGCATTCCCGCCCAAATCGGTTTTCAGCGGCGGTTCGACGCCGGCTACGTCGCCGCCAAGAAGCTGGTCGATGACGGATCCCTTGGACACCTTTACCTGGTTCGGACCAACACTCACGACTACGAACCACCGCCTCCCGGCTACGTCGACATGGGCATCTTCGTAGACACCCAGATCCACGACTTCGACATACTGCGGTTTGTCACCGGGCAGGAGGCCGTTGAGGTCTTCGCCACCGGGTTCACGACTACAGCGGAGTCTTTCGGCGATGATCGGCCGATCGAAACCGGTGTTGTGATCCTCTCCCTCAGCGATGGCACGCAGGCCATGATGTCAGGGGTACGCCACGATCCTGTCGGGCACGACGTTCGAATGGAACTGTTCGGTGTCGGCGACAGCGTGAGTGTCGGCCTGGCGCGTGATCTGCCCCTTCGCAGCGTTGAACCCGGTGGCCCGGTGATCGAAGAACCCACCCCAAAGTCCTTCCTCGATAGGTTTGCCTCTGCGTACACGGCGGAGATCGAAGCGTTCATCGACGTGGCGCAGGGGCGGGCAGCAAGCCCATGTACTCCCGAAGATGCTCGCGAGGCACTGCGGATCGCAATCGCCTGCAATGTGTCGCGTGCCGAGCATCGACCCGTGCGATTGGAGGAAATCGAATGACAACCATGATGTCGCGAATTGCTGGAGCGCCTATCACCTGGGGGGTGGACGGGTCACCCGGCTGGGGGCATCTCATGGACGCGGACCGGGTACTCGCCGAGATGGCGGAGCTGGGCCTCAACGCAACCGAGCTCGGTCCTGACGGCTATCTACCCACGGATCCAGCGGAGCTCCAGCGGAAGCTCGACCACTACGGTCTCGAGCTTGTCGGTGGGTTTGTCCCCGCAGTGCTGCACTTGCCCGAGCGAGCCGAAAAGGAACTGTCGTATGTGAAGCGGGCATCGGAGACGCTGGCCGGCTGCGGCGCCAACGTGCTCGTCCTCGGTCCCAGCTCGGGCTTGGACGGCTACGACACCTCGATCGACATGTCCGTTGGGCAATGGTCGTCCTTCTTGGATAACCTAAAGCACGTGATCGGCATTGCGGCAGACGAGGGGCTGACTGTGGCGCTCCACCAACACTGGGGCATGGCCATTGAAACGCCACACCACGTGGAACGGCTCATCACGGACAGCGAGGTTGAATTCTGCCTCGACACCGGCCACCTATTCCTGGGCGGGGCGGATCCGGTTGCGGTCGCCAAGGCCGCCAAAGGCCGGGTCGCCCATGTTCACCTGAAGGACGTGGATGATGCCATGGCTCAACAGGTTCGCAGTGGCGACTTGCCGTTCCGGCAGGCCGTCATCGACGGCATCTTCAAGCCGCTGGGCGAAGGCGCGGTCGACATCGCCGGCTTCGTGACCACGCTCGAAGAGGACGGGTTCGACGGCTGGTATGTGCTCGAGCAGGACAAGGTTCTCGACTCCGACCCCGAACCGGGAGCGGGACCCATCGAGGACGCCCGCAAGTGCTTTGAGTATCTAGCAGGGCTGAACTGACGAAGGATTGCCGCCGCTTGCCATAGGCATGCGCCGGCAGAGAGACCCACCTAGTGGGTGAACGGAAAGAGGAGGAACAAGGTATGAGAAGAAGTGTGTGGCTGGTACTCCTGCTGGCCTTTGCACTAGTTGTTGCTGCTTGTGGCGGCGACGACGACGCCGAGACCACCACTACTGCCGGTGACGACGGGAGTACGGCTACAACCGCCGCCGATGACGGCGGTGGCGATGCGGTAACCCAGCGCGGTTTCCGCTTTGTCGTGGTGTCTCATGGTCAGGCGTCCGACCCGTTCTGGTCGGTAGCGGCCAACGGTGTCAACGCAGCTGCCGATGACATGGGTGTTCAGGTTGAATACCAGGCACCCGGCACGTTCGACATGGTCGAGATGAGCGAGATCATCGAGGCCGCGGTTGCTTCGCAGCCGGACGGACTCGTTGTGACGATCCCCGATGCTGATGCTCTTGCGGATGCGATCACCGCAGCTGTAGGCGCCGGCATCCCGGTCATCTCGATGAACTCGGGTAGCGACGACTTCGCCGACCTCGGCGTGCTGGTTCACGTCGGTCAGACAGAGTACGAAGCGGGGCTCATCGCCGGGCAGCGGTTTGCTGCCGAGGGTGTTGGTAGCGCCATCTGCATCAACCAGGAGGTTGGTAACACGGCTCTGGACGATCGCTGTCAGGGCTTTGAGGACGGCCTGGGTGTTGAGGTAGACGTTATCCCCGTCGACCTCGCAGACCCGACCGGCACGCAGGAGACCGTCAACGGTGCACTCCAGGCGAACCCGGTTGAGGGCATCCTCACGCTGGGTCCGACCGGTGCCATCCCGACGCTGGCCGCGCTCGAGGATTCGGGCAACCTAGGTACTGTCAAGCTGGCAACGTTCGACCTCGGTCCCGAGGTGCTGACGGCCATTGATGAGGGCAACATGTTGTTCGCCATCGACCAGGCGCAGTATCTGCAGGGCTACCTGCCGATCGTGCTGCTGACCAAGTATCTGGAGACCGGTGCGCTGCCGCTGGGCAGCGTTAACCGTGTCATGCTGACCGGTCCGCAGATCGTGACCTCGGACGTCGCAGCCGACGTTCTCCAGTACTCGGAGCAAGGTCTCCGCTAGACGCACAAACCAGTTGGGGCCCGCCACGGCGGGCCCCAACTACTAACTATGGAGGGAGGAGTCAGTGGCAACTGATACGGCGCCGGCACCGGCAGCGCCGCCACCGGCAAGCGACGAGAGGCTCCGGGAGGTGAGCCAGCTCAGCAGACTGCTCGCACGGCCCGAGCTCGGCGCCGTGGTTGGTGCAGTCCTGGTCTGGGTCTTCTTCGCAATCGTCGCCTACGACAACAATTTTGTGAGCTGGGCAACCACGGCAGCCATCTTCAATCGGGCGGCCCCTTTGGGGATCTTGGCGATTGCCGTAGCCCTACTCATGATCGGCGGAGAGTTCGACCTGTCGATTGGATCGATCGTCGGCTTCGCCGGCATGACGATCATGGTGTTGAGCTTCCCAACTGAGGGAGGCGGATTCGGCTGGTCGCTGTGGCCGGCAGTGCTCGCCGCCCTGGTTATCGCATTGATGACGGGGTGGTTCAACGGATACCTGGTGATAACGACGAAGTTACCTTCGTTCATCATCACGCTGGCGACTCTGTTCATCTTCCGGGGACTGACCATTGCGCTCACCCGGGCGCGGACCAACCGGACGCAGTTGGGCAACCTCGATGAGGTGTCCGGCTTTGGGTTAGCAGACACGCTGTTTGCCAGTCAGTTCACCATCTTTGGGGCGAGGTTCCGGGTGGCGATCCTGTGGTGGATCGGCCTGGCGCTGCTTGCCACCTGGGTGTTGCTGCGGACCAAGCAGGGAAACTGGATCTTCGGATCCGGTGGCGATGCCAACGCAGCTCGTAGTGTCGGCGTGCCGGTCAACAAGGTCAAGATCGCCCTGTTCATGACGACCGCATTCGCCGGCTTCCTGGTGGCTTTGATCCAGGCGGTCCAATTCACCGGAGCCGACACCTTGCGGGGATTCCAGCAGGAGTTCGATGCGATCATCGCAGTGGTCGTGGGTGGAACACTGTTGACCGGTGGCTACGGATCGGCGATCGGTGCTCTGTTCGGCGCTCTCATCTTTGCGATGGTGCAACAAGGCATCATCATCACCGGTGTCGACGGTGACTGGTTCCAAGTCTTCGTTGGAACGGTCCTGGTCGTTGCGGTGATCTTCAACAACTTCGTCCGGCAGAAGGCGGCCCAACGATGAGTGGCAACGGAACACCACTGCTTGAAATCAGGAATGTCTCCAAGTACTTCGGGAGCGTCATCGCACTCGAAGACGTCTCGGCGTTTGTTCGCGCCGGAGAGGTGACCTGTCTGCTCGGCGACAACGGCGCCGGCAAGTCGACCTTGATCAAGGTGCTATCCGGGGTGCACAAGCCGACGAAGGGCGAGTACCTCTTCGATGGCAAGGAGTACAACTTCAACTCGCCCCGCGACGCACTCGAGCTAGGCATCGCCACCGTCTACCAGGACCTGGCGATGATTCCGCTCATGTCGGTGTGGCGCAACTTCTTCCTCGGCTCGGAGCCGACGAAGGGCTGGGGCCCGTTCAAGTCCTATGACGCGGAGTATGCGAAGAGGACCACCAAAGAAGAGATGGCCAAGATGGGGATCGATATCCGCGATCCCGACCAGACCGTCGGCACACTGTCCGGTGGTGAACGTCAGTCGGTAGCCATTGCCCGTGCCGTCTTCTTTGGCGCCAAGGTGTTGATTCTCGACGAGCCCACTGCGGCTCTCGGCGTCAAGCAGGCTGGTGTCGTGCTCAAGTACATCCTGCAGGCAAGGAACCGCGGGATCGGCGTGATCTTCATCACCCACAACCCGCACCATGCCTATCCGGTGGCGGACCACTTCGTGATCCTGCGCCGCGGACAGGTGTACGGCGACTACACCAAGGCCGAGCTTCCGCTCGAGCAGCTGGTGCAGATGATGGCCGGCGGCGCCGACCTCGAGGCACTGCAGCACGAGCTCGAAGCTGCCTCCCGCGAAGGCGAGGAGGGGGCCGAGGAGCTGGCCGAGACGGCTCATGCCATCGAGGAGGAGCTGGACGAGCTCGAGGAACTCGGCGACGACTAGCGGATTCGCAGGCCCGCTGGGATCGGCTCAGCGGGCCCCGGATCCCCAATTGGCAATAACTGCTTCGGCGGCATCGCTTATCACGATGCCGCCGAAGTACGTACGGCGACCCTCAACCAACTCGACGACCGCCTCGGCGTATTGCTCCGAGGGCGTGGTTTCCCAGGCATCTCCGCGGAACCAGGCGGTGTCGGCGTCGAAGCCTTGGGCGGCCAGGAAGCTGGGACGGAGATCGGCATGGTCCTCGCAGACAAACTCGACATGGTGAGCAAACTCGTGGATCAACTCGCTGCGCAGCGTCGCCGGTGTCCCCGGCACACGCACGGAGAGTGTTGCTGTGCGCGGTTGGTACTCGGCCCGGGTCTCCAGCTCCCAAGCGGCGTGAAGGGTAGGCGGCGGAATACAGTCCCATCGTGCCGGGAAGGCCTCCAGGAAGTCGTTCCATGTCTCGTCGGCCAGCTCGCGCAAGTCGTTCGGGACGGTGTCGTCGTGACGCAACTCCGGCATAGATTCCCCGCACCCGACCGCTCCGATGGCGAGTGCAAGAATGAGGAAGCTGTAACGACGAAGCACGCAGCGAGGATACCGGGAGGCAGCTGAGATGGTGTCGGTGGAGTGCGTACTGCCCGCTGGAGCGCAGCTGGGGGAGAGTCCTGTCTGGGATGCCACTCAAGGACTCCTCTACTGGGTGGATATCAACGGGCGTTCGATCCATGCCTTTGATCCAGAGACTGGCGCCGACAGCCGCTGGCCACTGGATGTTCGCCCATCGGCAATTGCCCGCAGCACGGAGCCCGGCCGGATGCTGGTTGCGGCCGAGAACGCGCTCTTCTGGTTCGATCTCGCTTCCGGCATGCTGCAACCTTGGCTGACGCTCGAGAGACAGCAACGCACGGTGCGGATGAACGATGGGAGGCCTGATCCGGCTGGACGCTTCTGGGTGGGGGGTATGTACCTGCCCGGGCGGGCTGCCGGTCTGCTGCGCCGGGTGGGTATCGACCCCGGGGTTCGCTTCAAGGCCTACCTGCATCTTGTAGAGCCGGACGGTTCCTTCTCCACAGTCCGGCGTGATGTCGGCTGCGCTAACGGTCTGGCGTTCTCTCCGGACGGCTCGGTCATGTATTGGGCGGATACCCGGCGGCAAACGGTTTGGGCCTACGACTACGACTTGGCCACCGGTGAGCAACGCAACGAGCGAGTGTTCCTCGATTTCGAGCCACTACCCGGTGGCCCCGACGGAGCTTGCGTTGACGAGACGGGCTGCTACTGGGTTGCGTGTGTCCGGGGTTCTGCCGTTATCCGCGTCACCCCCGCCGGCAAGGTGGACCGGACAATCGAGTTGCCGACGAAGCGTCCCACGATGCCTGCTTTCGGTGGATCCGATCTGCGCACCGTGTTTGTCACATCGATCGGGGAGATCGATCCGGGAGAGGACGGTCCGGGGCCGCACGGCGCCATCTACGCCTTCGATCCCGGCGTCGCCGGCCTCCCGGAACCGCGGTTCGGCAGCTAGCCCCGATGAAGATCGGTTTTGGCGTCGCATACCGGAATATGTTCCGTTTTGGGACGCCAGAATCATGAGATTCAGCGGTTGGAACGTTCCAACCGCTGA
>JASJEG010000063.1 GCA_030064765.1 Acidimicrobiia bacterium | reverse complement strand
ACAACTGACGCAGGTGCTCCTTGAGCATGCCATCGCAGCAGCCCTTGGCCCACCACAGCTCACCTCTCCGCAGATGCTTCCCAGTCCAAACGGTGTGGTACCAGAACTCTGAGCACAATTCTGCGAAAGCTCCAGCATCGGGTTTCGGCAACTGCGCAGGTTCACCGGTCGACAGGTCGAGGTCGGCAATGCCCTGCGTCCATCCATCCTTGTCGACGAGGATGCGGAACCCGCGTCCAAAGGCTATTGCGGCCACACCCGGTGCGTGCTCCATCAGATGGTCAGCCTGCTCAGGAGTCATGAAGGCGAAGTCGACATCAAGGCCACCGGCGAACAGAACCCTCAACTCCGGCCCGCCTCCGCCTGGGTTCTGCGCCACGAATGCGATCTTCGGCTCACCGAGTCGTTCCAGCCACGTGCGATCGTCGATGAAGCGGCCGATGTCTGAAGTGATCACAACAACATCGAGGTCGGCCCACTCATCAGCTGGGTGATCGGTGCGGGCGCGGGAGCCGATGACAACGGCAGAACGAACGCCTTCATCGTCCTCAACCCACGCTGTAACTCTCTCCTCCAGGCGTACGTACCCGTTGGCGATGACCACAGTTGGATCGTCTTGGTTGGAGCTCATCGGCTGGTTCTCCTTCGGTCCGTGGCGTCGTCTCAGATGAACCATCCGCGCTCAGGGGGTGGTCTGGCATCCCCCGTCCTGTGAACCCCCCCGGGGTGTCTCGCCCTGATCGACGGTCGTCGATCTCTGTGCTCCATGGCCCCACAGGCCCGGATCTGGCCGTCGTCGGCGATTCGGGTCTAGCGGATGTGTCTCGCCTCGGGCCAGTGTCTGAGCCGCGACGCACCCAGTGGCTCATTGGGCGATGGCCAACTCCTGGGACCGATCGGGTACCTACTCAGCCCGCTGACCAGGCACATCGAGGTGTGAAAGCTGTCCAATAAGGCCCACTCGTTGTGATCCTGACAACGTTTCTGTCCGGTTGTGCAGCGACCAACCGAGCGACGACGTGCCGGTTTGTGGGGCATGCCGTGCCGTTGCGCTCAGTACCTGCTGGGTCTCGGATGACGCTCTAGGAGGCGGATGTAGCTCGAGATCGGTCCAGTACGAGCGGGTGACGGCTGTCCACCCTGAGCCGAAGACGATGGCAACTGCGTAGACCGGCCTGTCTAGCTTGGCGAGGCCGATGCGGTAGGCCTCGTCTGCGTTGATCACGCGGCCGGTCAGGATCAGGTCCATGGCTCGGCCCATGCCGACGATGCGCGGGAGGCGCTGGGTCGCGCCGTCGGCCAGCCCGATGTTCCAGCGTCGGCACGTTGCGCCGAACGAGGCGTGCTCCTCGGCGATGCGGATGTCGACGTAGCAGGCCCACTCGAACCCGCCTGCGTAGGCCACGCCGTTCACCGCTGCGATGATCGGCTTGTAGATGCCGGTCGGCGCCAACGACGACCACCATGTGCGGTGAGTCGACTACCGCAAGTGAGCTGCTAGTGGCACGTAATCGGGCATTCCCGGCCTTGCGGCAGCGGATACCACATGCGGCAATGCGCTCGCCCGGTTAGCGTCTTTGTGCCGGGTCTCGCAATTGCGTGTCCGGACCAACTCTCGAGAGGCCAGATCGGGAGTCGCAGACTGGGGGTAACTAATGGGTGGCCATATTGTCGGTCCGGGTGGAATCCCTGCCGATCTTGCAGAGGAAGTCGCATCGATGCCGGTGGCATTGCTCGCCGGCGGTTTGGGCAGCAGGCTGTCGGAGGAAACCGAGACAAAGCCGAAACCGATGGTGGAGATCGGAGGTCGGCCGATCCTGTGGCACATCATGAAGTACTACTCGCACTTCGGGTTCCGTCGATTCAACGTCGCCCTCGGCTACAAGGGCGAGTACATCAAGCGCTGGTTCTCAGAATTCGCATCGCTCGCCACCGATCTCACCGTCCACACCAAGGCCGGGTTGGTGCTGCCGATGCACAACGGAAGCAACCATGATCTCGAGGATTGGGAAGTCTCCCTCGTCGACACTGGGCGCCTCACTGCGACCGGAGGCCGAATCAAGCGCCTCGGCGAGATCCTCGGACGCCCGTTCATGCTCACCTGGGGTGATGGATTGTCGACGGTCGATATCCATGAGTTGCTCCGCTTTCACAAGAGCCACGGCAAGCACGTCACGTTGACCGCAGTGAGGCCACCGGCTCGTTTCGGCCACATCGAACTCGAGGGCGATCTCATCGTCGAGTTCTCCGAGAAGGTGCAGACGAAGGAAGGTTGGATCAACGGAGCATTCTTCGTCGTCAACCCGGAGGCGCTGGACTACATCGAAGGAGATCACACCTCGTGGGAGCGCGGCCCGCTGGAGCAGTTGGCTGCTGACGGACAGCTGATGGCGTTCCGCCACGAGGGTTTCTGGCAGTGCATGGATACGCTCCGAGATCGGAACGTGCTCGAGAAGATGTGGCAAGCCGGCGACAGTCCATGGAAAGTTTGGTGAGCATGCGAGTTCTGGTTACAGGCCACGACGGCTACATCGGTACGGTGCTGGTTCCGATGCTGCAGCAGGCTGGGCATACGCCAGTCGGCCTCGACACCTACCTCTACGGTGGATGCTCCTTTGGCGAGGATGCTATGGCAGTTGAGTCGATCCGGAGCGACGTGCGCGATGTCCGTCCAGACGATCTCGAAGGCTTCGACGCAGTGGTCCACCTGGCCGCTATCTCGAACGACCCGCTGGGTGATCTCAACCCGGAGTGCACGTATTCGATCAATCACCGGGGGACGGTTCATCTCGCCGCAGCGGCGAAGGCAGCGGGTGTCGCTCGCTTCGTGTTTTCGTCATCTTGCAGCCTCTACGGGGCACATGACGATATCCCACTCGACGAGCATGCCGACTTCCGACCCGTCACCCCCTATGGGGAGTCGAAGGTTCTTGCCGAGCGCGATCTGAACCTGCTGGCCGACGACGACTTCACGCCGACGTATCTACGCAACGCCACCGTATACGGAGCGTCACCACGGCTGCGCGGCGACCTCGTGGTCAACAACCTGACCGGCTACGCCGTCACCACCGGCAACGTATTCCTGAAGAGCGACGGCACGTCTTGGCGGCCCCTGGTTCACGTTGCCGATGTTGCGCGTGCATTCCTTGCGGTGGTCGAAGCCGACCGGGGCCTCGTCCACAACCAAGCGTTTAACGTTGGCTCGTCAGCGGAGAACTACCGAATCCGTGACGTGGCCGAGATCGTTAACGACGTTGTTCCGGGGAGCACGGTGGCCTTCGCCAACGACGCCTTCGACGATCCTCGGAATTACCGGGTCAATTGCGACAAGCTAACCGACACTCTTCCGGCGGCCCGGTCGCAATGGACGGTGCGGCGGGGCGTGGAAGAGCTACTGAGCGCCTACCTACGGGAAGGCCTCACTCTCGAGCAGCTCGAGGGCAGTCGCTTCGGTCGGGTGCGGCGAGTGCGCGAACTGCTGGCCAGTGACCGCCTCGACGACGATCTCCGATGGACCGATGTCGCCAGGGGGGCGGGGCAATGAACCCAGCTGGAGACGCGTGTCGATCTTGTGGATCCCGCGACGTCGCGGTGTTCCTCGACCTCGGCAAGACGCCACTTTCGGATCGCCTAGTTGCCCCGCGGGACCTCGAGGCCCCCGAGCCGCACTTCCAACTCGATGTGGCGTTCTGCGCATCGTGCAGCATGGTTCAAGTCCTCGAGAAGATTCCGCAAGAGGTGCTATTCCCGTCGGACTACCCGTACTTCTCGTCATTCTCGGGATTCGTGCTCGAACACTCCCGCCGGCACGTTCACGGTCTGGTCGAGACGAGAGGGCTGAACGAGTCGAGTCTCGTGGTTGAGTTGGCAAGCAATGACGGCTATCTGCTGCGGAACTTCGTCGACCTCGGTATTCCGGTCCTGGGTATCGACCCGACGCCGCGCCAGTGTGAGGCAGCGAACGAGGTCGGAGTTAGGACCCTCTGCCGCTTCTTTAGCGACGCTCTCGCCGAGGAACTTGTCGCCGATGGTCTAAGGGCGGATGTCATCATCGCCAACAACGTGATGGCGCACATCCCGGATCTCAACGGCTTCGTCTCCGGCATGGCGAAGCTCCTGGCACCAGGCGGAATCATCACGGTTGAGAACCCCTATGTCCGAGACCTGATTGACCAGACAGCATTTGACACCATCTATCACGAGCACATCTTCTATCACTCGTGCACCGGCGTCGCGGGCTTGATGCGGCGGCACGGTCTGCATCTCAATCACGTAGAGCACTTCCCGGACCTGCACGGTGGCACGTTGCGCTATCACATCAGTCATGAGCCGGGCACTAGCCCGGATCTTGATGCATACCTTGCCGAAGAGATCTCCTCCGGGCTCTCATCGGCCGCCTACTACGAGGGTTTTGGGCGACGGGTGGAATCCATCAAGGCGGATCTCTTGCAGCTGCTGGGCGACTTGAGAGCCCAGGGCAAGACAATCGCAGGCTACGGTGCGGCGGCCAAGGGCAGCACACTCCTCAACTACATCGGAGTCGGAAGAGACCTCGTTGATTATGTCGTGGACCGCAATGTGCACAAGCAAGGGATGCTCATGCCTGGAACGCACCAGCCCATCCTGCCGACGGAGTCGCTCCTGGTGCGCCAGCCAGACTACGTGCTTCTTCTCGCCTGGAACTTCAAGGACGAGATCATGGCGCAGCAGGCGGAGTACGCCGCTGCTGGAGGGCGCTTTATCGTGCCGGTTCCTGCGCCGGGGATTCTGTGATGGTCGACGCTCCGGGCAGCTGTCCTGCCTGCTGCACACCGGGCATGGCCGAGTTCTTCTCTGCTGCGGGGGTGCCGACCAACAGCTGCCTGCTACTCGACAGTCGGGCGGAAGCGGAGGCCTTCCCAACCGGCGGGATGCGATTGGGGTTCTGCCACAACTGCGGATTCATCTCCAACCTGGACTTCGACGTGACGCTCGCCGAATACTCGGGCCGCTACGAGGAAACGCAGGCATACTCTCCCGTTTTCGTCGACTTCGCCCGCAACCTAGCCAGGCATTGGGTGGCCAAGTACGACCTGGCCGGCAAGGACGTCCTCGAGGTTGGATGCGGAAAGGGCGAATTCCTTACGATGATGGTCGAGGAAGGTGCCGGCACCGGGATCGGCATCGACCCCGGAGTCAAGGTCGATCGCATCGAGTCGCCGGTTGCGAACCGGCTCACCTGGATCGCCGACTTCTACTCGGATGCATATCAGCACCTCGAGGTCGACGCCCTCGTCTGCCGCCACACCCTCGAGCACATCTCGCCGGTCGGCGACTTCATGCGAATGATCCGCGGCAACATCGGCGACCGGACCGACATGGTGGTCCTCTTCGAGCTACCCGATGTGCTCCGGGTTCTCCGCGAGGTTGCGTTCTGGGACGTGTACTACGAGCACTGCTCATACTTCAGTCTCGGGTCGCTGGCCCGACTGTTCCGAGCCACGGGCTTTGAGGTCCTCGATCTCAGCATGGCCTTCGACGACCAGTATCTGCTGATCGAAGCCCGACCCACCAGGATCCCAACCGGGGCGGATCGAGCGGGATTCGAGAACGACAGCGACCAGCTGCGTGACGGCGTCGGGCACTTCGCTGCCGAGTACGAGAAGGTCAGGGAGAAGTGGAGCGGCGAAGTCGCCACGCTTGCGGCCGCAGGAAAGAAGACGGTCATTTGGGGTGCCGGCTCCAAGGGGGTGGCCTTCCTCACCCACCTGGGACTGCACGATGAGATCGAATTCGCCGTCGACATCAATCCGCACAAGCACGGTAAGTACATGGCGGGTACCGGGCAGGAGATTGTCAGTCCTGAGTTCCTCGTGACCTACCAACCCGACAAGGTGATTGTGATGAACCCGATCTATGTGACGGAGATCAGCGATCAGCTCCACGGGTTGGGTCTTACCCCCGACGTCGTTGCCGTCTAGCCGCTCATCTCAACAGCGTCGAGAACCGCTTGGTTGAGTCCAGCTTCGACCGAGGCCTGATCGAGGTAGGAGCCCTTCGCCTGCGACGGGTTTGCGCTGAATTCGGCCATCGCCGCCCCGACCCTTCTAGCCGTTGAAACTGCCCCGCCCGGGTCGATGATCCTGACCCGGTCTGGGTCGGTGTTGGTCTCGGCAATCAACCGGGCGCCACCGATGCCGAGGACGATCACGGGAGCGCCGACCAGCATCGCCTCGCTGAGAGCACAGCCGCCCTCCTCCCGCAGCCCGGTGAACACGACGGCCGCAGTCTCGCTCATCATCTTGAACATCTCCTTGCGGGGCACCCGCCCGAGGAACTCCACGCGGTCGCCGACGCCAAGCCGGTCAGCCAGCCGCTGCAGCTTGGCCGCCTCATAGCCGTCCGCGATGAACCGCAACCGGACCGATGGGGGAGTGAACGCCAGAGCGCGCACCGCCAATCTCGGACCCTTTCGGCCCTGTAGCGACGAGGGGAAGATGAGGTAGTCGGACCGATCACGGTCCGGGGGTTCGGGGATTCGAGAGAGGATCGCTCGGTTGAGCACCCTCGTGTCGGCACGCAGATCCTTCGGTAGCGCCCGGCGTGTGTTCTCGGTCTCCGCAATCCGGATACTCACGTTGCGCCAGGTCTGTCGTGTCGCCGGGTGCCAGGTGCCGAGGCGTATGGCGATTCGGCCCTCGATCTCGCCGATTACTCCTCGCCACCCTAGGTAACGCCATAGCCGCCATGGGGTTGTCGTCGCCCCTCCTACGGGGCCCCACACGCTGGGCGGCCCGATCTCGCCGGCCGGGCTGGGCAGCCAGTACGACCCGTACGAAATGTGGATGACTGCGTCGAATGGCTTCTCGGCGTGCAGTTGCCTACCAACCTTGCGCGCCCGCTTCAACCAAGAGACGTAAAGGAGGAACCACACCTGCCGATGGACTGCGATCATGCGGTGGACGATTCCTTTGGTGGGTGTCAGCACCTCGATGAAGTTGAGCCGCTCGTCGGGTTCCTGGGCCAGGTGCTTCTCGATGTCATCGATCTCGGTGCTCGCAGTGAGCACCGTGACATCGCTCACCTCAGCAATTGACTGAACCATGCCCCAGGCGGCCCCCGGCTCCGAGCCCATGTCGGGCCCGCAGGAGAAGGCGATAGCGAGGACGCGGGGTCGGCGGTTTTGCCTTGGGTTTGGTCTGTCCTGGCTCATGTTGATTCGCCTTCAGTCTGGCTGCCTCTGGCCTACTCCGCTGCCTTGTCTTTCGTCCGATTCCCGATCGATCTTGACCCGAGCGATTTGCCTGACGACTACGGGTAGCCAAAGCCTTGGCCGGCGAGGATCTTCTTGACATGAGACCCTAACGAACAGGGGGTGCGGCGAGTCACAGAGACTTCGTCGTCCGGTAAATGGCACTTCGGGCAAGAATGGAACGGCGGGCGAGGTGGCGTCGATCGTCATGCCACGACGCTCGAACAACCGCCTGGCGTCGTCGTTGTCGACTGCGACGTCCAGCGCCAGCTGGCGAGCTGAGGGCGCAGTGTTCTCGGCGTGGTCGGGGAGCAGGACCTGATCCCGGGCCCGCTATGAGCCTTGTCGACGGCGACAGCTTGCAGATACCAGTCTCTCTCGGGCACAAGGGTCCCCTTCGAAGATACGTCGCCGGCACCGGGGCCTTGCTCTGTGCTCCCGCGGCCGGGGCAGTGCGCAGCCTCCCAAGCAGTGAGTGTTCAGCCCCCGTATAGTGATTCCGTCGACTGCTCTCGGGGAGGGAGATCAGATGTCCAGCCGGCTGCGTTCGATCGTTGTCTTCGCGACCGCGCTGGCGCTGGCGGCCTGCGGGAGCACGGATACGACGTCCGCTGCAACCACAGACACTTCTCCTACAACGTCTGCTCCGGCAACGTCCACAACCGCAGCAACGCCTGCAACCACGCAGGGGCCAACGACCACCGCTAAGCCGCCCGAAACCACCACGTCAACCACGCTGGAAACGACGACAACAACGTTGGACCCCGCCTTGGCTAACTATGCAGGTCTCTGGCAGTGGTTGGAGACAGACCAGAAGCTCATGCGGCTAGAGGCTGACGGCTCGCTAGCCATCGGGTATGCGCTCGATGGCGCGCCTCAGCTGGGGCTGCGCGGCGCTGTAGGAGATTGGGGGGTCGCAGATGGAGTGATCTCCATGATGGGTCTGGGCCTTGGGGACTGTTCTGATGATGCCGTGGGTAGCTACGAGATCCAGGCATTGGACGATGGATTCGTGATGGTTCTGCTCGACGACGAATGCCCGGATCGTGCCAGGTGGCTACTAGGTGAGGATTCGACTTCCCAAACTTGGGTTCTCTCGGATCTCTAGCCGACGTCACCGTCACCTTTGCCAGGTGGGCCGTAGCCGCACCGACGGTTCCCACGGATTGGCGAGTTGACCTATAGCATTGCAGGGGTAGCTTCCAATAGCTGGCTGAGAAACCGACCGGAAGAGCATCCAACAACCCAGGGCGTACCGATCAACCCCAGGACGCGGTCTCCATGCCTGCACCGACAGGGTTCAAGTCATCCGACTCTTTCAGGTATCTCGAGCTTGCGCTCATAGTCATCGCCCTCGTTCTGGCTGTAGTTGCACTGCTTGCCAACCCAACCCGCTCCGGTGGCTCGGCCGCTGCAGCCCTGGCAGACACCGGCGTGGTCGCACAGGCAAACGCCATGCCGCACCAGGGCTGGGCGCCGATGACGACGTACTTCAGCGCTTTCGGCAGTAGATCGGACGGTGGCGAGATCATCCGTTACGAGTGGGATCTCGACGGGAACGGCCTCTACGACACCGATGCCACTGCGGACGGCGGCTATGCCACCTACGCCTATGCGAAACCCGGCGAGTACGTGGCCACGCTGCGGGTCATGGATGAACACGGGCGGACGGCCACAGACAGTCTCACGATTCTCGTCCGGCATCCCGCCTCGAGTCCCGTTGACTACTGGACAGTCTTCGACGACAGCCGCGTGCAAAGAGTCGACATCGAGCTGACGACGGCCAGCTGGGAGCAACTCTGGATAGATCCGCCCGCCAAGATCACCGTGCCGGCCAATGCGACGGTCTTCGGAGAAGAGTTGAGCAACGTTGGCTTTCGTATGCGCGGACAGTTCTCGCTCAGGGAATCCAGGGAGAAGAAGCCCTGGAAGATCGACACCGACTTCTACGTGGAAGGCCAGGAATATCGCAACCTGAAGCAACTGATGTTCATCAACAACATCGGCGACCCAACCATGCTTGCCGAGAAGTTGGCCTACGACATGCTGCAGTTCGCCGGGGTGCCCTCCAGCCACGTCAGCTATATCGAGCTCTGGATCGACATCTCTGATGACGGCAAAGACCCCGTCTTCTGGGGCGTGTACACGATGGTGGAACGTGTCGACAAGAAGTTCCTGGCAAGCAGGTTCGGGAACGACAACGACCACGGCAACCTCTACAAGGCCAGCCATGCCCAGCGCGGCCCGATGGACCTGATCTACTACGGCGACAGCATCGAGGACTATCCAACGCAGGGCGGCCAGTACGCTTACGGCAAGGTCACCAACGTCGAGGACAACGACTACTCAGACGTAGTCAACCTTGCCAGAGTGATCGATGGCACCAGCTACTCCACTCCCGAGGACTTCGCCGTCGCCCTCGAGGAGGTGTTCGAGGTCGACACTTTCCTGCGGTACGTGGCCGTGATGAACGCTCTATCCAGCTGGGACTACTACCCATACACCGGAAACAACTTCTTTCTCTACGCCAACCCCGCGAACGGGAAGATCGATTGGATACCTTGGGACCTGACGTGGGGAGGGGATCCTCGCAGCGAGTTATTCGAACTCAGCGGGTTTGGCTTGGTGGAGCGAGCTCCACTCTACGAAAAGGTCTTTGAGGTCGAGAGGTATCGCTCGAAGTATGCGGCCTACCTGGACTTGATCGTCCGACAGAGGCTGAACTACAGCACCGTCTACCAGGAATCCATCCATTTCCATGACTTGATCGCGCCGTATGTCATCCAGGGATCGGGTGACAAGATGTTCTTCGGCGACACAGCCCTGCTCGAGTACGAGGCCTTCAAGGCCGGGTGGGAGTGGCTGGCCGAATTCGCAGGGGAAAGAAGCAGATTCATCCTGGAAGAACTCGCAATGCTTTCCCAACCGTCTAGCAACGTTGGAGGATCACAGTGAATAGGAGCCGATTCTCGATTGCTGGAGCGTCCGTTCTCATCGGTGCCCTGCTGGTAGTCGCGTCACCGGCGGTGGCCGACGACGGCGGATTCACCGAAACATTCGACGAAGCCGACCTGGCCGGCTGGGAGCGTCAGGGTGACACAATCGTGGAGAGCGGCATCCTCACGATTTCTCCCCCGGGGATGGTGACAAAAAGGGGCACCTGGTCCGACATTGCGCTGACTGTCAAGTTTCGATTCGGCACCTCCGGGTTCGCAGTGATCGACTACCACGTTGGCGAGGGTCAGCACTACTCCCTGACCGTGCTTCCTGGAGAGATGTTTCTGGAGAGGATCACCGCTGATGCACAGTTGCGTTTGTGGGAAGCGGCGGATGTCGTCGTGGCGGATGACTGGAATACGGCTGGCATCGAGTTTGGCGACGGCGAACACACCATCTCCCTAAATGACGAGGTGGTCTCGACAGTGTCGGATGCAGATTCGCTAGTCGGGGGAGGCGTGAGGCTTCACGTTCCCGCAGACGCAAGCGTGGAGTTCGATGAGGTCATCCTTCAGGCTCAAGCCGGGGAAGCCGTCGCCCTCGGTGCCGACGAGCCGGCTCCGGAAGAGGGACCTCCGGCCGAAGGGGAGGGAGTGCCTCCCGGCGGGGATGAAGAGCCGGCCCCAGTCGGCGGTGATCCAGTCACCGAGCCGGAGCCAACCGGCACCGGGGCGACCGGTACCGGTCTGTTCGACGATTTCTTTGCCAGCCAACCGGCGAACACGGAGCTGCGGACGTTTGCGGTCAATCTGGTTCTAGCGGCTCTCGTCGCCCTAATCCTCGGGCTGGTCTACGTCCACTGGGGGACGTCGCTCTCAAACCGAAGAGCGTTTGCGGCGAACTTCATGCTGCTCACCGTCACTACGACTTCCATCATTCTCGTCGTTCGCTCATCGGTAGCGCTTTCTCTTGGCCTCGTAGGAGCGCTTTCAATCGTGCGCTTCCGGGCGGCAATCAAGGAACCCGAGGAACTCGCCTACCTGTTCCTTGCCATCGGTCTGGGAATCGGTCTCGGCGATAACCAGCGCCTCGTGGTCCTGCTGACTCTCATCGTCGCAATCATCGTCGCGGGACTGATGAAGCTGTTTCGATCCGCAAAGGCAGATGTGAACCTGCACCTGGCGGTTGCCGGAAGCAACCCCGGCAAGGTCGACCTCGACCAGATCGTGGGTGTCCTCAAACAACACTGCTCCAAGCTCAAGCTTCTCCGGCTCGACGAGAGCGAGGAGTCGATCGACACCTCCTTCCTGGTTGAGTTCAAACGATTCTCGGACGTGAGCCAGACAAGCGCCGCTCTGAAGACGCTGTCGCCAACGATCGAAGTCACTCTGCTCGACAACAAGGGAATCTGGTAGCGGAAACCATGGAAACCGGATCCAGTTCATTTCGATACGAGAGGAAGTTCCTCGTAGACCTCCTGGACGAACACCAGGTGAAGGGCTTCATCAAACGCCATCCGAGCATGTTCTTCGAGCCCTATCCACCCAGGTTCGTCAACAACTTCTATTTCGACACGGCCGACATGCAGAACTACCACGACAACGTCGATGGGTCCGCCGATCGCCGCAAGGTGAGGATCCGCTGGTACGGAGACCTGATGGGCCACATCGAGAAACCCGTTCTCGAGCTCAAGATCAAGCGGGGCCTAGTGGGCACCAAGAGACATCATCCGATCGCCAGCTTTGATCTGGCCGACGACATCGGGGCACAGATGGTCGTGCCGAGCCTCCACGCCTCAGACCTTCCTCCCGACGTGATGAGCTACCTGCACTCTGTGGACGTGGTTCTCATGAATCGCTACCACCGCCGCTACTACGTCTCCAAGGATGGACTATTCCGGCTCACCCTCGACACCGGCATGGCTTTCCACCGGGTCGGCGGATTGACAATGAGGCTTGCCCGCAGGCGAGTTGACCACCGCAACCTGGTTGTGGAACTCAAGTACGGCGTCGAACAGGATCGCACCGCCTCGAGGGTCGCGAGCTTCTTTCCATTTCGGGTGACGAAGAGCTCCAAGTACGTACAGGGGATAGATCGAGTCTTTCTGTAGCGACAGGTCTGTATGGCTGTCGAGCGGAGCCGACGACGGTGCCGCTGTGCTCGGCCGATCACCTTGAGAAATGAAATTGTTTCAATTATGGTCAAACTGCAACGACCCGGAGGACTCATGACCTACGCGACACTGCTGTATGACGTGGGCGGTGCAATTGCGACCGTCACCCTGAATCGACCCGAGCGGCTCAACACGATCGTTCCCCCCATGCCCGACGAATTCGAACACGCCATTAGCCGGGCGACTCGCGACGATGCAGTAAAGGTCATCATCGTGCGCGGCGCCGGCCGGGCGTTCTGCGGCGGTTATGACTTCGGAACCGGATTCCACCACTGGGACGATCACATCACCACCGACGGCGATTGGGACCCTGGGAAGGACTTCGCATGGGCGACCGATCGCCTGGTTGCCCCCACGCAGAAGTTCATGAGCATGTGGCACAGTCACAAGCCGGTAATAGTGCAGGTCCACGGCTGGTGTGTCGGCGGGGCAAGCGACACGGCGCTCTGCGGGGATCTGGTCATCGCGTCTGAAGATGCCCGGATCGGGACGCCTTACTCTCGAATGTGGGGTGCCTATCTGTCCGGCATGTGGCTCTATCGGCTCGGGCTGACCAAGGCCAAGGAGTACGCCCTCACCGGCAAGCCGTTGTCCGGTCGCGAGGCCGCCGACATTGGGCTGATCAACGAGGCGGTTCCCTTCGAGGAATTGGAGGACACGGTGCGCAGGCGAGCCGAGCAGCTCGCGTCGATCCCGGCCTCACAGCTGGCGGCGATGAAGCTCGTCGTAAACCACGCTTTCGAGAACATGGGCATCTCCAGCACACAGGTCCTGGGACCGATCCTCGACGGATTGATGCGGAACACCCCTGATGCACTGGCCTTCGTCGATCGTGCGCAGGAGGAAGGGGTGAGGGCCGTCATCGAAGCTCGCGATGGGCTCTTCGGCGATTACAGCCAGGCACCCGCCGATGAGCAACCGGACCCAGCGCACGTGATCGTGCCGTGACGGTCGAGCCGGATCAGCTCACCGCAAAGGGCCGGCAGACGCGAGCCCGGCTGCTGGACGCTGCCGAGGATGAGCTGCTGGAGCACGGTCGGATAGAGGTAACCAGGGTCGCAGATCGCGCCAACGCGTCCCTCGGGCTCCTCTACAGGTACTTCGATGACAAGGACGCACTCGTTACCGCCGTCGTCGACCGCTTCTACGACCTCTACGAAGATGCGGTCTTCTCAACTCCGGCCCCCGCGGGCGTCCGGTGGCTGGATCATGAGTCTGCACGCATCGAGACTGAAGTGGAGTTCCTTTTTGGTCAGCGGCTGAGCCGCCGCATCGTTGGCGGAACCCCCGCAGAACCGGCCGCGGCCCACGCCGACGCACGGCGGCTACGCCGCCACATCGAGATGGCCGCGCACAACATCGAGCATGGTCGCAGTCGCGGTGAAATCGTTGTGTCGGTCGATCCGCAGCTCGCAGCCGCAGCCATCATCGGTGGCTTGCGGTCGTGCCTGGCCGTGGCTCTGGCAGACGGGTCCGCAATGCGGTCGGAGCAAGTGGTCGACACCGTACGGAAGGTATCGATGGGGGTCGTCGCTGACGCGCCGCCCCGGCCTGCCGACTGAGCTCGTGTTGGTCGCCTCGCCGAGTCGGGCTGCCAACCCGCAGCCGCGCCGAATGGGAAAACCGCTGGCCGAGATCTGATGCCCGCTAGTAGTTGCCTTGAACTACACGGACTTCGCTGAGGACCAATCCCTCATCGGAGATCTCGTAGGTCACGATGTGTCGGGCTGCGGTGCCTCCGAAGTACACCTCTTCGGCTGTCGTCACCGTGTTGCCATCGACCTCGAGTACTTCGTAGGTAGGAATGAAGGGGCTCCAGTTCGCCCACGCCTCATTCACGATGACCTCCAGGGTTTCTTCACGACCCGTTATCTCGACGTTGAACTGGCGGTGACCTACGGCCGGATAGGCGTCGTACTTGTGGAAGATGTCCGGGTGGTAGAGCTCGGTCAACGCAGCAGCATCCCGAGCATTGCCGGCCTCGATCACCTGGGCGACGACCTCCTCTGCGATGGGGGCAGCAGGCTGTGGCTCGCCTTGGGTCGAGATGACTACGAGTACCGCGCCGGCGAGCAACACGATCGCGAATACCGCTGCCGCAACGAGGATCCCGTTGCGTCTTCTGTCGGGAAGCGGCGCGGCTGTGGTAGGTCGGGCGTCTTGGACGGTGTGCATCTGGGGCGTCCTCTCGTCGATTGCGGCGAGGGGAACGGGAGCTGTCGATTCCCAGTCGGGTGCCGCTTGCGGGCTCCTGGCCGGGTCAAGCGAAGCGTATCGTTCGAATAGGTCTGTGCTCATCGTTCACCTCCTTCTTCGACGGGACGGGGACCGACCGGTTGGGGGCTCTTCCTGGGTATCCCTAATGATGCCGCGAGCTTCCTCCGGACCCTGGTGAGGCGGGATTCGACGCTACGGACCGAGAGGTCGGTAATCGATGCGATTTCGCCGAGCGAAAGCTCCTCCCAGGTGTGGAGACGAAGCAGTTCTCGTTCCAAGGGCTTGAGGCGGTCCACAGCAGCGAGCAGCTCTCGGTTCTCCGCACTCTGGATCACCTGAATCTCGGGCGACGGTGAGTGCGGTTGGCGGAGGGAACCCAGCTTCCCGACGAGCCGGAGCCGACGGCGAGCTGAGCGGTCGAAGTTGCGGACAACGTTGCGAGCTACTCCATAGAGCCACAACAGTGCCTCACCGTCGGAGGGTGCTTGATTGATTCTTCGCCAGGCCACGAGAAACACTTCCGCTACTGCGTCGGGAACGTCGTCACGGTGGAGGCGCCGATAGCAGTACGCCCACATCGCATCGTGATGGGAGGCATGCAACCGTTGGAGCCTCGTGTCTTGGGACGGGGACTGCGCCACAGCGTTCTCCGAACGACTCTTCACCAACTGTATGTCCGCCGCGACGGGTTTCCCGCACATTTTCTTTGTACTTTTCTGCGGGAGATCACGCCCAATGGACATAAACAAGGTGAGTTCCCACCGATCGGGAGGAAACGCAACGGTACGGGGACATACCGGATGAGCCCCCGGCGAAGGTGCCGGGGGCTCATCGAGCTACCGCGTTTGGCGATGTGCTTTCTAGGTCCCGACCCTCCGACCCGCTCAGTCTGTGCCGATCGTGGTGAGCGGTGTAGCGTTGGGGTGTCCGAAGATCAGTGCTAGGGAGCTGCCATGGCGTTTGAGACGATTGCTCACAGAATCCTGGTGAAGGGTTCCGAACGAGGCCC
>JASJEG010000062.1 GCA_030064765.1 Acidimicrobiia bacterium | reverse complement strand
TTTGCCGAGCTCCTCCAGGAGTCGCAGGGCGAGATCGATGCCGACGAGGTTGCGACGATGCTGGCGGCCATCACCGACAACGCCATCGATCTCTCCAACATCGTCGAGGACCTGCTGACTGCAGCCCGTGCCCAGATGGGTTCGCTCACGATTGCCCCATCGCCCGTCTCGGTTCGACCATTGGTGTCGCGGGTTGTCGAACACACCGCGGGCTCCGCACATCACATCGTCGTCAGTGGCGAAAACGCAGTGGTGCTCGCAGACGAAAGCAGGGTCCGCCAGATCCTGCGCAATCTCATCAGCAACGCGCAGCGCTACGGCGGCCACCGCATCCACGTCGCTACTCATGTCGACGACAACTACGCCCACCTGCGGGTGAGCGACAACGGGGACGGCATCCCCGAGAGCGACCAGGAACGCATCTTTGCACCGTATGAGAGCGCTCACGAGTCGGGTACACAGCCGGGCTCACTAGGCCTGGGACTGGCGATCTCTCGCTCACTCGCCCGGCTCATGGGCGGGGACCTGTCGTATACCCGCAACGACGGATGGACGACATTCGATCTGGCGCTTCCCCTCCAGCCGGCGGCTCAGGCAGCCTCCACAACACGGGTTGAGTTGGAGCAGGTCTCGCGCCGCAAGCCGTAGGCCCGCCCTCGTACACTGGCCGGGTGCATCAACACGAATGGCCCGGAGAGTTCACGTACTGTCCGCACTGCGCCACCGGGCTCGTCCAGGCATCGGTTGGCGGGAAGCCACGCAACAAGTGTCCCCGCTGTGGGTTCGTTCACTTCAGAAACCCGGGCGTTGGCGCCGCAGTAGTGGTTTGGGACGATGAGGGACGCCTGCTCTTGGTGAAGCGAGCACCGGGGGCGACTCGGGCCGGCCTCTGGTCGATTCCTGCCGGTTACGTTGACTACGGAGAAGACGTCCGCCAGGCGGCCGGACGCGAGCTATTCGAGGAAACCGGGCTGGAGGCTGCCGTGGGCGATGCCGTCTGGGTTGCCTCCAACTTCCACGACCCCGCCAAGCTCACCGTCGGCATCTGGTTTGCCGGAACCGTCACCGGCGGAACGCTGCGCGCCGGCGATGATGCCGAGGAAGCGGCCTTCTTCAGCCCAGAGGAGTTGCCCCCGTTGGCGTTCGAGACGGACATCGCCTACCTCCGATCGCTAGGGATCGAGGTACCGGACTGATCAGCGCCGTGTCGTTGCCCTAGGAATCGAGACCGAGTTCTCGTTCCATTCGGGCCACCCGGTCGCGAAGCAGGACGAGCTCCCGCTCCAACTCAGCGACCCGTGCCGTGTCGTCTGGCTCGTCACTCGGCGGCGCCTCCTGGACCGGCGATGCTGCGTCCGCGGACTCATCCCCACCCAGCAGATGCCGAAACCGCGACTCCTTCTCCCCCGGGCGCCGCACCAGCATCTCGATCAGCGGGGTCTCCGCCTCTTGGAGGGTGCGCAGTTGCTCGGCGACTTCTGCCAGGTTGGCGAACTCGACGTAGCGCCCGGTTCGGGTTCTGAGTTCGCCAACGGTCTGCGGCCCGCGCAGCAGCAACACGGCGAGAACCGCCGCCGGTTCGGGGCCCAGCCCCATGACGTCATTCACGACGTGGCGATACTTGAGGGAGCGATCACCCTTGCCGTGGACGGTGCGGGCCACCCCGTGCTCCCGCAAGCCGTCAACAGCCTGGATCACCTCCGCTTCCGTGTAGTCGACGACAGGCGATCGATTGGACTTCTGATTGCAGGCCGCTTGGAGGGCGTTGATCGTCATCGGGTAGTAGTCGGGCGTCGTCATCTCCTTCTCGATGAGGCAGCCCAACACCCGAATCTCCATTGGAGTCAATTGCATGGGTCGATAGTAAGGCGCCGTCACACTGCGTGAAACACGATCCAGAGATCACCGACGTTGGTACCCGTCGGACCGGTAATGATCTGGTCACCGAGAGCAGCAAAGAATGAGCCCGAGTCGTTGTTGGCAAGAGCCGCAGGTGCACTGAGCCCGCGTGCCCGAGCTCGATGCACGGTGGTGCCATCGACGATGGCACCGGCTGCCGCGGTCGTTCCGTCGATCCCATCCGTGCCCGCTGCGAGGAAGAACAGGTCGGAGCGACCTTCGAGCAGCGTTGCCGCCACCAGGGCAGCTTCGTGATTGCGCCCCCCGATCCCGTCGCCGGTCACGGTCACGGTTGTCTCCCCGGCATAGACCGAGACTGTGCCACGCCGCCGATCCAAGGCTTCACCAGCAGCCAGCGACGCCTCCCCCACCAGGCGGGTGTCGATGACAACGGCTGGATACCCTTGGCGTTGCGCCGCTGCGGCCGCCGCATGAGCAGCTACCGATCCGCTGGCTATCAGTCTGATCTCTTGATCGGGCACATCCGGTGGGATGTCGCCGGTTGCGGCGATCGCTCTCATGACCGCGGGCGGCAGCTCGTCGGCGATACCGAGCTCATCCACGACCCCGAGCGCAGCATCAAGCCTGTCGCTGCTGACGACGGTCGGGCCGGATGCAATCGTCTGCAACGAGTCCCCCACCACATCCGAGATCACCAAGGTGACAAGACGCGCCGGGGCAATTGCCGCGGCCAGGCCTCCAGCCTTGAGTGCGGACAACCGGCGTCTGATCACGTTGGTCTGTTCTATGTCGGCACCACACCGCAAGAGCACGGAGTTAGTGGCTGCAATGTCTTCAAGTTTCAAGCCGTCGATTGGCACCTCGGCGAGTGCCGAGCCTCCACCCGAAATGAGGACCAGCGCAACGTCGCCTTCCCCCAGTTGATCGGCCGCAGCAAGGAGCGCCCGGCCACCAGCGAGACTGCCCTCCCCGGGTACCGGGTGATCGCCAAAGACCAGCTCCAGTCCAGCCGGAACCGCAGCGGCGTGATTGCTCACCACGACACCGCTCAGGTGCTCAACCCCCAAGGCGCGAGCCGCGCCTCTCGCCATGGCTGGAGCTCCCTTACCCAGAGCGAGCACGGTGGGTTCCGGACCAACCGTGTCCGGGTCGAGCTGCTCGGCCACGGTGCGTTCCGGGTCGACCGCTTCCACGCCGGCAACAAAGCAATCCGTGAGAAACCGATACGCGTCATCACGATTCATGCTGTCTCCCCATCTCGCTCGGCGGCAACCTGCTCTAGGAAGCGAACCGCTCGCTGGCGGTCCGAGGTTCGCAACAGCCGGGGCAGCGAGCGAAAGATCCGTTGCCCGTAACGCATGACGGTCAGCCTACGGTCGAGAACGGCGACCACGCCACGATCATTCTCGTTCCGCACCAATCGCCCTGCTCCCTGAGCAAGCAGCACGGTGGCATGGGGAAGATCGACCTCGTCAAAAGCGCTTCCCCCTCGGCCGGCAGCAGCGTCGCGCCTCGCCTGCATCAACGGATCATCCGGGCGCGGGAACGGAATACGGTCGATCACCACCAGGGATAACGACGGACCGGGGACATCGATGCCCTCCCAGTAGCCCATCGTGGCCACCAGCGTCGACGTTTCCGTAGCCGCGAACCTTGCGATCAGTTGCCGCTTCGAGAGTTCCCCCTGCACCAATACTTCGAATGGTGCTCCTTCGAGACCCGCGGCGATGACCTCCATCATGCGAAAGCTGGTCGTCAGAATCAGGGCCCGCCCCCCGGCCGCCTCCGCCAGCAGTCTCGCTTCGGCCGCGGCTCGCTCGGGCCAGTGTTCATCTCGAGGATCCGGCAACTCTGCAGCCACATAGAGAAGTCCCTGCCGTGCGTAGTCGAAGCTCCCCGCAACGCGCAGCCCGTTGTACGTGCGGGGCAGCGGGTCGGGGACGTCGTATGCGGCCGGGTCATCAGGCACCGGCTGCTGGCTGAGTCCGAGCCGTCGCGCCAGCGGCACGAAGGAGCCGCCGGTAGTCATCGTGGCGCTGGTGAGAATCGTCGGCTGATGCACCAGGAGACCTGCCGCTATCGGAAAATCGACAGCTACCGGCGCCACCCGAACCACTCGGCGCTGCGGCTCGACCCAGGCAACATATCCCTCGGGTAGATCCAGGCCAAGCCCGAAGTCTCCCTGCAAGTGACCTCCCTGATTGCGCACCCGCGCTACTGCGCCGCTCCGTGGATCGTCGTCTCCTAGCTTCGGTAGAGCTCGGTCGGCTTGGGAAACCGCCCGCATCGCACCGAGGATGGCGTCGCCCATCTCCCCATCCGATGGATCGAGACGTTCCTCTGGCAGCGACCCGATCAATTCGCTCAAGCGTTCGGCACAGCTGCGGATATCGGCTGTCAGCCGCTCGCGATCTCGCGGACTGAGGAGTCGCTGGATGTTGTTGGCGTATGCGGTCAACCGGCCACCGCCGATATCCACGCCAAAGGCTGCCGAAGATGCCGCCTCGAGCTTGTGGGCTTCGTCGAAGACCACTGCATCGTGGTCGGGGAGGATCCGTCGCTCTGCGGCCAGGTGCAGTGCATAGAGGTGGTGGTTGGTGATGATCAGCTGGCACTCGCGGGCGGCATCGATGGCCGCCTCGGCAAAGCACGCCGCACCCTGGGCACAGTTGGCTTTGCCGGGACATTCCATGCCAGAAACCGAAGCCTGCCGCCACTGCTCGTCGGTCACGGCTCTCGGCAGATCGTCCCGATCGCCGGAACCGCCATTGCGGACCCATTCACAGATGGCCTCCAATTCGGGAGTCGCTTCCTCGAAGAGCTCCTGGGGTGCTGCGCCGTCGAGGTCGGGTCCGTAGCGCTCGACCAACTTGGCCCTGCAAACGTACGACTGGCGACCCTTGACGACCGACCAGGTCACAGGGATAGCGAGATGCTCGACCAGAAACGGAAGCTCGACATCGGCCAGCTGGTTTTGCAAAGACTTGGTGGCGGTGGCAACAGCCACCCGGTTGCCGGAGAGCAGCGCCGGGATCAGGTAAGCCAGCGACTTGCCGGTGCCGGTGCCGGCCTCGACGACGAGGTGGGACCTGTCGGCCAATGCGTTTGCGACCGCCTCGACCATCTCGACCTGTCCGGCGCGTTCGATCGCGTCGTCCTTGGAGGCGAGGACGTCCAGCAACGCGGCCACCGAGTCGGCAGCTAGGGAGTGTTTCACGGGGCCACGCTAACAAGAGGGGTTCCCGGTGGTACCGGGAACCCCTGCGCGTGACGTGGGTGACTCAGGCTTGTGCGCCGCGCGACGCCGCCCGGGGCCGCTGCCGATTCTTGCGCAACTCGGCAAGCTCATCCTCGGTCAGCTGCCCGTCGTCCAGGTAGTCGGCAGCGGGCCCGTCTGGATCGGACAGAGGATGGCCGTCGGGGAGTTCGGCCAGCTCGGCCGCATCGATCACACCGTCCTCGAGCATTTCAGCGATCTGCCACCCGGCCCGTATGCCGCGCCGCATCGGATGCGGTCGTTCGTCGCGAGCGCTTTCCAGCGCGGCGAGGACGGCGTCGACCTGATCGCCTGTCAGCGTCCCGTCTGCGATCAACGACTGAAGTGCCGCTTCGACTGCTGCCAGCCGCTCTGTGCGCCGCTGTTCCCGTTCTGCCTCACGAGCGGCCTTCAATTCCTCCAGCTCTTCAGCAGTCAGCTCATCATCGTCGAGGTAGGGAGCGAAGGGTCCGTCGGCGTCGAAGACCGGGTGGTCGTCGGGGAGTCCCGCCAGTTCATCGGCGTCGATTATCCCGTCCGCCAGCAGCTCATGGAGAGCGAATCCGGTCCTCACCGGGTGACGGCGGGAAGGTCGCTCCCCGGCCGCATCGTCGGAGCGCAGCTCTTGCAGAACGTCGCGAATGGCCGCCACCTCGTCATCGTCGAGAGTCCCGTCTGCGATCAGATCAGCGAAGAATCGATCAGGACCGCGATGCGAACCGGGAACCTGCGGCGCCTCCTCGGTGTCCTCCTGTGCAGCGGCCAGACCGGGGACCGCCACAACTGCGGTAGTGATACCTGCGCCGGCTACGAGGCCAGCCGTCGTGAGGCCGGCGATCAGCTTCTTCTTCATCGCGTTTCCTTTCGTAGCAGTACTTCTGCTCTGGTAATCACGATGGACAACAGTGGTTATGGGCCTGTGTGCCGGCCGTGAGAATCCCCTAAGAGTGGTTCCAGGCAGCTTCCGGGGAGATCAGTCCTGAGATGAGGCGAGTGGAATCGAGAACCCGACTGCTGCGCCGGCGACCGAGTCGGCAACGAACGTGGAGCCGCCATGGTCTGCGGCCACCTTGGAAACGATCGAGAGTCCCAGACCGGAGCCGGGGGTGGAGCGGGCATTGGTGGCCCGGTAGAAGCGATCGAATACATAGGGACGGTCGGCGGGGTTGATCCCCGGTCCTCGATCGAACACGGTCACTTTCCCTTCCTCGATCACAACATCTACCGGCGAGCCGGGTGGGCTCCACTTGGTGGCATTGTCGAGGAGATTGCTGACGGCGCGCTCCAGTTGGGTTGGCTGCCCGTTGACGACGCTGTCATCACTCATTACATCGATGCTCCGGCTGGTGCGGCGCCGGTACTTCTCCGCAACCCGCTCTGCCACATCGCCGAGGTCAACAGGCTCGAGAGCCGATTCATCCACCACGGGCTCTGCCGCAAGCTCAACCAACTCTGCAACGAGCCCGGAAAGCTCCTGGACCTCCGATTCGATGTCCGCCAGCATCCGGATTCGTTCATCTTCGGGAAGCTCACGAACCCGAGCGAGCAGTTCGACGTTGGTACGTAGTGCCGTAAGTGGAGTTCGCAGCTCATGCCCGGCATCACGCACCAACTGGCGTTGCTGTTGCCTAGACCGATCGAGGGCCGACAGCATCGAGTTGAAGCTGTTGGCGAGACGCCCAACTTCGTCGGAGCGCTCCACCTCGATTCGCTCCCCCAGCTCCTGGGTTGCGGCGACATGCTCGGCAGCTGCGGCCAGCTGGCCGATGGGTCTTGCCACCCCGCGGGCTACGAAATAGCCAACTACTCCTGCGAGCAGTACGCCGACGATCGCCGCCAACCGGAGAACGGAAGCCAATCCTTCGAGGCTGTTGTCGACTTCTGCCAGGGAGCGCGCCACTTGCATGGCTCCCGTAGCCAGGGAGGATGTCAACACTCGCAGCCGATCGTCGCCGACATCGACCGTCCGAATGGCAGTGGCCGTATCGCCGTCGACGACCGACTGCTCTGCAGGGCCAAACGGCAGACCGCCCTCGCCCGGGTAGTCGGTGATTGCCGGACCGGATTGAGAGGGGACGAATTGCCAGAAGATGGCGTCGAACCCTCGCACGCCACGTTCGAAGGGGCCCCGCGCCAAGCCCGAGTCGAAGCCGCCGAGAACTGCGAACAGGTCTACCGGGTTGTTGACCTCCTCGATCTTCTCGAGACGCTCATAGAGACTCGCATCGACTTCCGCTATCAACTCCCGCTGAGTAGTGCTGAAGGTGACCCAGGCGGCGATGGCAAAGGCAACGGCAACGGCCGCAGCTGAGATGAGCGCGATCCGAACCCGGAAACTCACTCAGTCCTCCCGGACGACATACCCGACACCCCGCACCGTCTGGATGAGACGGGGAGCATCTCCGACCTCGGTCTTGCGCCGCAGATAGCCGATGTAGACGTCGAGGGAATTAGACGAAGTCTCGAAATCGTATCCCCAGATCCGGTCGTAGATCGTGTCGCGGTCTATCACTATCCCGGCATTGCTCATCAGCAACTCGAGTAGGTCGAACTCGGTCTTGGTGAGCGATATCGGAGTGTCGCCGCGCCGCACCTCTCTCGCTCCGGTGTCCATCACGAGATCTCCGACCTTCACTACCTCGGCAACACTGCCCGAGGATCGTCGCAGCAGGGCACGCAACCGCGCGAGCAGTTCCTCCAGGGCGAAGGGTTTGACCAGATAGTCGTCTGCACCGGCATCGAGCCCGGCCACTCGGTCGGTCACCTCGGTGCGAGCGGTCAGAATGAGAATGGGCGTCGTATCCCCGCGGGCTCGTATCCGGCGGCATGCTTCGAGACCATCGACGATGGGCATCATCACATCGAGGACGATTGCGTCTACCTGATCGTTGAGTACAACGGCCAGCGCTTCAGCACCATCTCGGGCTGTGGTTACGTCGTAACCCTCGAAGGTGAGAGCACGTTCGACGGCACGGCGAACTGCGCCGTCGTCTTCGACCACGAGAATTCGATTGGAGGGTTGCTGCGACACCTTCACCCCTCGGTGTTACCGATGATGGAAACACATTTAGCAGGTGCACATGAGAGCCGCATGAGAGCGGACGGTTAAGAGGTTCTCAAGAGCGATGAGCACAGGCTGGGGACGCGCCGCCGGTCAGACCTACACCAACGCCGCTGCCGGCTACCGGGGCCGGCGGCTCCTAGCTTGTCTCGATAATGCGTCCGCGCACCCGGGGGTACCGCTTCGGAGCGTGGTTGTGGCAGTACTCCTTGGAGTTGTAGCGAGACAGCTGCGTATCGCAGTCCTCCGCCAAACAAACCCGATCGCTGCCGTACTGCTTCGGGCGGCGCGAGCGAGGCCGAATCGACCGGCCTTTTATGGTGTCTGATCTCATGCCACCACTATCGTCGGCACGATTCTTGATCGCCCTAAGGCAGAAATCAGGTTTCGATAAGATTGCGGCGGGTTACGCGTACCCGATATCTCCGAGTTTCGCTGGGCAAGACGACCTGAGGATCCGAACGTGACCGATCGGCTGGAAGCCAAACTTGGCCTCTACGGGGTCTTTGCCGTCAGTGTGGGGGCAATGATCGGCAGCGGGATATTCGTCCTGCCCGGATTGGCGGCCAAGATCGCAGGACCGGGCGTTGTCCTTGCGTACTTCCTTGCGGGCCTGATCATCTTCCCGGCGGCGGCCTCCAAGTCGGAGATGGCAACCGCCATGCCTGAGTCTGGCGGTATCTACCTCTACATCGACCGGGCAATGGGGCCGCTCATGGGAACGATCGCCGGGTTCGGCGTGTGGTTCTCGATGATCTTCAAATCTGCCTTCGCCCTCGTCGGTCTGGGTGCCTACCTCAAGCTCTTCGAGCATCTCCCGGAGAGACCGGTCGCACTTGCCCTGGGGATGGTGATCATTGCGATCAACATCGCCGGCGCCAAGACTTCATCGAGTTTCCAGTCTTTCCTGATTGCGTTGGTACTCGGGGCGCTGGCGGTGTTTGTTCTGCGCGGTGCTCCCTCGGTCGACGCCGCCGAGTTCGAGCCCTTTCTGTCCCAGGGCTTGAAGGGCTTGCTCTCGGCAACGGGATTGGTGTTCGTCTCGTTCATCGGTGTCACCAAAGTTGCCTCGATCGCCGAAGAGATTCGCCAACCGGAGCGCAACCTGCCCGCCGGCATCATGCTCTCGGTAGGGCTGATGATCGTCGTGTACCCACTGATCGCCTGGGTCATGGTCGGGACCGTGGGAGTTGAGGTACTAGCCGACACGGTCACTCCCATGAGTACGGCAGCCGAGGTATTCATGGGCCCTGTTGGCGTCGACCTCATAACCCTCGTGGCCATCGTGGCATTGATTTCGATGGCCAATGCCGGCGTCCTGGCATCGTCCCGCTACCCGTTTGCCATGGCACGCCGGGCGCTGGCTCCGCCTTTCCTGGCGCGGGTGAGCAAGCGCAACACACCGGCGGCTGCGACGCTGCTCACCGGCAGCGTGTTGCTGGTGCTCATTGCATTCGTGCCGCTCATCGAACTCGCCAAGCTGGCATCGGCTTTCCAGCTGATCGTGTTCTCGCTGGTCAATCTGGCCGTTCTCGCTTTCCGCGAAAGCAATCTCGATTGGTACCAGCCAACCTTCAAGTCACCGCTCTACCCCTGGACACAGCTCTTCGGGATTGCCGGCGCGCTGATCCTGCTCACCCAGATGGGCATCATCCCGATGATCGGAGCGGTGTTGATAGTTGCCGGCGGGTTTCTCTGGTACCGCGCTTTCGGTCGCAGTCGGGCATCTCGGGAGAGCGCCTCGCTCGATGCATTGCGGATTCGGGACACAGAAAGGCTGGTGGACCTCACCGCAGAAGCCCTTTCTCACCCGGGAGCCGACCACGTGTTGGTGCTGACCTGGCGAGGGATGAGACGACGGCGGCTGCGAGAGATACTGCAGATCGCCGCTGATCTCACGCGAGCCGGCGGCAAGGTCGACATCAGCCGAGTCGATCGGGGCGGCACCGGGGGGACGCGCGAGGAGCAGGCCTGGGCTTCGGAAATCGACGCGATTGCCAAGCGGGTTGGCATCGAGCTGAACGAGATCATTCCGTGCGCCATCCGCGAGGATCATCAACGCCGCATCAATGAGAGCGACATCGACCTCCTCTTGGCGGAGATGCCCAGTGACATTCGTGCCAACAAGCCGTTCGTGCGCGACCTGCGCTGGCTACGAGACAACTCCGAGTGCGACACGATCCTGTTCCGTAACCGAGGTCTCGAAGAGATCGAGACGATCGTGATAATGGGGTCCGGCGGACCATACGACGTGCTCAAGATCAGC
Source organism: Acidimicrobiia bacterium (assembly GCA_030064765.1). Lineage (GTDB taxonomy): Bacteria > Actinomycetota > Acidimicrobiia > Spongiisociales > UBA5794 > JAAETI01. The sequence continues at coordinate 5,175 of JASJEG010000062.1, read as the reverse complement.
CTCGCAGATCGCATCGCACAGCGTGAGCACGCGTCGATCCGCTTCGTCCATGTCGTCAACGAGGAGGCCACCGAGGCCCAGGTCGCCTCCATCCGGGAGTATCACGAGCACCTCCACCAAATGATCGACCAGCCGACAGAGAGCCGTATCGAGCCTGCCGAGGAACTCGTCGACACCTTGGCCCGATTGTCTCGCGGGGCGAACTTGGTCGTTCTCGGCGCGGTGGCTTCGCGGGTTCGAATCTTCACCGACCTGGCCGACCGCATCACGGAGATGATGGACGCACCGGCGTTGGTCGTGTACGCCAACCTATCGGCCAAGAAATCACGGCTGGGACGCGTCATCGAGTACTTCATCTACTGACCGACGGAAGAATGCGACCCACTACGGTGTTGCATTCACCGACTACACAGGGGTTAATCAGTGAAGATCGGCATGATCGGGCTCGGCAAGATGGGGGCCAACATGGCGGAGCGTCTGCTGCAGGGCGGGCACGAAGTCGTTGGTTTCGACCTCGATGCTGCGGCCGTGCGAGAGGTCGTTGGGCGCGGGGCCCACGGTGCGGATTCGCTGCAGGATCTGGTGCAGCAGCTGACGGCTCCGCGGGTGATCTGGATGATGGTGCCGCACGGCCCCCCAGTCGACAACACGATCGGTGCGCTGCTGCCTCTCATCGAAGCCGGGGACACCATCATCGACGGCGGCAACTCCTACTACAAAGAGACGCAGCGCCGGGCGGCGGCGTGTGCCACCAGCGGCCACCACTACATCGACGTCGGCACCTCCGGAGGCGTTTGGGGCCTTACCGAGGGGTATTCGATGATGGTTGGCGGTGCGGCCGACGCAGTCGACGCTCTCCGTCCGGTGTTCGAGACCCTGGCCCCGAGCCCAACTACAGGATGGGGCCACGTCGGGCCCCCAGGTGCGGGGCACTACGCCAAGATGATTCACAACGGCATCGAGTACGGCTTGATGCAGGCCTATGCCGAAGGCTTCGCCATCCTCAACGCCAAGGAGGAGTTCGGGCTGGATCTGTCCCAGATCGGCGAGATCTGGCGGCACGGGTCGGTGGTTAGATCGTGGCTACTGGACCTGACAACGGCGGCGCTGGCGGAGAATCCGCAACTCGACGGCGTCGCCCCGTACGTGCCGGATTCCGGTGAGGGACGATGGACCGTTTTCGAGGCGATCGACCTCAACGTCGCCGCTCCCGTCATTGGGCTGTCTCTCATGGGAAGGATCGAGTCCCGCGACGAGATAGAGTTCGCCGACCGGCTGTTAGCGTCAATGCGGAAGGGGTTTGGCGGCCACGCCATCGTGACTGAAGAGCCTGGAGACAATGCCTGAACCGCACCTGTTCATCATCCATGGAGGGACCGGCGACCTGACGAGCCGCAAGCTCATGCCGTCGCTCTATCAGATAATGGACGAGTCGGGTATGAGCGACAAGGTGGTGCTCCTCGGCGTGGGTTCCAAGGACTACGACGACGCCGAGTACCGCAACTTCGCCCGCAAGGCGCTCGGTGAGGCAGGGCTGACCAACGTCGATGCCTGGTGCGATGAGCGGGTCTACTACCAGCGGGTGGACCGCGGCGAGAGCACGCTCAGCGGGCTGGCCGACAAGATCGCCGCCATTGAGACGGCCCACCACCTTCCCGGCAATCGTGTCTTCTATCTTGCCCTGCCACCGATGGCGTTCCCGGGCGTCATCACCTCACTCAGCAACTCCGGCCTGAACCAGAGCCCCGGTTGGACCAGGCTTGTTCTCGAGAAGCCCTTCGGCCATGACCTGGGATCCGCGGAAGACCTCAATCAGCTGGTGCACCGCCACTTCAACGAGCGTCAGATATACCGGATCGACCACTACCTCGGCAAAGAGACCGTGCGCAACCTCCTGGCGTTTCGATTCGCCAACGCGTTGTTCGAGTCGAGCTGGAATCGCGATCGGGTCGACGCGGTCGAAATCACCGTCGCCGAGTCGCTCGGGATCGGGAACCGTGCGGCCTACTACGACAACTCCGGGGTGATTCGTGACATGCTGCAGAACCACCTCACCCAGCTACTGGCGCTGGTAGCGATGGAGGCCCCCCACTCTTTTGACGCAGAAGCCATCAGGGATGAGAAGGTCAGCCTGCTCAACGCCATCCGCTCGATCGATCTCGACGAGGTCACTCTGGGCCAGTACGGCCCTGGGGTCTTCGATGGCGAGCGGGTCAACGGGTATCGGGAAGAGGGGTCAGTGCCGGACGGCTCTCGCACTCCAACGTACGTGAGCCTCAAGATCGAGGTCGACAACTGGCGATGGCAGGGCGTTCCCTTCTACTTGCGGACCGGCAAGAGAATGCCCGCCAAGAGCTCGCAGATCGTCGTCCGTTTCCGTCCTCCCCCGATCTGTCTGTTCCACGGCAAGCGTGATGAATGCGTCGAACACCAAAACATCATCAAGCTGATTCTCCAGCCGAACGAAGGCTTCGAGGTCCACTTCGACGTCAAATCACCAGGCGAAACACTCAAACTGACCCAGAAGCAGCTTCGTTTCATGTATGCGGACGAGTTCGACCGTCTGCCGGACGCCTATCAAACGCTGCTCTTCGACATCATGCAGGGCGATCAGACACTGTTTGTTCGCGCCGACGAGGTTGAAGCCTCCTGGCGTCTTTTTGACCCGGTCATCGAGGCTGCGGCAGACCATCCATTGCATGAATACGCCGCCGGAACATGGGGGCCCGAGGGAAGGCATATGCCGATTGAGTGGGCCGCCGGACCGATCCGGGGCGAAGTCACCAAGAGCCCGCGCTGAGCAGCTACTCGTCCTGCGAGGGCTCGTCGTCGGCTCGTATGTCGGCCAGCGGTCGCTCGGCCGAGTCCTCATCCTCGGAGAGATCGTCTGCCTCCGAGTCGGAAAGGTCGATCACGATGTTGGTGACTTCCTCAGCCGTCAGCGACTTGGCCCCTGCGGGGAGATTGGCCGAGCGGCGTTGATAGCGGGTCAGCCCGGGGGTAATGACAGTAGATCCTTCGCCCTGGGTCGATCCGGACGGCTCAGGCTTGGTGGCTGTAGCTATGCGATCGGCAAAACCCGTGACGCGCTGATCGCGATCCTGTCCCCGTGAGCGTCGCCGCGCCATCTGCACTCCTCGGTAATGGTCCTCTCTGCGCGTTCGACGTTACTCGATCCGGCTCGATTCCCGAAGGGTCATCGGACCTACCGCAGGGTGGCTAGTTCTTCGATTGGTCAGTACAGGTCACGCACGGCCGGCATCTGCATTTGCGTCGGCTCGTCTGCGGCTCGGATCTCTGCGTACCAAGCATGCAGTTCGTGGTCGCCCCCGCGATGCTCCGCAAGTGCCAGCCGGTAGGCGTCCTCAGCTGCGCGCACCGACTCTGCGGTGTCGCCAATCACCCGGGCAAGGCCATCGATCGCCATGCCCCAGCCGCGCAGTATGAACAGGTTCTGCGGGCTCACCCTGAACCCTTTGAGAAACACCTCAGCCGCATCCAGGTACGCGGATGCTGCTCGATCGTCGTCGAGACGCCGGGCACGCTCGAGATGCGACCAACCGCGTCCGACGTAGGCATCGATCACGCCCTTCTTGGTTTCCGTGGCAGTGGCGAACCTCACGGCCGATTCTTCGAGCAGCCCGATGGCCTCGGTGGTGTCGGCGATCATGGCCCGCTTGACGCCGATCTCGCCGGCGAGCATGTTTGCGTTGAAGCTCCCCGGACGTAGCTTGATTGCATCCTGGGCCTTTTCCGCAGCCTGCTCGAGTAGGTCGGCGGTGAATAGTTCCGCACCGCGCGCTTGGAGGATGAGATCCGATGCCTCGCTGAGGAATGCGTCGTGCGTGGCCCGGCTGGACTCGATCGATGCCTCGGCATCGATTGCAATGATCGGCTGCTCCTCCACGCCGGGAAGTGTTGTCAATGGCTGTTCCGGTGGCTTGGCGGCGCGATCCGCCATCCAGCGGGGAAGAACCTCGGTGAAGAAGAACCAACCGAGGGTCAGCAGAATGCCCGCAATCAGGAACTCGGATAGGTAGCCCACTCGATCACCTCCGCGCGGCCTACGGTACTAAACGTCGATCAACCACCCCTAGTCCTTTAGCGCAAAGACACGATCAGGATTCTCCTAGGCTCGCGCCATGCATGAAGACCTGACCCACAAGATCGACGAGCTGATGCCATCGCTCCTGGAGGATCTTGCCGCCCTCGTCCGAATCCCATCGGTGAGCGCAGCCGGATTCGACGCGATGCAGGTGCGAAGATCAGCCGAACACACAGCCGAGCTCTTTGCCGCAGCCGGACTGCAACAGGTGCGGCTGCTGGAGATACCGGGAGCCCATCCCGCCGTCTATGGCGAATTGACTGCGCCTCCCGGCGCTCCGACTGTATTGCTCTATGCACATCACGATGTGCAACCGGCCGGACCCGCACACGAATGGGATACGCCTCCGTTTGAGCCAACCCTGCGTGACGGCCGCATCTACGGAAGAGGTACGAGCGATGACAAGGCGGGCATCATCGTTCATCTCGGAGCACTGCGCGCATTCGACGGACGGCCGCCCATCGGAATCAAGATCCTGATCGAGGGTGAAGAAGAAGTCGGATCCACCCATCTCGGCGAGTTCCTCGAAACCTATGAGGACCTGCTCACTACCGATGTCATCGTCATCGCGGATTCGGGTAACTGGGACACGGGAGTTCCCACTTTGACCACTTCTCTGCGAGGACTAGCCGACTGTGTCGTTGAGGTCCGCACCCTGCGTTATGCGGTCCACAGCGGGGTGTTTGGTGGAGCGCTACCGGACGCCTTGACGACGCTGACCCGCCTGCTGGCAACGCTGCATCGTCCCGACGGCGAAGTGGCGGTAGCCGGGCTTGTGTCTTCCGACGAAACGATGCTCGACATGACCGAGGAAGAGCTGCGCTCTCAGGCGGAATCGGTCGCCGGTCTCGAGCTGCTCGGAAGCGGCTCGGTCACGTCGCGGATGTGGACGAAACCGGCCATCTCGGTACTAGCGGTGGACGCACCCCCCATCGCGGAGGCAATCAACCAATTAGTCCCGGTTGCCAGGGCCAAGGTGAGCATGCGGATCGCCCCCGGCGACGATCCGGCGCGAGCACTGCAAGCCTTACGGCGCCACCTAGAGGAACACGTGGAGTGGGGAGCTGAGG
>JASJEG010000061.1 GCA_030064765.1 Acidimicrobiia bacterium | reverse complement strand
ATGACGGTGGTGTACTTCGCAGCCGTCGTGATCGGCCTCGGAGTCGCCGCAGATCTGACACCGCGAGATGGAGTCGTCTTTGTCTTCGGGGCCTTTCTGGCATCGATGTCCTGGCAAGCGTTGATCGCCGCCATAGGAGGTTTTGCGGGCGCCCGCATGACCCCGCGGATTCAGCGTGCAGCAGTCGTAGCTGGGAACGTGCTGATCTTGGGTCTGGCTGCGGCAATCTTGCTCCGCTGAGCTTCACCGGGTTTCAATGAACTCCGCCATCAGTTCCTTGTGGATGGGAACGGTGCCCGGTGACCTCTTGAAATCGAGGTTGCAGCAAGGCTCCTCGAACAGCTCACTCCATCGCTCGGGGTGTTCCTGGTTGATCCATCTCTCGTAGGCGAATAGTTCATTCACCATCGTCGTGTCGGAAAGGGCGTTGTAATCCGGATCGGTCATCGAGCGGACCTCGACAATCAGCCCCGCTTCCACCCTGAAGGACTGGATCTCCAACCAATCGAGCCCCGGACCAGTGCCGATTACATCATTCGTCGTCGAGAGCGTGCATTGGACACTTGCCTCGTCGATCTTGCGGCATTCCCAAGTCGACCGTTCACCCCAAGATTCCCTCATCGCAAAGTTCCACTGGATGACATCAGCGCTAGTCGCCACCCCATCGCCATCGAAATCATCGCCAGATGATCCTGGCGTGTCGGCAATCGAGAACGAGTCGCCTTCGAACGAAGTCACGACCGCATTCGGGTGGTGGTAGTCGAGCAACGCCGCCGGGTCGGCAGCGTTCATCGCCGCAAGCATCTCCTCAACGACTTCGATGGCGGGTCTATCGGGAACCCCAGGGATAGCAGCGAAGCTGGTAGTCGTCTGGTCACCACTGCCGTCCGAACAGCCGGCAGCAACCAGAAACGCAGCGAGGAGCAGAAGCCGCAGAGACCGCACAACGAACCTCTACCGCGCCGGCGACTGGGGAGGGGCCGGTGCGTCCCGTACACTCTGGCTAATGGTTGCCATCCTTCCGATCATCTTCCTGCTGGTGGTCCTCATCGCCTTCCTGGCCTGGAGGTCGCACCAGCGTACCGTGCAGATGTGGAACGAAGTCGCCCGGGAGCTGGGACTGGGTTTCCAGGTTGGGAGTGGCATCTCCCGGCCGGTACTCACCGGAGCCATCGGCGGACTACCCGTCCACATCGACACCTACGTGCAACGCTCCGGCAACAACAGCACGACCTATACCCGCTATCGGGTTACGTACCCGCATCTCGGTTTCGAGCTACAACTGAAACGACAGGGAGCCTTCGCCGCCATCACCAAACTGTTCGGTGCTCAGGACGTCGAGATCGGCGACAGTCTCTTCGACGAAACGTTCGTCGTGAAGACCAACAATCCCAACCGGTTGCGAGCGCTGCTGACCCCATCGGTTCGCACCGGCCTGCTACGTCTGGTTGCCTCATATTCAGGTGTTGTCATCTCGGACGACAACATCACGTTCAGCAAGACTGGCTTCGAGAGCAATCGCGATCGCCTCAAGTCGACCATTCAACGGCTGGCGGCAACCGCCCGGCTGCTGTCCTCCCCCGACGCAGGGGTAAGCGACGACATGGTCGTGGATCGAGAGCAGGGTCTGCTCGACGATGTCGCCGGGCGGATCCGGGAAAGGATCGAGGCCGAACCAGACGACGTGGATCAGAGGATCTTCGAGGTCGAGACACTGGCAGCTGCCGGCCGGGAGGCGGCCGCTGCCGAACGGCTGGCCGAGCTCGAGCAGATCGCTCCGGCGGACCCCGATGTTGTCGGGTGGCGAGAGGCTCTGCAAACGCAACGGGTGAGCCACGACAACACGGTGGACGTCGACACATTGGCCACGGACCTATTCGGGGGAGATGACTTGAGCTTCGAGACGCGTGCCAAGTTCAACACCACATACGCCGATGCCCCGATTCGCTGGCAGGGCCGTGTCGAAAACGTCGACCGAGGCCAGCTGACCATCACCGTTGCTACTGTCAACAACGACCTCTACGGCAACACAGAAATCAGTGTGGTCGTCGAGAATCCCAGCGGCCGGACCCGCAACGAAGGCGAGACGGTAACGGTTTCCGGCACACTGGAAACCATCGACCCCTTGCTGCGAAACCTCTTTGTCGCCGACGCCACCCTCAGCTAGCGCAACGGCACAGCCTCAGAACTGGGCAACCGGCCTAGTAGTCAGCCTCGATCAGTTCAATGAGGGCAGCGCACAAACGTGCCACTTGGTCGCGGTAGCGGTCATTGGTCAGCACCCCGTCGGTGAAGTTGCCGCCGCCGGCGATCAGCACCTCGGGTTTCTGCACCACGCGCAGATCGCTGTGCATCAGAACGGTTCGTAGATGCATCTGCGCCCGCACCGAACCGAGCCGCCCGGCGGCACCCATGATCGCTGCCGGCTTGCGGTTGATTGGAGCTTCGTCGCCTCCTCGAGACGCCCAATCAAGTGCGTTCTTCAGGGCGCCCGGCATCGAGTAGTTGTATTCCGGAGTGGCAAACAGCAATCCATCCGCTTCGGCAATCTGGTGGCGGAACCGTTGCACCGGATCCGGGAAGCCAACTTCTTGCTCCAGATCCCAGTTGTACAGCGGCAGATCCGAGAGGTCCGCCAGCTCGAGCTTTCCATTGTCGGGCATGACCTCGGCGGCTGTGCGAAGTAGTGAACGATTCAGACTGTTCCTACGCAAACTGCCGGGTATGCCAAGGATCCTGTAGATCATCTTCACCCTTGTTGTCGCTATTGGTGTTCGGAGCCGCCGGCATTCGAGGATGCTGCCGCTTCGCACCATGCTGGGCGGTTAGTGTCCGCCAAATGGAGAGAACTAGCTTCGACATGCAGGAACTCGGGGGGACCGATCGTTACAAGCTCCTGACCGGCTTGATCATTCCCCGGCCAATCGGCTGGGTGGGTACGGTCGCCGTAGATGGCACCAGGAACCTAGCCCCGTACTCGTATTTCAATGCAGTGGCGGCCACTCCGCCGACCGTGATCTTCTCGACAGGGAGACCCCAGGCAAGGATCAAGGACAGCCTGGCGAATGTAATCGCCACCGGTGAGTTCACACTGAGCATCGTCGACGAGAGTCTCGTCGATGCAATGCACTCCACCGCAACAACGTATGCGCCGGACATCGACGAATTCGCCGAGACAAAGCTGACCGCAACGAGGGGGGACGTGGTCACAGCTCCCTATGTGGCGGAGGCCAAGGCAGCGCTGGAGTGCCGGGTCATGCAGATCGTGGATCTGGGAGACCCGGCAAGCGCGTCTGTCGTCTTCGGCGATGTGCTGCGCATCCATGTTGCGAATGACGTTCTCGACGGCACTCGGATCGACCACCGCAAGCTGTGCGCGGTAGGCCGCATTGCCGGCACAACCTATGTGACGACGGCGGACTCCCTATTCGACGTAGAGGAGTGACTTGTCAAATCGCGTCTGGCGGGACACCGATCTGTCAGGCAGGCAGTTTGGGTTGGACAGCCGTCTAGAGGCGGTCCCAGGGAATACCCATGACCACCAGCACCAGCGCCAGCAGCGATGAGCCTCCGGCGAGCACGTTGGAGCGGACGTCGTTGCGACGCTTGCCGACCGCCAGTCCGATGTGGGCAACGGCAAGCGCAGCCAGCATGAACGCCGGGTGAAGAACTTTGAAGAAGAAGGTCTCGCTCCAGCCGTCGTCGACGATCCAGATGACTATGCCGATGGCAACCTGGATGTCCACGGTCATCGCTGCGATCTGGAAAAGGCCTGGTTCGAAACCGGCCTGGGCGCGGTACCTATAGACGCCAATGACCGCGCCGGTGAGCAGAGCCAGCAACACCAACCAGCGAACCCAGGAATGGATTGTCACCAGAGTCTCCACTAGCCAGCTCCTTTCGTTCTCTCGCCGCTTATCGCCGGAGTGGCGGTCAACACCTATTCCTCGTTCGCCAGAGTGACGACCACCCGCCTGATCCGGCGCCTGGTCACGGTGGCTACCCGAAGCAGTAGGTCGTCTGCCTTGAGCTCCGTCCCCGGTCTTGGCACCTCGCCTGCCAGTCCCATCACCAGACCGGCCACCGTTGTCCAATCGCCTTCCGGCAAGGTGACACCGAGAGACTTCTCCAGGTCATCGGTCAACATTCGGCCGTCAACCAGCCACCGCGATCTTCCGACCGGACGCAGCAGCGGTGTTGCCACCATCCCCTCTTCGCTGACTACGCCGAACAACTCTTCGATGATGTCCTCGATGGTCACCATGCCGGACGTGCCGCCGTGCTCATCCACAACGATGGCCACATGGGTAGCCGCGTCCTGCATTTCCCTGAGCAAGTCGACGACTCGCTTCGACTCGGCAACAAACAGCGGCGGATAAGCCTTCTTGGCGACCGTCCCGTCCGAGCCGGAGATCAAATCCCGCAGCCGGACCACACCAACGATGTTGTCGATGGTCTCCTCGTAAACGGGAAGACGGCGATGCCCGGTCCTCAACACAGTGTCGAGCGCATCCTGTGCCGTAGCTCTTGCCGGAATCCCGACAACGTCGACTCGGGGCACCATGACCTCTTCGGCGACACGGTCCCCCAATCTGAAGGCGCCCTCGATGAAGTTGAGGTCGGCATCGGTGATCTGGCCTTCGGTCGCCGCAGCTTCGGCGAGACTCCGCAGTTCTCGCTCGGTCACGGTTGGGGTAGTGGCGATCCCTTTCCCCGGGGCGTGCAGATCAGCGAATTTGACCAGCACCGAGACCACCGGCCGCAGTAGCGAGGTCAGCACGCCAATTGGGTAGGCGAGGGCCATGATGACGGTGGCGGCGTTGCGGTAGGCAAACGTCTTGGGGATGGCCTCTGAGTAGACAAACAGGAAGATGGTGAGGATCACCGATGCGATCGTGACGCCGAGGCTGCCAAACCAGCGCTCTGCCAGGATCCCGGTGACCGTGGCGGCGCCAATCTGGACCAGCAGCACAACCAGCAAGATGGTGTTGAGGACCCGCGGCAGATCATCGAGCAAGCCCAAGGTACGTTGGGCGCGCCGGCTGCCCTCTTCAGCGCGCGCGGCGATGCGCACGCGCGAAACGCGCACCAGTGCGGTCTCCGCAGCGCCAAGCACGACTGCGATCAAGAACAAGACTATGAACAAGACGACGAGGCCGCCGTCACGACTCCATTCCATACTGCAAGTGTAAGGCGGGAACACGGTGGCAAATACTCGACTCGGCGGAGCGTCCCGTTGTCAGGTTCCTACGGCTCAGTTCGGACCATCGTCCGGGTGCATGAGCCGGCCAGGTCAGCTGCGAGGCTTGGGTGACGGGGCGTCCCGGTCCTTGGGACGCTTGGTCCTATCCCCGGGGCTTTGGGGTGGGGTTGCCGTTGCAGTCGAGGCCTTCGGCGGGGCGATAGCGTGCCTTGACCGAGTCTTCGAGCACCTCTCCGTCCGGGCCGGTGCGGGAGCGAAATGTCTCAACTGATCGACAGGCCCCGGAGCGCCAGGTGCGCTGGTCGGTCTGCTCGACCTCCCAGTGCTTGGTTGAATACATCTCCACCGTGATGGACGTGTCGTCATAATCGGTCCATATCAACACCCCGTATGGGGTGTTGTTGATCAGCGCCAGGTCGACGTCCGGGTAATTGATCGTCGCCTCCCGGCCATAGGGATAGCGGCTGAGGTAGATGGTGTGCGACTGGTAGTCATCGAAGTCGAGACCGGCAAAGAAGGCTGCATTGAACAGCGTTGTCGCAAACTGCGATACCCCGCCGCCCACATCGTCCTTGAAATGACCCTGCTGGATTGCTCCGGCTGCCACGAAGCCCTTCTCTCTCGTGCGCTCACCGACGAAGTCGTTGACGGAAAAACGCTCGCCGGGATGGATGACGACGCCGCGCACGATATCCGCAATGCGCTGGATGTTGGACACCCGGGATTGGCAGCACGCATGCTTCGTGGTGAATTCCGAGACGAGTTCCGCAATCCCCATAGTCGCAACCCGGGCTGCTCCCCCATCGTCCTCGATGGGTTTGGTAGGCAGGAAGACGAAAGCCCTTCCCCCGCGTTCCGCTTCGCGGTACAGCAGCTCGGCGGCCCCGTCTTGACAGCACCCCATTGCCGGGGGGCCGTCCAAGCCGTAGGTCACCTGCTGGCCTTCTACCAGGTAGATCGGTTGAGGAAAGGGCGATGTATGGCCGGCGAAGAGACGCTCCAGTGATTCGGTCACACGCTCCTCGTTGAAGACCGGAACCAGGCCGTCGCTGCCAACCGCCGAATCGATCCAGCGGTTGAGCGTCGTTCGACCGATATGTGCCGATTGGCCATTGAGGCGAACGGTGAGATCGGTGTCCGTCAGCTCGGATGCTGCCACCAGTGCCTGCGCCACGTGTTCGTCGCCGAACTGTGGAGCCATCGGGCTCCACGGCACATCCACCGAGAACGGCGGTCGGCCAAAGGTCACCTCAGCCGCCAGTGCTTCTGCAGTCGCCACCGGATCGATGTATTCGCCGTCCGTGCCGGAGGTGACGATGTATTCGCCGGACGCTGCCGTGAAGCTGGGCTCGGTTGGCGGCACGCGTACCCAGCCGGGAGCCGACCGGATCATCTCGCTCGCCACCCCGATGTCGATCGAATAGACGGGTTGGACCTCCACCGGGTCACGCAGCGCCGTGAGCCATGCCGAGAAGGAAGAGATCGCGCCATCCTCCCTGCCCGCTTGCAGGGCGGCGCTCCGGGTAGCAGCGACGTCCAAACTGATTCCTGCTGCGGCACTGGTGACCTCGATTGCGTACCCCGGCGCGCGGATCAGGACCGTGTCGCCGGCACGGGCCGCAGCCATTTCGTCGAGGAGGCCCTCGAGCTCGGCCACGCTCAGACCTCCGATGGCGATACCGTCGAGGGTCACATTGCGGTTCACCTGATCGACGTGAACGAGCCGATCTATACCCCAAGCCGCAACTGCGGTAAGGCCAAGCGTGAGTGCGACCAGAAGCACAGTTACCAAGACGCGCAACAACCATCGAGCCATCGCCGCGGGATGTTAGAGCGCAGGATCGATGCCGCCCACCGTATATCGATTCGATATATTTATATCGAATCGATATAGTATGGAACATGTTCGACCTTGCAGTCCTCGGCTTGCTACGAAAGCGTCCCCGCCATGGCTATGAGCTGAAGGCCCGTCTCGTGGCTCTCGGGTTCTCCCGAGTCTCGTTCGGCACTCTCTACCCGGCCCTGCGGCGACTGGAGAAGAAAGGCTTCATCGAGGCCCTTCGCCAGTCGGGAAGGCGAAAGGCGTACAGACTGACAATCTCCGGCCAGGAGGAACTCGCTCGGATCCTCGACTCGAGCGATGACGACGAGGACCGCCGATTCAACATGCGACTGGCGTTCTTCCAGTACCTCGAGCCGGCAGCGCGGCTGCGCCTACTCAAGCGACGCCGCAACCATCTGGTCGGTCGGCTCAAGACTGCACACAGCGCACTTCAGCAAGAAGTGGCTGAAGGATCGACAGACCACTACACGGCAGCCCTGCTGCAGCACAACATCGAGGCCACCGAGTCGGCCATTGCCTGGCTCGATCAGCTCATCGCCTATGCGCGAACCGAGCAAGCGGCCGAGGTTCCCCGGACCCTCATGGGAGGCAACAAATGAGCAAGGTCAAGGTCGCTATCGCCGGTATCGGCAACTGCGCAAACTCCCTCATTCAGGGCGTCGAGTACTACCGCGAAGCCGATCCGGCCGCCGAGGTTCCCGGCCTGATGCACGTCGATTTCGGCGGATATCACATAGGCGACGTCGAGTTTGTTGCCGCATTCGATGTCGATTCGACAAAGGTCGGCCAGGATCTGTCCAAGGCCATGTGGGCCGGGGAGAACGACTCGATCAGGTTTGCCGACGTAGGCCAGCTTGGCGTCGAGGTACTACGGGGACCGACCTTGGATGGTCTGGGCAAGTACTACAACCTGACCGTCGAAGAGTCCCCAGAGATGCCGGTGGATGTGGCCCAGGCGCTGCGCGATTCCGGCGCACACGTACTTGTGTCCTACCTGCCGGTCGGATCCGAGGATGCGCAGCGGTTCTATGCGCAAGCAGCACTGGATGCCGGGGTTGCGTTTGTCAACGCGATCCCTGTCTTCCTTGCCTCTGATCCCGAGTGGGCACGCAAGTTCCAAGCTGCCGGCATTCCCATCGTTGGTGACGACATCAAGTCTCAGGTGGGCGCCACCATCCTCCACCGCAACCTGGCCCGGTTGTTCGAGGACCGTGGCGTCGTCATCGAGCGCACCTACCAGCTGAATGTCGGCGGCAACATGGACTTCATGAACATGCTGGAGCGGGAGCGGCTCGAGTCAAAGAAGATTTCCAAGACCCAATCGGTTACTTCACAGATCGACAACGGCATCGCAGAACGTGATGTACACATCGGTCCGTCGGATCATGTTCCCTGGCTGACCGATCGCAAGTGGGCCTACATTCGGATCGAGGGCAAGGCGTTTGGCGATGTGCCGCTCAACGCCGAGGTCAAGCTCGAGGTGTGGGATTCGCCAAACTCCGCCGGGGTCATCATCGATGCGGTGCGGGCCGCCAAGATCGCATTGGACCGGGGTCAAGGGGGGCCGTTGCTGGCTGCATCCTCGTACTTCATGAAGAGCCCGCCGATCCAGTACCGGGACAACGAGGCCATCGACAACCTCGAAGCATTCATCGCCGGGAAGGACCGCACCGCCGCCGACCTTGCGGAGTATCTCCGCTAGCTGCGATCCGAATACTGGAGAAAGGGGCGCACCGCGGGCGCCCCTTTCTCATGTCTCTCATCTGAGAGAACGCGGACTCAGTCCTCGTCGAAGCCGCTGAGAACTGTCGCCGCGATCACGATCTCACGAGCGTGCACCGAGCCACCTCCATCACGGCAATCCAACGAGACGGTCATGGGGGCAGTCAGCTCGTCAACAGCCAAGAACGACGCTGCGGTCTGGTTGTTGTCCGCTTCTGTCGCTACGTCCACCCAAACGTCGTCATCGACGTTCTCGGTGACCAACTCACAGTCGGCCCACCAGTCTGCAGGATCGTTACTCCAGAAGAAGGCCTTGGCCTGCACCAGGTACTTGCCGGCGGGGAGATCCAGATCCGCCACCGACTCGAAAGTCGATATGCCTGGAATCTCGATCGGCCCTACTACGCGAGTGGTGTACACAAACGGGCGCAGCTCCTCGGCGGTGTGGCCGCCGACGGTCCCCGCATCCACCTCCTGGCTGTCTGCCAGCCGATGCATGAATGCCGCCATCTGGCCACGAGTCACATTCCTGTCGGGGCAGAAGCGGTCGTTGGTGGGCGGATTGCACCCCTTGGTGACACCGGCGTCGGCGAGCCACTCGATGTCCGCGCTGAACGTATGGGTGTCCGGCACATCGACGAACGATGCCGCCGCCGACACCGCAATGGGTGTCGCCACAACGAGACCCAGCACAAGCAATGCTGTCAGCAACCTCCGGGATGAGCGGTCGTCCTTTGTGGGTTGCACTTTCCCTCCTCGGTCGACCATCTCAACGTAACCCTGGGGTTCGAGAGGGGGAAGGAGGATTCGAGCGGATGATGATCGGATCAATCCGCTCGAGGCTTTCCCGGCTTGCTCAACGAGAACGGATGTGCGAACTCAGTTGCGCAGGAGAGCCCAGGGGCACCTACCGGCGCTTCGCAACCAGGCGATCTCGGCTGATGGAATCAGCTTTGAGTTCGATGCAATCGAACTCACCCTTACCCAGCTGGCTACAACCGCTCGCGCAGCCAGGCGATGCCGGCTGATGCGATCAGCTTTGAGTTCGATGCAATCGAACTCACCCTTACCCAGCGAGCTACAACCGCTCGCGCAGCCAGGCGATGTCTCTCTTCTGGCCGTCACCTTCGCTCGGCGTCTCGACAATCACCGGAGCCTGGGCCGCTTTGATCACTCCGATCAGCAGCTCTTCTGGAATCATCCCTTCACCCAGGTTGGCGTGGCGATCGCGCCGGCTGTCATGGGGGTCACGCGAGTCGTTGCAGTGCACCAAGTCGACCTTGCCGGTCGCGGCCACGATCCGCTCGACCGCAGTGGCGAGGTCGTCACCCGCCGCCCAGGCGTGGCAAGTGTCGAGACAGACACCAACGTTGTAGCCGCCGATCTCCTCCCAAAGCGGTCCATAGTTGTTGAGTTCACGCACCACGGCATGACCGCCACCGGCGGTGTTCTCGATCAATAGAGGCACCGAAGACTCGAACGTATCCAGCGCTTTGCGCCACCGCTCGAATCCGACCCCGATGTCCTCATCATCACCTACATGGCCACCGTGGACGATTACCCCACGGGCCCCGATCGCCTCCGCAGCTTCGACGGTCTGCGCCAGAGTCTTGCGACTTGGGATTCGAATGCGATTGTTCGGCGAAACTGGATTCATGATGTACGGCGCATGGACGTAGATCGGCAAACCGGAAGCAATCAGGTTTGCGGCATCGTCCCGAGGTACCGGCTTCTTGTACGACTGGGGATTCGAGACAAAGATCTGAACCGCATCGGCGTCTAGCGCAGCAGCCTCTGCGATCGGGTCCTTGGGGTTGGTATGTGCACCTACCAGCATCAGTGATAGTCGCCTTCCTGGGTGCGCCCGAGAATCAACTCAGAGCGGACGGCCACATCCTCCGCAGAGGTATCCCAGCCGTCGGCATCGACCCGCAACGTATTCCCTTCCCAAATCGCGCCCCAGAGCGCATCGGGATACCCAGCGCGGTCGTGCACTTCGATCAACAGCTGCGGCATCGGGATCCGCCCGTCGTCGCCGAAGTCCCGTCCCGACCTCACCGAGACGATGTCGGCCCAAGGAATCGCAACATAGGACATGGGGCCGGCAACCCGCAGATTCATCCCCGCCTCATCGAGCTCGACGATAGAGCGCCCGGTCAGCATGCCACCGGCACCGACGGCAACGAGGGCTCCTCCCGCCACCGTGAACAGCGTTCCCCACACCAGATCGGTGCGCCGTTCCGTCTGACCTTTCGACGTGATCACGCCATTGTCATCGGTTCGCGGCGGATCGGACAGCTTGTGGAGAACGACCACATCCAGTGCGGCCAGGAGTAGGAGCAATCCCGCCGCGGTCATCATCAGCTGACGGGTTCCTGACTTCGACACGGTGAACCTGCTCATTCCGCAACTCCGAGATCCGCCGGCTCGAGCAGCGAGACGAGAGGCACTTCCAATTCTGCCAACCGAGTGGCTGCAGCCCCGCCGCTTCGATCGACGAGGACGATCGCTTGCACCACGTCAACCCCTGCCTCCTGGAGGACTTCGATTGCCTCCCCCATTGAGCCCCCGGTTGTCACGGTGTCCTCGACGACAACGGCCCGATCCCCGGCGCTGACCGGACCGACCAGCCGTCCTCGGGTTCCGTGCGCCTTCGCTTCCTTGCGCACGCTGAACGCACGAATCGGCCGCGAGGCCACCACCGCCGTGGCAACTGCAATCGGATCCGCCCCCATCGTCATTCCCCCGATCGCGTCGGCGGTTGCATCCATCACATCGAGAATGCAGCGTCCGACGATCCTCGCGCCTAGCCCGTCATAGGTGGTCTGGCGGCCGTCCAAGTACCAGTCGGACTCCAGCCCGGAACTGAGTTTGTAGGGCCCGTCAGTGAACAAGCTGTTCGCCTTCAGATGGGCAACTAGCTCGTTCTGGGCTGCAGTCAGGTTCTTCAAGGAAACCTCTAAAGGTTGCTACAGATGAGACCGATATCGTACTCAGACTGGATGCCTTCCTACCTCCCGTCTAATAGCCCGGATCGAGGCCGCCGAATCGGCGGCCTCGATTCTTTCTCCGGCCCCCCGAGAGCGCGACACTTTTGTCGTTAAGTCTCCCCCAGATCTGCCGACAACTGTAAGGAGGGAAGACTCCTTCTCCTTCCGTACTCACACCGGAGGCCGCCCGCAACGGCGGCCTCTAGTGTTTGGCTGATGCAATCAGCTCGGAGTTCGATACGATCGAACTCCACAGGAATTCAACGCTGGCGAATACGTTCGAGTTTGGCTCCGCCAAACTCCGGCGCAGCTCATCAGCCGGGTACCATCGGAGTAGCTGCTAGCCGGTTGAGCGCAATGAATGTGACCGAAGCCCAAATCGCCAAGCTGCGCGCTGCCTTCCGCCTACTCAATCGCTTCATGCTCGTGATGTGGAGACTCGGGTGGGGATCCACGATGGCAGGTCCGCGTCGGGGCTACCTAATGGTCCTGGTCACCACCGGCCGCAAGTCGGGTTTGCGGCGGCTTGCTCCACTCAACTTCGCCGCCGACCCAGGTGTCGTCTACTGCATCGCAGGCTTCGGCAAGACGACCCATTGGCTGGTCAACCTCCTCGCCGACCCCGCCTGTGAAGTCTGGCTTCCCGATGGTCGGCGGGTGCACGGCGTCGGCGAGATCGTCACCGATGAAGCTGAACGTATCGACGTCGTGAGGCGGGTGCTGATCCGAGCTGGTTTTGCGGCGAAGCTGTTCGAGCCAGATGTCGACCCCTACCAAGCTCCAGATGAACAGATAGCGAACCTGGGCGAGAAGTACGGCCGGCGATACGAGGCCGTGCGGATCGATCTCCGCGGCGACGTCACCGGACCGGGTGGCCCCGGCGACCTCGTCTGGGTACCTCCCCTCCTAGGGGCCGGCGCCCTGGCGGCGGCGATTGGCTGGAGGCTACGCAGACGCCGCTAGTAGCCATCATCCCTTCGCAGCCTGCTGATCGTGGCCATGCCGGCACCCAGCAATAGCGCCAGCGAGCCCCACAGCGCGAACCAGATCACGTCGAGTCCGGTGACCGGGAGCCCAACCTGAAAGCCGAAGTTGGCGTCGAGAACGCTGATCCCGGCCGTCAGATCGACCACGGTGTTCAGGTCGGGGCTGCCATCGCGATCCCAGGTTGCCAGGAGTTCCTCGGGAATCGAGTTCAGGTCGAGTTGCACCGTATACATCCCCGGCAACAGGTTCGAGAACAGATAGTTGCCGTCTGCACCGGTCTCAGCGATATCCACGAGAACACCGAGTTCGTCGTAGAGGTTCACCAACACATCCGGGATGCCGCTCTCGCCGGAGTCGACAACACCGTCCCCGTTCGCGTCAATCCACACGACACTGCCGAGATCGGCGAGGTCGGCGAGGCCGAAGTTCACATCCTCATGGCCGCCTACCGGCAACGAAAGTATCGCCAGCGTCGGGGTCGTCGGCGCCATTCCCGAGGGCACGCTGGCCATGTCGAGCAGGACCGTGTAGTCGCCTGGAGGCAAAGTCGGCAGATTCCAGAATCCGTCAGGACCGCTGACTACCTCGATCACCACCGGTCCGGTTGGCCCGCCCCAAGTGACGATCACGGTGACGCCCGGAACACCCTGCTCGTCCGCGTCGGCGACCTGATCTCCGTCTATGTCGTTCCAGACGGTTCCGCTGAGCGACGCATCGCCCACCACCGGGTAATCGACATCAGCCTTATCCTCGGATGCTCCCAGCGTGAAGTCCGTCACCGCGGGATCGCCACCGTCGAGATCCGCCGCCAGGCTCAATCCATCCGGCAGTGTGGTCGCATCGACCGCAGCCGAGTAGGGCCCCGGCGGTAGGCCGGGAACTAGATAGTCCCCATCGGCATCGGTAACTGCCACCAGCTCGTAGTCGTCGCCGCCGCCGGCAACCCCATCGGATCCGAAGAACGTAATCGTCACGATGACGTCGGCAACGCCCGGCTCGTTTGCGTCCTGGGTCCCATCGCTGTTGACGTCGTACCAGACGAAGTCGCCAACCGAACCGAGACCGCGATACCCGAAGTCCTGATCGAGATTGGCCTCGGCCGCTCCCAGGGTGACAGCCGACAGCCCATCGACGGTAGCGTCGGGGTCGCCGGACTGCACCATGCCTGCCGGCAAGTCCGCCTCATCGACTCCCACGATGTAGTCACCTGGGGGAAGGTGCTCGAACAGGTAGCCCCCGTCACCGTCGGTGGTGGTCGTGAGAACTACGTCATCGCCGGTGCCGGCCACGCCATCGAGTCCCGCCCAAGTGAGGGTCATGTCGACTCCAGCCAATCCCGGTTCGCCCGGGCCTTGTGAGCCGTCGTCGTCGAGATCCCACCACACAGTGTCGCCGATGGATCCGGTGCCGGCGTAGCCGAAGTCCGCGGACGGGTGGTTGCCACCTGCGACCAGCCCGGCTACCTCTGTCTGGTCGTCGAGATCGAGGTCCTCGTCGTAGCTGTTTACGAGTCCCGCTGGTACACCGGCAGTCACCGCAACGCCATATGAGCCGTCGGGCAGACCGTCGGCCGTGTAGAGACCGGTGGCATCCGTGGTGTAGGTGGGCAGAACGATGTCATCACCGCCAGCGGGGACTCCGTCGGCGCCGTACCAGGTGACCGTGACCTCGACGGCCGGGAGACCCGGCTCCATCGGATCCTGGACACCGTCGCCGTTGAGGTCGAGCCAGACGAAGTCGCCGAGCTCCGCCGACCCGACATAACCGAAGTCGGAAGTGACATGACTCGCTCCATCGCCGAGATTCACTGCAGTGTGCGAATCGAGGTCGCCGTCCTCATCGTGGGTGTTGACCGCTGCCGACGTGATCGGGCCCGTTACCGAGACCTCGTAGTCGCCGGGCGGGAGGCCGGTGAAAAGGTAGTCGCCGGCGGCGCCGGTGGTGGTGCTGTAGGTCTGATCGTCGCCGTTGCCAAGCAGGCCGTCGGGACCTTCCCAGACGAGTTGGACGCTCTGACCCGGTATGCCGGGCTCGGCTCCATCTGGGACGCCGTCACCGTTCAGATCGAGCCAGGCCAAGTCGCCAATCTCGCCTGATCCGCTGTAACCGAAGTCGGCGAGCAAATGGTCCTCTCCGTCACCGAGGTTGACCTGGGTGGTTGCATCGATCGTGCCGTCGGGGTCGAAGGTCTGTGTCATCCCTGCAGGAAGGGTGCTCTCGATGACTGTCACCGAGTACACCCCCGGCGGCAATCCGGAGAACAGGTAGTTGCCGACCACATCGGTAGTCGTGGCGAAGACCTCGTCGTCGGCGTTGCCGAGGGCCCCATCGGGGCCAGCCCACGTGATATCGATGTCCACCCCACCGATGCCGTACTCGTCTCCATCGAGGACACCGTCGCCGTCACGATCGAACCAAGTCGTGTCACCAATGCTGCCGGTGCCGGCGTAGCCAAAGTCCTGGTTGGGATCGAGGCTGCCCCCGCCCAGGCTGAGCGACGAGGTGTGAACGCTACCGACCCCGTCGGGGTCGTAGGTAGGCGCCATACCGGCCGGAAGCGACGCCGGATTGACGACAACGTCGTATCCCCCGCCGGGGAGATCGGGGAACAGGTAGTTGCCGTCGAGATCAGTTGTTGTGCTCATTGCGACGTCGTCGGCGGTGCCTTCGCTGCCGTCGACTCCGTACCAGACGAGGAATACCTCAACGCCGGGAAGGCCGGGCTCTGCCGGCTCTTGCACACCGTCGGAGTCACGGTCGAACCAGACAAGGTCCCCGATCGATCCGGTGCCGTTGTAGCCGAAGTCGGCCGTGAGGTGAATCTCGGCAATGGTCAATCCCATCACCAGGCTGGTTGCGTCGAGCCCTCCGGTCTCGTCATAGGTCTGCGACATTCCGGCGGGCACCCCGCTGCTGACCACGACCTGGTAGTTGCCCGGCGGCAGATTGGTGAACAAATAGCCGCCGGTGGCATCGGTCGTCGTGGTGAAGGTGAGATCGTCTCCGTTGCCGATGATCCCATCGAGCCCACCGTAGATCAGTGAGATCTCGACACCGGGTATGCCCGGCTCACCGGCGTCGACGATGCCGTCT
>JASJEG010000060.1 GCA_030064765.1 Acidimicrobiia bacterium | reverse complement strand
ACCCGGATGCCAACCAGCCGGTCCACCAGCTTGAAGACGGCAAAGCTGGTCACAAAGGTCCAGGCGATGATGGCGCCGGCCCCGATTGCCTGGTCGATGATGTTGCCACCGCCGAAGATGCCGACGGCAAGCACGCCCCAGAGACCCGCTGTGCCGTGCACCGAGATCGCACCAACCGGGTCATCCATACCGGCCCGCTCCAAGCCGATCACCGAGAACACCATGATGACCCCGGCGATTATCCCGACGAGGATCGAGGCGCTGAACCCGATCGAGGCGGTGCCTGCGGTAATGCCCACCAGACCGGCAAGCACACCGTTCAGGGTGAATCCAACCTCGGGCTTTCCAGTGATGGCCCAAGCAGTGAACATCGCTCCAACGGCTCCGCCGCATGCAGCCAGAGTCGTAGTGACGGCCGGGTAGGCCACGTCCTGGCCAACGGCCGCCAGGGTCGAGCCGGCGTTGAAGCCGTACCAACCGAACCAGAGGACCATGACGCCCAGAGCACCCAAGGTCAACGAGTGCCCGGGGATCGCCCGTGGCTTGCCATCCTCGCCGTACTTGCCGATACGGGGGCCGACAACCAACACACCGGCGAAGGCGGCAACTCCGCCGAGCATGTGAACCACGCCGGAGCCCGCAAAGTCGCTGTAGCCGAGTTCTGCGAGCCACCCGCGCCCGTCCCAGACCCAGTGGGACACGACCGGGTAGATGAGCCCGGTGATGAACGGGGTGTAGATGAGATACGACACGAACTTGACCCGACCGGCTACTGCGCCGGAGACGATGGTTGCCGCCGTCGCCGCAAACACCACCTGGAACAGCCATTCCGATCCCCGGCTGGCATCGTTGAAGAAGAAGCCGTCGCCGTATGCGAACAGTCCCCCAATGGACGATCCTCCGTAGGCAAGCCCGAAGCCAAGTGCCCAGTACATGATTCCGCCGACGCTGAAGTCCATGAAGTTCTTCATGATGATGTTCCCGGCGTTCTTGGCCCGGGTGAAGCCGGCCTCAACCAGAGCGAAACCAGCCTGCATCAGCATGACGAGAGCGGCGGCAACGACCAGCCAGACTTCGTCCACGGCCGTAGCGACCTCGGCAACACCGGTTTGGGCGGACGCGCTGCCGGCCAGTGGGCCGAGCAACGCCACGGCGATGAGACCGAGGCTCAACATCCCTTTACGCAACATATCGGATTACCTCCAAGTTGGTTTGGAGGCAACCTATGGCACCGTGGTTTCCCAGACGTTGCTCGTTGGTTACGGCTTCGCGACAGTTTTGTTAAGTCACTGTTTCGGGCCTACAAGCCCAGGCCGCGACCGATGATCTCTTTCATGATCTCCGTGGTGCCGCCGTAGATCGTCTGTGCCCGGCTGTCTGCGTAGATGCGGGCAATGGGGTACTCCATCATGTAGCCGTAGCCACCGTGCAGCTGGACACAGCGGTCGACCAACTTCAGTTGCAGCTCGGTGCACCACCACTTCGCCATTGCCGCAGTGTCGGCGGTGAGCCGTCCGGCCACTAGCTCCATGACGCAGTGATCGAGGAAGACCTGGGCGATCTGGACCTCGGTGTGCATTTCTGCGATGGCGAAGCGACTGTTCTGGAACTTGCCGATGGGTCGCCCGAACGCTTTGCGCTCGGTCACGTATTCCTTGGTGATCGCAAGCGCCTTGGCTGCTGTCGCCACCGCACCAACTGCGATGGCCATTCGCTCCCGCTCCAACCCGGACATCAGATAGAAGAACCCGGCGCCCTCGTCGCCGATCAGGTTGTCTGCCGGGACCCGGACGTCGCTGAAGAACAACTCAGACGTGTCCTGGGCCTTCATGCCGACCTTGTCCAAGTTTCGTCCGCGCTCGAAACCCTCCATGTCCCGCTCGACCACGAGCAGCGATAGTCCGCGATGCGGGTCATCGGAGGTGCGGGCGACAACTATGACCAAGTCGGCCAGTTGCCCGTTCGAGATGAATGTCTTCGCACCGTTGAGTACATAGGAGTCGCCGTCGCGGACCGCACGGCTGGCGATTCCGGCCAGATCCGAGCCGGTGGCGGGCTCGGACATGGCGATCGCAGTGATTGTTGTGCCGTCGACGCACCCAGGGAGCCAGCGTTCCTTCTGCCCGGCAGTGGCGTAGGCGGTGATGTAGGGCACGGCCATCTCGGAATGAACCGCAAATCCCGGTCCGCTTGCCAGCACCTCTGCCAGTTCCTCCATGAGGATGACCGGGAAGCGGAAGTCGTCGACACCGGCGCCCCCGTACTCCTCGGGAACGGCATGGCACAGGTGTCCTCCGGCGCCGGCGGCTTCCCAGGCGGCGCGACTGACGACACCTGCCTGTTCCCACTCGTCGTGATAGGGGGCTATCTCGGCGGCGATGAACTCGCGAACGGCGCGCCGATAGAGTTCGTGGTCATCCTCGAAGATGGTTCTGCGCATCATGAGAGCCCTTCAATCGCAGTGCTCTCACTCTAGGAAGTCAGGACCTGCGCAGGTGATACATGGTTCGGCTGTCGCTCACTTCGGCCCGGGTGACGATGGAACCGCCCGCCTGTGCGAAGCGCTCGAATTCGTCACGAGTGTACGGAGCCAGCTCGGTTGTACGGCTGGCCGAGATCCGCTGCGCCATCGGGTCGGTGGTGGCAACGAACTCGACCACGGATTCCGGGCTGAATTCGTAGATGAGTTGTGTCACTTGCTCGAGGGGAAGACCCAGCCCGAGGCAGAGGTGATGCACCACCGCCAACCAGGTGGCGAATGACGGCTTGACCCTGTCTGTGAAGGCAGCTCGCTCCATCCCCCGCCAGCCGAAGGAAGCCGGTGGATTGGTGATGTCGACTACCAAGGGGGTCAAATTCTTGCTGCCCGCCTTCGCAGCCGTCGCATAGAGCGCATCGACGGCACCGGCGTCGTTGTCGATACCGATCACTTGGTCGAACTGCTCACCGAGAATCTGGGTGAACAGCCCGGCGTTGGCGCCCACGTCGACTGCCAGATCGAATGACAGTGCCGCCGCGGCTGCGTCTTTGACGAAGTCGGCCTTGGCCTGCGTGGAGTCGAGTTCGTACGGCAGAGCATCCTCGTAATCGGCCCACGTGCTGGAAGCGGCTGACTCGAGGCTTGTCACGAGATCGCGCATCTTGCGCATGTTGGCGGCGATCGAAGCCGCTGGAAGTGCGACCTTGCCGACACTGCGGCGAGACTCTGTCTTCATGCCGGCGGCACGACGCTCGAGCAGGCTGCGCAGCCGGACGTGCGTCATCACCCCCTTGTGAACGCCGGAGCGGCCCCGCAACATGCGGTTGAGGTCACCGATGGGGACCCCATCTGTAGCTCCGAGCAGCATGCGCTGGAAAGGCACACCGCCATACGCCTCGAGCATGAGCGGTGCAAGGAAGTGGTCGCAGAACTGCCCGTAGGCCGTCCATATGCCCTTCTCGCCGAAGTGATCGATCGAACCAATATCGATGATGGTGGGCTTGGGTCCGACGAACACCACGTTGAATGCCGATGCGTCCTTGAGGATGAACCCCTTGGGTATTGCTGCCAGGTTGGCATCCAGGGTGGCGAGGGCTGCGTCACGCAACATCGAGAACGACCACTCGGCGGGGTAGTTGATCAGCGGCAGCCGCTCCGACTCGACTACTGCTGCATCGGGAACCCCCGCGGGCGGGGTCACGTCGTCGACCCGCCAGTTGTCAACGAACCAGCCCCTGTCGATGAGGTGCTTCATCAGCCCCGACTGGCGAACCGCCGTATCGATGGCGGCCGCGTCGGGCGCTAGGCCGCGCAGCACGCGGTCGTCTTCGTAGAAGACCCGGGATGCCGGATCTCGGAAGGATCCGGATTCGATCATTCGGCTGTCGGAACCGTCTCGGCCGTCTCCTCGATCCCTTCAGCCACCTGCTCCTCCTCGGCCGCTTCTTTGGCGACTCGGCGCTTGAGCTTGTTCATGCGAAGCTTGGCAGCAGCGGCAACGCCGGCTGTTCCGGCCAGAGCGAGTTGAACGAGGGTTGCTCCGGTGCCGGGGTCGAGATATGCAAATACGAGTTCCATCCAAATCCTTTCCGCTAAGTCTATTTCGGCATCGTCTCTAATTCATTGAGTGCTCTTTTTGCTACGGCCCATCCGACCTGGCCTCTAGCGTCTCGACTGTTTCTGGCTCGACCATCGGGCCGTCGCTCATGGTCGCCGCGTCGACAACCACCCCGTTTCCATCGTGAGGAGCCCACAGGCTCAGATCCGGTACGAGGTCGAGTTCGCTCCCCAGAGCACAGTTGGCAATGACCCGGGCGCCATTGACCGGTGTGATCGAGGGGTAGATCCGCTCCGCACAGCCCCCGAGCCGGTAGGCGCCGAAGACGCTCATTCGTTCCTCGATCGAGTCCGGGGTCCAGTCGTCGCCGGCCTCGCTTTCAAGCCGCGTCGAGCCTGAACCGTGGTCTCCGGTAATCATCACGATGGTGTCGGGTCGTGCGCTGACAACGTCACTCATCGCCTCGAGCACCAGGCGGTTGGTGCATTCGAGTTGATCTGCGTAGAAACCGCGCCGAGCATCGATCTGATCCTCGCTGGGGGAGTTGAACGCCCGGCGCACTCCCGAGTTGGCGTATTCGCACCCGGCGTCGCGCAAGAAGGGTGCGTGAGGCAGGATTACGTGGGCAATCGTCAGGCGAGGAACGCCCGGGACGCGGTCTGCGGTGACCACCTCTGCCAACGACTCCAGATGCTCCAGCGAGACCGAGTTGAAGGGATGCGGGCGAGCGGATTCGTAGATGGGGGCAAGGACGGTGGATCCGGCGAGGTGCCACAGGACACGCTCGGCGATACCGTCACGGATACAGATGTCTACCGCGGCGCCGCAGTGTGACCCCTCCCAGGCGTTCTCCAAGAATGCAATCTCGTATCCGGCGCGACGAAATGAATCCATCATCTCCGGGCTACCAGAGAGGGCGGCTCGCATGGCAGGATGAGCGTCCTCAGCTAGCTCGCCTTCGTGGTGGACGTAGTCGAGCTCGTACATCGCAGATAGGGCGGCGTACGTGAATCCGTAATTGGCCGATGCTGCTCCGGCGATCTCGAATCCGAGACCCACGAGCTCCTGTTCGAAACTCGAATTGTCGTGCGCGAACTGGGTAGCGAGCACATCGGCCCCTGCGTAGCCGTCGAGGACGAGAATGACGACGTCGGGTGACCCCGGAGCTGCAACACCGCGTGGTGCGGGTGTCGCCAGTTCCACGAACGGCAACGCGGCGATTGTGAGCACAACGACCAGAGCGACG
Source organism: Acidimicrobiia bacterium (assembly GCA_030064765.1). Lineage (GTDB taxonomy): Bacteria > Actinomycetota > Acidimicrobiia > Spongiisociales > UBA5794 > JAAETI01. The sequence continues at coordinate 10,973 of JASJEG010000060.1, read as the reverse complement.
GTGCCCAGTCCTGAGATCAGCGCAAACTGCCACTCACCGGCACGGCGGGCGGCGAGCCAGAGGAAACCTGCCGCAATCGCCACGGGGACTATGTCTTGAACGAATGGGAGGGGGACGGCGTCGCTGACCCTCCTGCCCGCCGACGTCAGGAGCGGCCATTGGAAGAGGATCAACACGGCGATCGCACTCACGCCGAGGGCCCATCGCCAGCGCTCCCGGAACCCTCGGGTCAGTGCGGCCAGGAGAACCAGTGCTACTGCGCCCGTTCCGACAACGATCCAGATGGCCTGTTCGAGGCGTACGGCCATCGGTCGCTCACCGATCGCAAGCGCCAACCCCGGAATGGTGATCGCTGCAACAAGAGGCACGATCCACAGGATGATCGGGACGGTGCGGGGTGGATCGACAGGTTCACGGGCAGCCTTCGAGTCCGAAGGTCTAGCTTGCATCGACCCGCTCACTCACGTCGATCACCATGCCCGTCGCGCCGCTTGGGACCCAGTAGTTACGGTCGGGCAGGGTCGGCATGTCCTCGCCGAGAGCGCAGCCCGCAGTCAGCCGAATGCCATTCACGGGCGTCGTTGTCGGCCCCGCCTGCCGATCGCAACCCGGTAGTCGGTACGCAGAGAAGATGCTCATTCTCGATGCGAGTTCGTCGTCGGTCCACAGTGATACGTCGGCATCCTCGGGCCGCGTCAACTCAGCTCCGTGGTCGGCGGTGAGCATCAACAACGTGTCTGGGTTGTCGGAAATGATTTCGCCTAGAACGTCCAGAAGGCGGTTGTTGACGCACTCGACCTGGTCTGCGTAGTGGGTGCGCCGTTGCTCCAACAGCTCTGGGTCAGAAACCCGCAGCGGGTGGCGCGCCCCATCCGACTGGCGGGTGCAAGACTCGTCGAGCAGGAGTGGCGGATGGGGAAGAATGACGTGAGCGACGGTCAGCCGGGGCACTCCATTCTTCCGTGTGTTGCGGAACATGTCGGGTAGCGCGTTCAGATGTTCGAGTGAGACCGTATTGAAGGGGTGGGGACGAACACCCTCGAGCAGTGGCGCAAAGATGGTCATCCGACTGAGGTTCCAGACGACCCGTTCCCCGAGCCCGTCTCGCCAGCAGATGTCGACTGCCGGGCCGCAATAGGATCCCGACCATCCATTCTCGGCGTAGCTGACTTCATAGCCTGCCTCGTGAAAACGACGGTAGAGCTCTGGATCCCCTGACAGTGCTTGCCGCAGCCTCTGTTGGCCTTCAGAACCGAGCCAACCCTCGCGGAATACGTAGTCGAGTTCGAGCATGCTCGCCATCGCTCCGTATGTGAAGCTGTAGTTGGCGGTTGCCTTGTCGGGGACGACAAACCCGAGGTCTTCCAGATCGGCATAGAAAGCCGTGTTGTCGTGATGGAACACAGAGGCGAGTACGTCGGCCCTGGTGTAGCCATCGAGCACCAGCAAGAGTACGTCGGGCCCCTCGGTTGCAGCTGGCTCCGCAACTGCAGCCGGTTTCGGCAAGAGGCGGGGCGAGCCGATCACGATCATTCCCGCAACCACCACTGCCAGCCCGGTGCCGAGAAGGGCTGCAAACTGCCATTCGTGTCCGAGACGCGTCGCCAGCCAGAGGAGGGCGGTGGCGACGAGCACAGGAAGGGCCTCCTTCACAAATGGCGCACGCAACGCCGCGGCCGTTGCGATCCCAACGTTGTTCAGTGTGGGCCATTGGAATAGCACGAGGACCACGACGGTGGCGATGCTGAGGCTCCATCGCATCCGATGTGTGAAACCACGCGAGACCACCGCCAGCGCGACAAGGGCTACGACGCCGACGGCAAACGACATGGCCAACGCCAATTCGAGGCGGATCGACATCGGCCGTTCAGTAACTACCCAGGTCAGACCCGGAACGAGTGACGCTAGAACCAGCGGCATCACCCACACGGCAATGGGCGCTGCACGCGACACATTCCCCGTGGATCTACCTCTTTGCGGCATGTCGTCGCGGAATAGGGTCCATGTCCAGAACCAGCCAAGGCCAACCAATCCCAGGTTACGTACGACGATCACAGACCACCACCACACCGTGTCCATGTGCCAGAACATGACGATGATGCCCGTCAGCAAGGCGATAGCGCCGGCACCCAAACTGATGCGCCTGTCTCTCGACAGCGCCGCAAATGGGGTCACCCAGATGATGAACTGAGCCGAGAGCAGCGGACTGGCGAGCATGAGCGCAATGATCAGCACGCCGAGAAGGCCTACTGCCTTGTCCCACGCAAACTCACCTCGGACCAACTTCAGGGCTACGAGCCCCAGACTCAATCCAACCGCGGCGTTCAAGAACGGGGCCCAAGCGCCGACCTCAACGTAACTGGCGCCGGCATTCAGCACCGTGCGCGCCGACGAGGTCGTCGCAGTGCGGAAGAGGCCCACTAGTGAGCCGGAAAGGGTTTCGATATGGATGCCGGTGAACGAACGACCCGAGGTGAATCCCGGGATCGTCAGCAGCGCCAATCCGCCGACCGCAGTGATTCCCACGGTCAGTACCGCACGGCGACGGCGTCCACTCCACCAATCCGCGACTGCGAGGATGACCGGCCAACCCTTCGCTGCTATCGCAGCGCCTAGAGCCCATGCGGCCGGTCTATCAGCCGACCGAATCATGAAGTAGAGCGCCATGAGAGCGAGCAGAAGCGAGAGACCGTCGACCCGGAACGTGACCAGCGGGATCACGCCAGCTGCGACCAGAACCCAGCGCCGAGCCGATCCGACGAGACCGAGGAGTCGTCCCACCCGTTCGACGTAATAGGCGATCGCAAACATCACTGCGCTCATCAATGCCCAGAAGATGATTGGGTAGTTCGAGTACCCAGTCGCTCGTTCGACGGCGCCTGCCAGCGCCATGGGCACTATCGCCAGAGGGAGGTGTTCGAATTCAAACTGGAAATAGGGCAGCTTTCCCTGAAACAAGGGCGCAATTCGGTCGGCATAGAAGCTCGGATCGTTCTTCATCACCGAGTCGGGCAGCACAGCGGCGAGGACCAGTCCGAGTATTACGACCATGGCCAGCAGGACAGCCCAGCCGGTGGAGTTGGCGAAGCGATGGTTCTGGGCTGCGTCCTGTTCGGGGGTGGATCGCATCTGTTGCTCCCGGCTGCTGCCTAGCTTCATGGCGCTCACGCGGGCTTCACTCCAGGTTCGCTCATCCATCTCCTCCGAAGCCGAGAAGTCGTTCACGGTGGAGAGATCGTGATCCGGTAATCAACCCGGCCACGGCCAAGGTCCAGGCGACAACGCCGATGGTAAGCGCCGCCACCACAGGATTGATCAAGAGTCCGCTCGACACACCGTACGCCGCGAAGATAACCGGCAGGGAGACCAATGTTGCCGCTTGCTGTGCCGCCGCAGTGCTGCGCACCCTCGATGACACCCAGAGGATCAACGACAGCGCCACTGCTATGAACGGAGGCACCACCCAGATGATCAGTACCCACCAGGCGGGCGTCGGGAAGAACCAACCCCCAACGAGCGGGCCGACCTTGAGGTTCACCAGCAACGAGTAGATGCCAAAGCCGACTGCGGTTGCCGCAAAGCCGGGTACCAGGCTCGCCAGCATCTTGCCGAGAAAGATCTCGCGTTCGGTCAGCGGGGAGTGGGCGAGGAACTCGCCGGTGCCACGCTCCCGTTCTCCGACGATGGCGTGCGCTCCCACCGCCGACGAAATCGTCAGCGGCACGACGATCGCCACCGGGGCGAGTAGATACACAGCCAGCATGTAGGCACCCCTCGCCGCCGGAGTCTCTCCGACGACGTTCTCCTGTACCGGCCCGGGGAGCGACTGCAGTACCTCGCCGATCTTGTTGACGAGCTCGCTGCTTGTGGTCGACGTCACAATGGTCAGCAGCAGAAAGGGCAGCCCTACGAAGAAGACGCCCGCCAGAAAGCCCATTGGAATCCAGTAGTCCTTGCTCCTGAAGAGGCGGCGGAGGTCGATCCTGGCGACCGTGAGCATGCGGTCCAACCTCATGCTGTCTCCCGGAGTGAGCGCTGCATCTCGAAATAGAGCGTCTCGAGCGTCGGGTTGTCGGGTTGGACCCGGGTGATGCGGGCCCCGGAAGCGACCAACTCGGCGACGACGTCGGGCAGTCGATCCAGGTGGGTGAGGCGCACGTGGAGTGCCCCATTCCACTCGGCGGAAACCACGTCGCGGTGCTTCTCGAGGAGACGAAGCACGGACCGATCCTCGGCATCGATCACGACGGCGGGGTTAGTCACGAACTGGTCGGCAAGGTCCTCCTGACTCCCGACGATCCGCGCCTGGCCGGACGCCATCAATACCACCTGGTCGGCAACGCCCTCGGCTTCGTGGAGAAGGTGAGTGCACAGCACGATCGTTCGGCCCCGACCCGCAAGTTCCCTGATTAGGTCGAGCACTGCACGCGCCGACTCGGGATCCAATCCTGCCGTGGGCTCATCGAGCAACAGCACTTCTGGATCGTGCAGCATGGCTCGCGCCAGAGCCAGTCTGGTGCGCATACCGGTTGAATAGCCCCCAACGTCGAGATCGAGAGCGTGATCGATTCCAAACCGCTCCGCGGCCGGCCTGATCGCCGCATGGCTTGCGCCGAAGATGTCGGCGGTGAATGTCAGGTTGTCCCAACCGCTGAGCCGGTCGTACAGCGCGGGCTTCGGAGGCACGACCGCTGAGCGAGCGCGCACTTCGTCGCCGTGGATCGCAGGGTCGAGCCCGAGAACCTCGATGGAGCCACTGTCGGAGTTGAGTGCTCCGGTGGTCAGTCTGACTGTGGTCGTCTTACCGGCCCCATTGGGGCCGAGCAGCACGGTGATCGAGCCTGCGGGCACCTCCAGGCTGAGGCTGTCCACGGCTCGTACGGCGCCAAAACGGCGTGTGACATTGGAGAACTTGATTGCTAAGGGCATACCGTCGCTTATCGGTTGCCCGACACGCCAACTGAATGCTCAACTGAGAGTCAGAAACACTCCGGTCAGCGGAGGTACCTTGATCTCGATCGAGTTGCCGAAACCGTGGCTGGGTTCCTCCTGAGAAGCAATCGGGCCCTGGTTGAGAACCCCGCTGCCGCCGTAGCGAAGATCATCACCGTTGAGGGCCTCGATCCAGGTGCCGGCTTGGGGAACACCCAACCGGTAACCCTCGCGGGGAACCGGTGTGAAGTTCGCCACAAACAGCAATGGAGAGCCCTCGCGCCCATGCCGGATGAAAGCGAACACGCTATTGGCTGCATCGTCGCCGATCACCCACTGAAAGCCGCTCGACTCGCTGTCTTGTTGATGCAAGGCGGGCGTCGCCTTCATGAGTGCATTGAGGTCGGTGACCCATCGGCTGACGCCGGCATGTTCATCGAACTGCCGGAGATTCCAGTCGAGTTCGGTCTCGTGGTTCCATTCCTGGGAGACGGCGAACTCGCCGCCCATGAAGAGGAGCTTCTTGCCGGGTTGGGCCCATTGATAGGCGAGCAGCAGCCGCAGACCGGCGAATTGTTGCCAGCGATCGCCCGGCTGCTTGCCCAATAGCGATCCTTTGCCGTGAACCACCTCGTCATGGGACAAGGGCAAGGTGAAGTTCTCATTGAACGCGTAGACCATGCGGAAGCTGAGTTCGGAGTGATGGAAAGAGCGATGCACCGGGTCCTTTTCGATGTAGGCCAGGGTGTCGTTCATCCATCCCATGTCCCATTTCTGGCCGAACCCGAGCCCGCCGTAGTCGGTTGGGTGCGTCACCATCGGGAACGCCGTCGACTCCTCCGCATACATCTGGATATCGGGATGGCGAGCGTATGCGGCGCGGTTTACCAGCTTCAAGAACGAGATTGCTCCGAGGTTCTCTCTTCCGCCAAACTCGTTCGGAATCCACTCCCCCTCGTTGCGTGAGTAGTCGCGGTACAGCATCGAAGCAACGGCGTCGACCCTGATCCCATCCGCGTGGTACTTGTCGAGCCAGAAGAGCGCGCTCGACAGCAGGAAGCTGCGCACCTCGTAGCGGTCGTAGTTGAAGATCAGGCTGTCCCAATCGGGGTGGTAGCCCACCTTGGGGTCGGCGTGTTCGTAGAGGTGTGTGCCGTCGAACCAGGAGAGACCATGGCCGTCTTTCGGGAAGTGTGACGGGACCCAATCGAGGATCACCCCAATATCGTTCTGATGGAGATGATCGATGAGGTACATGAGGTCCTGCGGGGTCCCGTAGCGGGCAGTTGGAGCGAAGTACCCGGTGCACTGGTATCCCCATGACCCGTAGAACGGGTGCTCCATGACAGGAAGCAACTCGACATGGGTGAAGCCCATTTCTTTGACGTAGTCAGCCAGTTGGTGGGCGATGGCCCGGTATCCCCCCGGCTCGTAGCGCCAGGAACCGAGGTGCACCTCGTATATCGAAATGGGCGCGTCCAGGGTGTTACGAGATCCGCGGTCGCTCATCCAGTCCGCATCGCCCCACTCGTAGTCGAGATTCCATACAACAGAGGCGGTACGCGGCGGCTCCTCGGATCTGAACCCAATCGGATCCGCCTTGTCGTGCGGCAGGCCGCCATCGGCGGGGACAATCCGGTACTTGTAGGTGTCCCCGGGTCCGACATTTGGAATTCGGCCGGACCAAATCCCGGAGGTGTCGGGGTTCAGAGCCCAACCGTCTGTCCAACCGTTGAAGTCGCCGACGACTTCGACCCGGCGCGCCGCCGGTGCCCACACTCTGAAGATGGTGCCGTCACCATCTACATGCGACCCGAGCACGTCGTAGATGGAGGTATGGGTGCCGCCATTGAATGACCAGCGATCGTCGTCGGTAAGCGGGCGTGCAGTATGTGCCATCGCAGCAACCTAACGTGTCGGGGCGCAACCAGAAAGTCTAGAAGGGCTCGAAGTGCCCAGACGAGGGCCCGTTCGGCTGTGGCAGTATATGTCCATGGATTTCTTGCGTTCAGCCCCCAAGGTACTTTCGATGATCCTCGCAGGTGGTCAGGGCAGCCGATTGATGCCCCTGACCCAGGTGCGCGCAAAACCGGCCGTCCCGTACGGCGGCCAGTACCGGCTCATTGATTTCGCCTTATCCAACCTGGCCAACGGCGGCTATCGCAAGATCGTGGTGCTGACCCAGTACAAGAGTCACAGCTTGGATGTGCACCTGTCGACTACTTGGCGCATGTCTACTTTCCTGGGCAACTACGTAACGTCGGTTCCTGCCCAGATGCGGCGCGGCCCGCAGTGGTTTGCCGGATCGGCCGACGCCCTGTTTCAAAACCTGAATCTGATCGACGACGAACACCCGGAGCACATATTCGTGTTTGGTGCCGACCACATCTACCGGATGGATCCGCGCCAGATGCTCGACCACCACATCCAGAGCGGTGCCGGCGTCACGGTGGCCGGAATCCGTGTCCCGCGGGCTGAGGCCAGCGCCTTTGGTGTCATAGAACGCAATCCACACAGCTCGCAGATCAAGGCATTTCTCGAGAAGCCGGCTGATCCCCCGGGCCTTGCCGACAGTCCGGACGAGGTGCTCGCATCGATGGGCAACTACATATTCAGCACCGAGGTGCTCGTCGATGTCCTCAACGCAGACGCAGAAGACAAGAGGTCGGGGCGCGACATCGGCGGGGATTTGATTCCTGCCCTGGTCGCGTCGGGACAGGCGAATGTTTACGACTTCACGACGAATGTCGTGCCCGGAGAGACACCGCGCGACAAGCATTACTGGCGGGACGTGGGGACCATCGACGCCTACTACGAAGCCAACATGGACCTGGTTGCCCCGCATCCTGTGTTCAACCTCTACAACAGTGAGTGGCCGGTGTTCACCTCGTTCCGCACCCTGCCGCCTGCGAAGATCGTCGCCCACGGAGAATACGGTTCGGGTGAGATCGCCAATTCGATGGTGTCTGCGGGATGCATCGTCACCGGGGCAACAGTGCGCAATTGCGTGCTGTCACCGAATGTGCGCATCGAGCCGGGGGCGATCGTCGAAGGTGCCATCTTGTTCGACGACGTGCACGTCGGCGCCGGTGCGGTCGTTCGTAATGCGATTGTCGACAAGCATGTGGTCATACCGCGGGGACGACAGGTCGGCGTAGACGCCGAGCGCGATGCCGACGAGTTTGCGGTCTCGCCGGGCGGCATCGTCTCGATTGCCAAAGGCCAGAAGGTCAAGTACGCCTAGGAGCCGGCCGGGGAGGGCGTTTTAGCCGTGGGCCAACATCTCGCGGTAGAGGTCGATGTGACCCTGGGCGGGGATGTTCCAGGACCAGTCGATGCTCATGCCACGCTTCTGCAACGCCTGCCGGCGCTGCTTGTGTCTCCAGGCCCGATTAGCGCGATGGAGGGCGTCCGTCATGCCGGCACTATCGACGGTTGTCGCCAGGAATCCAGTTCCGTTCTTCCGGTCGACGTCGGCGTCGATGACCGTGTCATGCAATCCGCCGACATCTGTGACGACCGGGATCGTCCCGTAAGCCATGGCCTGCATCTGGGCGAGCCCACACGGTTCGAATCTGCTCGGCATCAACACCATGTCCGCTCCCGCGAATATGAGATGACCGAGGTCCTGGTTGTACCCGTCCTCGAAGAAGACGTTCTCCGGCCACTCCCGGGCCGCCCAGCGCGCCCAGTCTGCCAGCCACTTGTCGCCCGAGCCCAGCAGAACCAGCCGGAATGGCATTCGGGATGCGTAGCGGGTGGTTTCGAGGGCGATGTCTATCCCCTTCTGATCGACCAGGCGGGTGACCATGCCGACGATTGATGTGCCGTCATCGGTCCAGCCTGCCGTCTGGAGAAGAGCGTTGCGCGACTTCGACTTGGCCTCGAGGCTCGTGGCCGAGTAGTTGGCGGGGATCGACGGATCCGTTCGCGGATCCCACACCGCGGTATCGATTCCATTGCGGATGCCCACGAGCCTGCTGCCGAGTCCGTTCAGCAAATGATCGAGACCCATGCCAGATTCGGGGCGACGAATCTCATCGGCGTAGTTGGGGCTGACCGCGATGACTCGATCGGCGATCTGGATCGCGCCGGCCATTGGGTTGATCCCACCGAAACACTCGTACGCCGCAAAGTGCTGCGGGATTCGCGGCAACCACTGAGAACCCATCCAGCCTTGATAGCCGAGGGTGTGGATCGTCAGAGCGACCGGGGGGCGGTCCCAGAGAAAGGCCAGGGCTGCTCCGGTGTGCCAGTCGTTGAGGTGAACTACGTCGGGACGGCTCGTCTGGACCAGGTCGGCAACGGCCGCCGAAAAGGCCATGAACCGCGTATCGTTGTCCGGCCATCCGTTGCCCCACTCGTCGACATAGGGATGGGGTCGTGCGATCCCGGGTACCGAAACCAACGTCACCTCACCGACGTTCGGCACGATCCCGGTTCGGGCGCTGACGGGTTGGGCCCACGCCGGCGCATCGATCTGACGCGGCCGCTCGTCCTCCAACGGCATATCGAAGTAGTCGGGCAGGACCAGGTCGACCTCGACGCCGGCGACGCGCAAGGCCGCCACCAGTCCCGAGGCGGCTTCGGCCAGACCGCCCACCCGGGCCAGCGGAGCCAGTTCGGCTGATGCAAACAGAACTCTCAAAAGACCTCCTCCGAAATCTGTTGTAGCAGCACTACGGACCAGCCCTCCACTTGCCACGCATCTCCTGGTGCCACCAGGTCGGTGCACGTCATCGCTCGTGCGGTGTCGAGAACGACCTGCCAGTGGAACCCCTCCAGGTCCTCAGGGATCGTGAAAGTGACCGGAGCAGTGTGGGCGTTGAACAGCAGGAGGAAGCTGTCGTCCTCTACTTGCTCTCCCTGTGGCCCGGGTGTTGGTATGGCCTTTCCGTTCAAGAAGACACTCAGCGACCTGGCGTACCCGAGGTGCCAGTCGTTGTCCGACATGGGAGTGCCATCGGTGTTGTACCACCCGATGTCGCGCACTCCGGCGCCGCGCACCCTGCGGCCTTCGAACCACCGGCGCCGTCTGAAGACAGGATGAGCGTTGCGGATGCCGATGAGCCGTTTGGTGAACCCAAGCAGAAGTTCATCGGCTTCATCCCAGTCGTACCAGGCAAGCTCGTTGTCCTGGCAGTATGCGTTGTTGTTGCCGCGCTGCGTTCGCCCGATCTCGTCGCCGCCGAGGAGCATAGGAACACCCTGGGAGAGGAACAGGGTCATGAGCATCGAACGCTGACGTTTCTTGCGGAGCGCCTCCACCTCAGGATCGTCGGTGGGGCCTTCCTCTCCGGAATTCCATGAACGGTTGTGCGATTCGCCGTCCCGATTGTCCTCTCCGTTGGCGAGATTGTGCTTGTGGTTGTACGCCACGAGATCCGCAAGGGTGAAACCGTCGTGCGCCGTTATGAAGTTGATGCTTGCGTGAGGACGTCGACCCGAGAAGCCATACAGATCCGATGAGCCGGTGAATCGCGAAGCGAAGTTGGCGAGCGACCAATCGGTTCCACGCCAGTAGTCGCGTACGCCGTCGCGGTACTTGGCATTCCACTCTGACCAGAGTGGGGGGAAGTTGCCTACCTGGTAGCCACCCTCGCCGACATCCCAGGGCTCGGCAATCAGCTTCACCTGGCTGACGATCGGGTCTTGCTGGATCAGGTCGAAGAACGATGAGAGTTTGTCCACCTCATGCAGCTCCCGTGCCAGGGCCGATGCGAGGTCAAAGCGGAAGCCGTCGACGTGCATCTCGGTGACCCAATATCGCAGGCTGTCCATGATGAGCCGAAGTACTGCGGGATGGCGCACATTGAGGCTGTTGCCGGTTCCTGTGTAGTCGATGTAATGGCGCTTGTTATGCGGATCGATGCGGTAATAGGTCTCGTTGTCGATCCCGCGAAACGAAAGCGTCGGGCCCAGCAGGTTGCCTTCACAAGTGTGGTTGTAGACAACATCCAGGATCACCTCGATCCCGGCCGCATGGAGCGCTTTGACCATTTCCTTGAACTCAACCACCTGTTGGCCGCGGTCTCCCGAAG
>JASJEG010000005.1 GCA_030064765.1 Acidimicrobiia bacterium | reverse complement strand
CGGCTTCGTGCTTGGCGGGATCGGCGTAGTCCAGGAAGCGGACTGGGCTCTCACCGCCATCGTGGCGTCGACTGTGCTGTCGACGATTCTCAGCTTGATCTGGGTCAAGGCTGCTCCGTTTGGCATTGTCGCCAATCTGATTGTCATCGGTGTGCTGCTCATCCCGTGGGCCAACGACCGTATGGTGCCCCCGATCGAGTTGTAGCCCGGCCCCGGTTGTAACGTGTCGATACGAAGCCCGGAGTCTTGACCATGGCTATTCGCAAGCTGCTGCTGGCCGCACCGCTGATCGATCCGTTGCTATGACACCGTGAAGCTGGCGACGCCACCCTTGATGCGCAGATCGAGCCGATCGACAGCCAGCTCGTAGTCGGGAGACTCATAGACCCCTCCCATCCGGGGGAACCGCTGGGTATCTACTTTGACCTCCGCCAGACCGGTATCTGCCGAGATGCGGGCAGCGACCCCTTCGGGGACGACGACAGCAACCGACGCAGCCCCGGCATCTACCTCCGCCCGGGTGTGCCCCTGTTGCGGGACAACGACCCGGGTTGAACTGGCCCCGGTCTTGAGTTGCAGCGAGCTCACCGTCAGGCTCTCGAGATCGACTCTCGTGTCAGTGGCGCCCGTGTTGAGCTCGAGCTCGATGTCGATCCCCGGCACGAGATCGACCACGAAACTCCGCCCGCGGACACGCATCCACGAACGGTGCGTCTGCCGCAGCGACACATCGATCCGATCGCCGGACCGCTTCACCCTCTGCTCGAGTCCGTACCCCGAACCCGTGCACAGCGACCGGCTACCTAAGGCCAGGCTGCCAACTCGCAACTCACCGCCCCCGTGGTCGATCTTGATGCGGGCCCGCCGGGCACTATCCAGTGGCACATCGATGACATCGCTGCGCACCGGACGATTCCGCGCCGAGGACGCGATCACCAATACCCCGGCAACAATCAGCAGCCCGGGGACGAGGAAATCGGAGTCAATTGCCTCGATGTCTCTGAGCAGGAAGAAGCCGCCGAGACCAATGAGCAGCAGCGGGGCAAACCACGAGACTCCCTCGCCCTTCAGTATCTGGTCGATGAAGATGGCCACTCCGATAACGATGAGGACGCCGGGCCAGGTAGAGACGTCGTCGGACCACACATCGAGCGCTCGCAACAGGAAGATCCCCCCGATACCGATGAGGATGGTGCCCAGAAAGACGCTGCCGTGCCGGTCCACAATGCCTCCGCGAAGTTCGACATGCCAACACTACACAGCAGCCTGTTCGGCTCAGTCGGATCGTTCCGGCTTTCGCAATATGACATCATGCGCTGACACCCCAGCTAGATGACGAAGTGACCGAGACGACACCGACACCCGAAACAGCCACCGGCGACGCAGGTGAGTTCCAGACCGGAAGGCTGGTCACGATCGCCGGTGGTCATGCGGTGCACGACACGTTCACCGCGTTTCTGGCACCGCTGCTTCCTCGCTTCGTGGAGAAGTTCTCTCTGTCAAACACTGCCGCCGGTCTGCTATCGACGTTTCTCCAGATACCGTCGCTGCTGCAACCGGTCATCGGCCACCTTGCGGATCGGACCACACTGCGCTGGATCGTCGTGCTTGGACCAGCAGTCACCGCGACGGCGATGAGCTTGCTCGGCTGGGCGCCGACCTACGCGGTCCTCGCAATCCTGTTGCTTCTCGCCGGTCTCAGCGTTGCTGCCTTCCACGCAACTGCACCCGTTGCGGTTGGCTTCCTATCCGGGAACCAGCTGGGGCGGGGTATGGGGTACTGGATGGTCGGTGGCGAACTAGGCCGAACCATCGGGCCGTTGGTAGTGGTGAGCGCGCTGGCGGTGCTGTCGCTGCGGTCAATGGCATTCCTCGCCCTCGCTGGAATCGCCGCTTCCATCGTGATGCACTACCGCTTGCGCGACGTGGCCCTCCGCAGCCGAGGTGACGGCGAGCAGATCCACTGGCGACCCGCGGTCCGCGCCATGAGAGGCCTCATGACTGTGCTGGCCGGCCTCATCGCAGTCCGCAGCATGATGATGATGTCGATCACGATCTTTCTGCCGATCTTCCTGACGGATGAGGGATCGAGCATCTGGCTGGCGGGTGCAGCCTTGTCGATTGTCGAGGCCGCCGGGATTGCCGGGGCCCTCGCCGGAGGCTGGCTGAGCGATCACGTCGGGCGCAAGGCAGTGCTTTTCTTCGGACACATCGCAGCGCCCACCGCTCTGCTGTTGTTCATCGCAGCCGAAGGGTGGGTGAGGATCGCGCTGCTGCCCGTCATCGGCTTCACCCTGCTGGCCATTCCTCCTGTGCTCCTTGCCATCGTCCAGGAACGGTTCCCAGAGACGCGGGCACTCGCCAACGGTGTCTTTCTATCCCTCAATTTCGCCATCCGCTCGCTGGCCGCCATCGGTTTCGGCGCCGTTGGGGATGCCCTCGGGCTGGCAACCGCGATGGCGATCGCGGCGGCAGGGACCTTCGGCGGCGTTCCGCTGATCTGGCTGCTCTTCAGACAACGACAGGGCGGCAGCTAGCCGGCCTTGTCGACAATGACCTGCTGACCGTCGAGGCGGACGATCTTGATTGGCGTGCCGGCTGCGATGGCGTCCCCGGACAGGCTTGTTGCAGGCCATGACTCGTCCCAGAACCGCACCCGCCCGGTCCCGGCGGCCGGATCGATCCGCTGTTCAACGGCCAACCTGTGCAGATCGACCGGACGCACCTCATCTACAAACGGAACTACGAGCGTCAAACCCGGTGGAACCACCTTGTAGAACCTGCCAAATCGGGTGACGATGCCTTGTTGATGCTCCTTGATCTGCTTCAGACCGACGGCGACGAACAACGCTACTGCCAGCAGGAGCAGCAGGACGGGGGCGACACTCGTTGCCACTTCTAGCTCCCAACCTGCCCTGAATCCGGATCCACCATCAGCGACGAAACGTCGACCGCTTCGAATGCCGAACCCGGGATGTCGTCCCACTCGTGCAGCATGTCGTTGTCCCACCTCTCATCTGGAGCTCCCGAGATGAACCAGGCAGATCCGTTGTCGGCCAGGATCAGCCCGTATCGCTTCATGGCGGTCAGGATCACTTGAATCTCGGGCGAATAACCCGAGATGTCGAAGTCCGCCTTGAGACGGAACCGCTGGCCCATCGGCGGGTACTGGCTCCCCGTGAGGCTGGAGGCGTTATGCCGGGCCGGCCACACGTGATCCTTGCGGGTCTGGGGCGCAGTGAACCGGATGGCGTGCGTTATCTCTCCGGATGCAACCTCATCGTATGTGACCAGACCCGGCAGTATTGGGAGCCCGGCGGCGTCGGCCGAAGTCCATCCATCCGGCCGCAGAGCATTGGAGCGCAGGTCGTACTCGGCACCCGAGCTGGCATTCCACGAGCCATCGCCCTGCGGAAACGCATTGAAGAGCTCGTAGAGCATGCAGCCTTCACGGTCGAGAACCAGCACATGGCGGTCCCCCGCGCCGTCCGGGCCTCCCTCGATCGGAGCGTCGGCGGGTACCGGCCACGGACCCGGATCGCTCTCGTTGCCGTACGCGGTGTAGTTGATGGCCACGAGTGGCTGATCGGCGTCGACCTCGACGAAAGGTATCCCAATCGGGCTGTTGGATCCCGGGGGCCATACCCCCGAACCGAAGTCGGCATGCAGTGTTCGGGTGGCGCCGATGGTGTTGATGAAGGCCGCCGAACTGGCAGCAACCGGCATGTCGTCGACGCGCCGGTTCCAGATGTTGTCCGCAGGGAGGATCGGACATCGTGCGGGGGGAACGATCGGTGTCAGGCCTGCGGCCCGTGTCAGGAAGCTCGCCATCTGGTCGCGACGCACCGGCTGTGTGGGACAGAATCGAGTGTTCTGGGGCGGGTTGCACCCGAGGGTCACCCCGGCGGTCGCCAGGCGCTCGATGTCTGCCTCGAATATCGAGTCGTCGTCATCCTCGAAGCGGTCGGCGCTGCCGTCGTCGGTGTATCCGTAGGCCCGCACCAGGAAGGCCGCCATTTGCTCTCTGGTGACCGGCCGATCCGGACAGAACCGATCGTTCTCCGGGGGATTGCATCCCCGGGTGATGCCGGAAGCCGCCAGCCGGTTTATGTCATCCTCGAATATCAAGCCGGCGTCGTCGTCGAAGTAGTCCTCCGCAACCGGGCCAAGCCCGAGGGCGCGAACTAGGAACGCAGCCATCTGCCCGCGGGTCACCGTAGCTGCGGGGCAGAAGCGGTCGTTGATCGGCGGATTGCATCCCCGGGTGATGCCGGCTGCCGCAATAGCTTCGATGGAACCTTCGTGGACATTGCCGTCATCATCCCGAAACGATCCGCCAGGCTCCGTTGGTGCTGCCAAGAGCGGGACCGAAGTCACGGTCAGAATCAAAGAGATCGTGAGAAGAACGAACCGACTTCGCATTGGACACCATTCGACGACAGCGCCCCCACGCTACGCGCCATGAGGGCTTCTGCCGATAGGGCGACCGGCTCAACCAGCACTTCCCGCCTGCACCCTCGCCTTCCTCATATGACAGGCGCCGTCCCGCGCTATATCTTCATCCCATGGCACGGGTTGTCGTCTGCGGGGCCGGAATCGCCGGCATTTCGACCGCTTTCCATCTGACGCGGGCCGGCATTACCGACGTCGTTGTTGCAGACCCGCGAGCACCTCTCACCCTGACCAGCGACAAGTCCACCGAGTGCTACCGCAACTGGTGGCCCAGCGAGGCGATGATCCGGCTCATGCGGCGATCAATCGAACTGCTGGACGGCTACGCCCGTGAATCGGGCAATGCCTTCGGCCTGAACCGCAAGGGCTATCTCTACTTGACCGCGGATGAGACCAGACTGGAATCAATGGTGGCCCAGGCACGGGCGGCCTCGCACGCCGGCGCAGGCCCGCTGCGAACTCATCGCGGGAAAGCCGAGGCATACGTAGCGGCGCAGGGTCATGCCTTCGAGGACAGCCCCGACGGCGCCGACCTCTTCCTCGACGCTGCATCTTTGCGCCGCCACTTCCCCTTCCTATCCGATCGTGTGGTTGGAGGCCTCCACGCCCGCACCGCAGGATGGCTTTCGGCGCAGCAACTCGGGATGTGGCTCCTGGAACAGGCGAGTGCAGCCGGCGCCACGTTCGTCAAGGCCGAGGTCGTTGCGGTCGAGCAGGACGGCGAGCGGATCAAGGCGGTTGCATTCGGTGATGGCAGCCGAATCACGACCGCAGCGTTCGTGAACGCAGCGGGGCCCCACCTGCGCCGGGTAGGCGGGATGGTCGGAGTGGATCTGCCGGTCGAGTCTGAGGTACACGCCAAGGCCGCGCTGCGGGACCATCTGGGGTACTTCCCTCGGGAAGCACCGATGGTGATCTGGAACGACCCACAGCAACTCGATTGGTCGAGAGAGGAGTCCCAATACCTACGCGACGAGGGACGAGCGGATCTTCTTGGCATCCTTCCTCCCGGTTGTCACGGGAGACCCGAAGGTGGCCAGGATTCACCATGGGCTCTCGGGTTGTGGGAATACCACACCAACGTACGGGAGCCGACGTGGCCGATACCGACCGATCCGCTCTACGCCGAGGTGGTACTGCGCGGGCTGGCCAGGATCATGCCCGCACTCGCACCCTATAGGGATGCGCTTCCCGAGACCGCGATAGATGCCGGCTACTACACCAAGACCAGGGAGAATCGGCCGCTGGCCGGCCCCGTCGGCCCTGCGGGGTCCTATGTATGCGGCGCACTCTCGGGCTTCGGGATCATGGCGGCATGCGCGGTTGGCGAGTTGGTAGCGCAGGGCATTGCCGGTGGGCGCCTCCCCGACTGGGCTCACTGGTTCGAGATGAGTCGCTATGACGATCCGGATTACGTTGCGGGTTTGGCGGCGATCACCGACTCAGGCCAGCTCTGATTCGACTCCAGCCATCTGGTTCCAATTCGACAGTCTGGGACGGCCGGTTCAAATGATGCCGGCGAAGTGCAACGCAGCGATAGCGCCGGAAGCGATTGCAGTGATTGCCCAGATGGCTGCAACCTTGCCCATGTTGCCCCGACGTTCGACGACCTCTTCAGGCTCATCGACGGCCTCGACTTCAGCCTCGACTTCAGCCTCGACCTCGCCCTCGACCTCGACGTCGATCTCGGATTCCTCGTCGAGTTCCTCTTCGACAACGACTTCGTCCTCGACCGGCAGCTCTTCATCAACATCCTGCGGCGCGGATTCTTCCGGGGGACCAAAGCGGCTTGCTAGGTCGGGCCCCTTCTTGACCTCGGGCGGGGGCACCGATGTGTCTTTCGCCAGCTCCTGCTGGATTGCGTCGCCCAAGTCATCGAAAGAGCTGACTCTTGGCCTGACTTCCTTGGAATCGTCCTCCAGTGGAATGACCGAACCACCGACGGGGTGTGCCGGCTCGGCTGACTCCGGCTCGGGCGGTGGCGGAGGGACGGCTTCGTCCTGCTTGGCATCGTCGGGAAAGGGCACGGCTTCCTTGCGCCCTGGATAGGTCTCGATGACCTCCGTGTCTTCGGTGCCGATGAGGTCGCGGACCGTAGTTCGGTTGGGCCCGGGCGGGGGTGCCACCGGGGCCTCTGCAGAAGCTTTGGCTTCTGGCTTGTCCGTCAGCAGGGCGGAATTGGAGGTCGAAGTACCACCGCTCATCAATCGATCCATGCGAGCTTTCAGCTCATCGATCTGACTGAGCAGTTCCTCTTCGTTCCTGCTGTCTGGATCACTCGACATCGGAGATCTCCTATTGCTTACCCTTCGTGATCATTTCGGCAACGCAGAGTGAAACCTTGAGTTGTGAAGCGAGGGTTTTAGGGCGGCTAGCCACGCTCGAGACTCGACTTATCATGCCGACAACCACTCCGGAGAAACGATGCGACTCTATGTGACCCTGCTGGCGGCAACGGCACTGCTTGTGACCGCCTGCAGCGGCAACGACACCACCGAAGACACCACGACCGCGGCTCCTGCGGACCCGGCACCGACAACGACGACCGCAGCTGCGCCGGACGAATCGGCTCCGGCCGAAACCACCGCCCAGGACGGCGATTCTGTCGCGGTGCATTATGTGGGCACGCTCGACGACGGGTCCCAATTCGACTCCTCGTGGAATCGGGGAGAGCCGTTGACATTCGTCGTCGGCTCCGATCAGGTCATCAAGGGGTTTGACGACGCGGTCCGTGGCATGGCGGTGGGTGACGTTGAAACAGTGAGAATCCCGCCGGAGGAGGCATACGGCGAAGTCGACCCGGAGTTGATCTTCTCCGTGCCGATCGAAGAGGCACCCGACGACGTTGCGGTTGGCGATGAGGTCCTCATCGGGGGCATCACGCCCGGCGTGGTAACTGCGGTGACCGCAACCGAGGTCGAGATCGACACCAACCACCGCTTCGCCGGACAGGCCTTGACGTTCGAGGTAGAGCTGCTGTCGATCGATCGCTCATAAGGTATCCACCGGCAACGCTAATTACCCTTTACGGCGCTCGATGGTCGAGTACAATCGACAGAGACCTCCGATCTGGAGCAGACATGCCTCAAACATCAGACTTTCCGCCGGTGCTCGATACAGCAATGGTTGCGGAACTGCTCGGAATGAATGTCCAGGTGGTCCGCAGAATGGCGCGAGAAGGCTCGATTCCGTGCTATCGCATCCCCGGCGGGCGCCCGTTCCGCTTCTTCCGCGATGAAGTCCTGGAATGGCTCAAGGGCTTCCCGGTGCACGAAGCCGAGGAGGAGGCCACCGCAGAGGGCATCGCAGAAGCCGCCGACGCTTGAATCCGTGGCCGACAAAGGCGACATGAGTCTTTGGTGGTCCGAGCATCCGGACCTCGATGCAGTGGCGCGGCGTGGGCGGGTCGAATTCGAAGCCGATACCGCAGCAGCCGAACACGACACTGAAGTGCTCCGCTTGCGGCGGCGCAGTCTCATCGATGTGTGTTTCGAGTGGATGAGCCGGGGCGACCGGGTCACGGTTGCCGTAGCCGACCGGCAGTTCGAGGGACATCTCTTGGCCGCAGTGAACGACCTCCTCGTTGTGCAGACCACAGCCCACCGGGTGGCGGTCAACGTCGACGCTGTTAGCTACGTGCGTAGTGACCGGCGGGCAGATCTCGCGGGAACCACGGGGGATCGAGCCGTCAGCTCCTTCCGTGCGGGACTGGGACGTCATGAGGTGGAACAGACCCCGGTCCATCTGGTTGGGCAAACGCCCGCCGTCGATGTCGTCGGGATCATCGTCGCGTCGACCGACGATCATGTTCTCTTGCGCGACCCGCGGGGTATCGAGTGGGCACTGGCACACACCGAGATCGCATGTGCGATCGATGACGTCGGACCGCGCTAACTAGCTCCCGGTAACCGTCACCGAGGCGCGAGCAAACCCTCCCCGACCGTCGCCAACCAGGTAGCTGAAGACAAACGCAGTCCCATCCCAGTCAGCGGCCCCTTCATAGGTACACAACTCCGCATTACATGCGAGGGTGCCGTCGGTCTCCGGCGAGGCCGGGTCGATCTCAAACGACACGATTCCCAGCGGGTCCTCGTCGGCGTCGTAATCGTTGTCGAGTACACGGATCACGATCGTCGAGGCGACGCTTCCGGAGGCGCTGTCGTTGACGGCAATCGGTGCCGTGTTCGGAGCCTCCGTCGTAGTGGTTGTGGTAGTCGGCGGCACGGTGGTCGTGGTGGTCGGCGGCACGGTGGTCGTCGTTGTCGTCGTCGTTGTTGGTGGTCGCGTGGTGGTCGTAGGCGGAATGGTGGTTGTCGTTGTCGTGGTGGTCGTCGTTGTCGTGGTGGTCGTCGTCGTAGTGCTGGTCGTTGTTGGCGGAACAGTGGTAGACGTGGTCGTCGGAGGAAGCGTTGTTGTGGTCGTCGTTGGGGCGGCAATGATCGTCGTGGTCGGCGGCGGTGGTTCGACGAGCGGTGTCTGGCTCACCGAGATCGGCCCGACCAAACCTGCCGCGACTGCTGCGGCGACGGCAACACTGCCGGTGGCGACGGTGCCCAGCCACTCTGCCGCTCTCTGGAAGCCGGCAACAAATGGCACCTGCGCCAGCACGGTGAGCGGACCCATGACTCGCCGCAGCCGGCTGGCAGAGATGTTGAGGAATGCTCTCACGACCAGCGGATCAAACTGGCTCCCCGCATTGTCGCTGAGCTCCCGGAGCGCAAATCTCGGACTCATTGCGGGTTGATAGGAACGCCGCGCCGTCATCGCATCGAAGGCGTCGGCGACGGCCACTATGCGTGCGCCAAAGGCAATCTCGTTGCCGGCGACACCGAGCGGATAGCCGTTTCCGTCCCAGCGTTCGTGATGGTGGAGGATCGTGTCTGCCCAAGATCCCAGGAACGGCTTGATGGGTTGGATCAGCTCGTCACCGAGAGTGGGGTGCTTCTTGATGGCGTGCCACTCGTCGTCGTCGAGCTTGCCCTCCTTGTTGAGAATCGACTCGGCGATCTTGAGCTTGCCGACGTCGTGCAGCAAGGCAACCCAGCGCAGCTTCTCGCGCTCTTCGACGGGCACCCCGAGTTCCTCTGCCAGCACATCAACAAAGGCGCGCGTGCGCTCGGCATGGCCCCGAGTGAGACGGTCGTGGGCATTGAGAGCGGCCACCAGCACGAGCACCGTCTCGCCGGCCCGGGTGGGGTCGTCATCGATTCCCTGCTCGCGAGCTTCCCTAATCCGAGCCTTGAGCTGAGCCGTTGTCCACGTGCGCAGCGCTACCTTGACCCGCGACGGGGCCGCACCCGGGAAGACAAGAGACATATCGAGCAAAGAGGCCAGCGGGAGGACGGTGCGCGCCATCCGATCGGTGATGTTCACTACTAGGAACGAGACCGAGAGCACGAGCGCCCACCACGCGATCCCGCCCAGCAGGGAGTCGTAGCGGGGAAGAAGTCGGGCAACGATGGTTGCAGCAGCAACACCGAGGATCAGCGGAACTATGAATACCAGGACGCGCAGCAGCCGAGATGCCCACTTCCTCGGGTGCCACCTGACTTCCCTATTCATCATGCCTCGAGCTGTTCGGTCTTCTATTGCACCGCGCGGCAGACGCGGTACGCGTCACTGCCAATTTCTATCGGACGGTTCTTGGCGGCCCTGAACAAAGACAGCCGGAGTTAGTCCCCACCGTTGGTTACAGTGCGTTGCGGGTAGGAAGGCGGCTCGCGAGACGAGGACGACAATGAAACGCCTACGCGCCTGTGCGATCTCCCTGACCTTGCTCACCACGTTGCTCGTCGCCCTCCCCGCCGCCGCCGCCCCCGGCGATGCCGTCGTCCCCGGCGAGCTGCGGGTGGACGCAACCAACCGGAACATCGGTGTGCGTTGGTCGGTGACCGGCGATGCGGACCTCGACAGCGCGATGCAGCTCGAGTGGCGCCAGAGCGGTTCGAGCGAATGGCAGCTCGCGGCGATGGCGGTGCGGGCCTACCCCACGATCATCGTCAACGGAGCGCCCCTCGGCCTCAACTACTGGGCGGCCAGCGCCATGTTTCTCGAGCGCGGAACATACGAACTGCGGGCAACCCTCACCGACCCCGACGGCGGCGGCGAAACCCGCACCACCGTCGTGACGATGCCGCACGTACTGGTCCCCGCCCCATCGGGACCCAGCACTCGAACCATCTATGTAGCCCCCGGCAGTGGCACCGGTTCCGGCACCTACGAAGATCCGATCCACGGACTACAGGCTGCCGCCGACATGGCCATGCCCGGCGACACCTTCATAGTCAACGCCGGCACCTACCAGCCGTTCCAGATCATGACCTCGGGAACCGAGAGCAAACCCATCGCCTTCATCGGTGCCGGACACGCGGTGATCGACGGCGACAATACCGACCGAGGTGTGGTGACGGTCGGCAACTACGACCGCACCACCTCGCACATCATCCTCACGGATCTCACGATTCAGAACGGCCACTGGGGTATCGACGCCCAGAACACGCAGGACATCTCGATCGT
Source organism: Acidimicrobiia bacterium (assembly GCA_030064765.1). Lineage (GTDB taxonomy): Bacteria > Actinomycetota > Acidimicrobiia > Spongiisociales > UBA5794 > JAAETI01. Next base: position 28,750 of record JASJEG010000005.1, on the reverse strand, counting down.
CGGCAACTCGATCCGGGATGTCGACTTCGGGGTGTACAACCGAAGGGGCAACGCAGTCGAGGCACGCCAGGAGGTCTGCGACAACGTGATCGTCGGCCGTACCGACTGGCCCCAAGCCGGTATCCCCAGCGAGCGGGGCATCGACCTTCGCGGCACCGGCAACACCGTCTGCCACAACACCGTGCGCTACTTCGGCGACTGCATTTCCGTGCAGCCCAGCACCGGCGATTCCTTCGGAAGCGACATCTACGGCAACGATGCGGCGTTTTGCGTGGATGACGGCATCGAGATCGATTACAACCAGTCGAACGTCCGCGTCTGGCGCAATCGGGTGACCAACGCTCGCATGGGGGTGAGCGTGCAGCCAATTGCCGGAGGGCCCGCCTACATCGTTCGCAACGAGTTCTTCAATCTCGAAAGTGTTCCCATCAAAATGCACAACGACACCACCGGCTTTGTGGTTGCCCACAACACCGGGGTCAAGGTGGGTAACGGACACGGCGACAACGGGGCGATGTGGCGCAACGCCACGTTCCGCAACAACGTGTTCATCGGGACCCGCTACGCATTCGAGTTCACCACGGTGGCCGATGAGGGTTTCCGCGACCTCGACTACAACGCCTGGGGGACGACCCGGGAGATCGGACCCGGCGGGCCCTGGTTCAAGTGGGACAACGTTCGCTACGACGGGATCGCAGACCTTCCCGCCGGGGTCGAAGACCACGGCGTCGAAATCGGAATCCTGGAGTTGGTCGGTGCCGGCCTTCCGGCGGATTGGGACGTTGCGGTTGCCCCCGGCGTAGCCGACCTGCGTCCCGCCTCGGGGTCGGTCGCCATCAACGGTGGGGTTCCCCTCGACAACCTCAACGACGTTGTCACCATCGTGGACGCACCGGACATGGGTGCGTTCGAGTACGGGTTCGCCATCCCGGAGTACGGCCCGCGCATCGCAGGTGTTGGCAACCGCTTCATCGACGTGCCGGCAGATCACTTGTTCTATGACGAGATCGAGTGGTTGGCCGCCGCCGATATCACGCGGGGCTGCAACCCACCCGTCAACGACCGCTACTGCCCCGACAACAACGTCACCCGCGGACAAATGGCCGCCTTCCTCACCCGCGCCCTCAACCTCCCCCCCGGCCCCGCCGGGACATTCACCGACGACAACGACTCCGTCTTCGAAGCAGACATCGAAGCCCTCGCTGCCGCCGGCATCACCCGGGGCTGCAACCCACCAGTCAACGACCGCTACTGCCCCGACAACAACGTCACCCGCGGACAAATGGCCGCCTTCCTGTTCAGGAGTCTGAATCCATGAGACGAATCACCCTGCTGCTGGCTGCAACCCTCGTGCTCACGACCTTGGGAATGGTCCCGGCTGCGGCCGAGGTCGTTTTCGAGGATGGCTTCGAATCCGGCGACCTGTCTGCTTGGGACAACGTCCACACCAACCGCTATGCGGTCACCAACAATCCGGCGCATGTCAGGAGTGGTGGCTGGGCACTGGAGAGCACGATTCCCGAGGGCCCGGGATGGGGCGAGATCAACAAGTGGTTCCTACCCGGCTACGACGAGATCTACGTCCGTTTCGATGTGATGTTCGAGGAGGGATTCCAGAACCTGCGCGGCGACAACAACGGCATGCACTTTGCCTCTGTCAGCGGCAACCACATTGACAACAGATGGAGTTCACACGGCAAGGCCGGAATCGTGCCCAACGGCTACGACTTCTTCACGACCACGGTCGACCCGGAACACCCCTGGGGCGATCCGACGCTGCGCCCCTTCATGTTCTACTCCTACTTCCCCGACATGAGCTGCTGCTACGGCAACCTCTTTAAGCAGAGTGAGCCAAAGGTCGATACCGTCGCCGGGCAATGGCATGAGTTGATCATTCATGTCGATGCGGGCACGCCCGGCCAACACGACGGGGGCCAGTCGCTGTGGATCGACGGGCAGCTGCAGATCGAGGTGACCGGGATGCGGTGGCGAGACACCACCGACCTGCGGCTCAACGAGTTCGCCATCGTCGACTACATGCCGGGTTCGCCGCAAACCCAGCACATCTGGTTCGACAACGTGCTCGTGACCACGGAGTTCCCCGGCACCAACGTTGGGCCGCCGACCCGGTTCTTGGACGTGCCATCGAGCCACCTCTTCCTCACCGAGATCGAGTGGCTGGCCGCGGCCGATATAACTCGCGGCTGCAACCCGCCTGACAACACACTGTTCTGTCCAAGTGACACGGTGACCCGCGGCCAGATGGCGGCATTCCTGACCAGAGCGCTCGGGCTGCCACCGGCCGGCGCCAGCCCGTTCAGCGACGACGATGGCTCCACGTTCGAGAACGACATCTCCCGAATCGCGGCCGCCGGGATCACCGCAGGTTGCAACCCGCCTCTCAACTCTCACTACTGCCCGGACCGGGCGGTGACCCGAGCGCAGATGGCCGCCTTCCTGGTGAGAGCGTTGTCGCTTCCACCCGGGCCGGGCGGAACCTTCACCGATGACGACGGCTCGGTGTTCGAACTCGACATCGAGGCGCTTGCGGAATCCGGAATCACCCGAGGCTGCAACCCACCTGTCAACGATCGCTTCTGCCCGGATCGGGCTGTCAGCCGCGGGGAGATGGCGGCCTTCTTGTACAGAGCGCTTGGTCCTCGGTAGGTCTCCAGATCCGCTCGAGAACGTCAGCTCTCGAGCAACCAGCGCCGGGCCTGTTCGAGAGCCTCGTCCAACCCCAGAGCCCGACCCTCGCCTATGAGGCGCTCAGCCTCATCGGGTGCACCCAACGCAACCACCACTCGATGCCGCAGCTCCTCCAACTCGGGTGCGCGCCGTTTGTTGTACTCGGCAGGCAACTCGGGAGCAAGCGCGCTCCCGAGAGTGATTGCGGCTCGCTCTGCATCGCCGGTTGCCAGCAGCCACTCGACCGCGACGTCGAGGGTGCGAGGCTTGACGATGTCCTGCATCGGCAGCACCGGCATGCGATCAATGACGGCACCGAGCCGTTGCGCTGCGGAGTCGATTTGCCCCATGTGTATCTCGCACGAAGCGAGTGTCCGACTTGCTCCCGCCCAGCAATTCGGATCTCCCACATCGTCCAACCGGCTGGCACCCATTGCGAGATTCTCCACCGCCTCGGCGTATTCGCCTTCGTAGCGGAGCAGAACGCCCATGTAGAAGAGAGCGTGCCCGTACCAATAGGGCGAGCCGATGTCGGTGAGGATCGCACAGGCGCGGCGAACATTGGCCATCGCCCATTCATCCAGCTCCCGATCACCCTCCCCATAGACGCCGGCGGTTTCAGTCAGCGTCACTGCCAGCAGCAATCGATCGCCGCACTCCTCGAATCCATCGAGGGCGGCGTTCATGTGCTCGGCAAGCCGGGGGTCATCGGCCGGCAGATAGCCGGCCAGGAGCAGATTGCGCAGCGCTCTCTCCCACGCCGGCTCCCACCAGAGAGGGTCGGGGTTTGATTCGAGCAACCGTCGACCCTCCAGCAGATGCTCGTGGAACTCCGGGTCGGTGGTCGCATGGCGGATACAGGTCCCCAGGGCCAATTCCATTCGCCCAATCAGATTCGGATTCCCGGTGGCCCGGGCAACGGCGAGTCCGCGGCGGGCATGGTCGATTCCGGCCGGCCGTGTGAGCTCTGCGCCAAACCGGGCCGTGGTGTACCAGGTCTTGATGCGGAGCTCGGCGTCGACGTCGTCGGAAGCAGCTTCGAGACCGGCCAAACCCAGGTCGATACCTTCCATCTGCATACCGCGCTGCATCATGTACGTGTAGAGATCGAACGACATCTGGAAGTACGGCGCGAGATCATCAGCTTCTAGCAAAGCCGCAAAAGCCACCCTGACGTTGTCGTAGTCATGATCGATGCGCCGCATCCAGGTGACCTGCTCCGGGCCCCGCAGGCCGGGGCTGGCTGCTGCGGCGACGGCAACATAGTGGTGGGCGTGGCGGCTGCGGAGCTGCTCGGTCTCGTTCGATTCGCCGAGGCGTTCCAGCGCATATTCCCGAACCGGTTCGAGCAACCCGTAGCGGGTTCCTGCCTCCGTGTCATGGGACGCACCCACCAGCGACTTGTCGACAAGGGAGTCGAGCAAGTCGACCACCTGCCAGGCTTCGACGCCATCTCCGACACAGACTGCCTCGGCCGCGGCGACATCGAGCCCGCCGGCAAAGACCGCAAGACGCCGGAAGATCGTGCGCTCTTCGGGTTTCAGTAGGTCGTACGACCAATCGATGGTCGCGTGCAAGGTCTGTTGTCTAGGCAAGGCCGCCTTCGCAGATCCGGAGAGTATTCGAAACGACTCGTCGAGCCTGTCGGCAAGCTCCAAAGGCGACAGGCTTCGCAGTCGCGCTGCGGCGAGTTCCAGGCCTAGTGGGATGCCGTCGATCCGTGAGCAGATCCGATCGACCACAGCCAGATCCTCTGCGGTGGGCTCGAAACCGGAACGGACGGCGCGAGCCCGATCGAGAAACAGCCGGGCCGCCTCCGAATTACCAACTTGGGCGGCTGCTTCTGGCAGCCCGAGGGACGGCACCCTAACGATTGACTCCCCCGGGATGCCGAGGGACTCTCGCGAGGTCGCAACGATGCGGATCTTCGGGCACGAATCGAGCAACATCTTCGTCGCTTCCGCTGCGCCGTCGAGAAGGTGCTCGCAATTGTCCACAACAACGAGCAATTCGCGGGGCCATAGGTAGCGGGTGATGACCTCCTCGATCGTGGCGCCCTCACCGGGGCGAAGACCCCAGATCTCGCCGATCGCGGTTACGACGAACTGGGGGTTGGTGAGCGGAGCCAGCTCGACCACCCACGCTCCATCGGGCATCACTTGCGCTGCTCGCCTCGCGGCCTCGATGGCAAGTCGCGTCTTGCCGGTGCCGCCAACACCTGTGAGCGTCACCAGCCGGTTGTCTGCGATCAGCTCGGCCAACTCGTCGAGTTCTGCTTGTCTTCCGATGAACGATGTCAGGTAGTCCGGCAGGTTGTCGCGCCGGGGATCAACGGTGCGAATCGGCTCAGCCACGGTTGGAAGGTCAGGATGACGAAGCTCGAATACGTGCTCTGGTTCAGCAAGGTCTTTCAGGTGGTGGGTTCCGAGATCGCCCAAGGCCGCTCGATCGACGCCGGGGGCGTGTGCGGTGGTCGAGGAGAGCAGGATCTGACCGCCGTGTCCGGCAGACATGATGCGCGCCGCCCGGTTCAGCACCGGTCCGAAGTAGTCCCCGTTGCGTTCCTGAGCTTCGCCGGTGTGAATCCCAACCCTCACCTTGATGACGGGGCCCGGCCACGACGCTGCCAGCAGCGCCAGCTGAATGGCGGTTCCTGCCGCGATGGCATCATCCGCCTCCGCAAAAGCTATGGCAAAAGCATCGCCGGCAGTCGCGAACACATGGCCGCCGTTGTCTTCCACGACTGTTCGCAGGATCTGATCATGGAGCGCGAGGCTGGCGCCCATCTCGCTGCCGCGCTGCTCCCACAGTTGGGTGGAGCCTTCGACATCCGTGAACAGGAAGGTGACTAAGCCGCTAGGAATCGTGGATGACACCGCGGCGAGCCTAGCGAGCAACGCCCTGCTACGGCATGGAAGCTGCGGGGGATCGACGCTTCCGGTCAACTCGAATTACACAAGGGCGAGCCGTCGTGGTGAGGCTTTCCGGATGTGCGTCGACGAAACCGGTTGCGCCACATCGACCTAGCCGGTTTTTAGTCCCCCGGAAGTTTTACTGCTAAAACTCATCCACATTGGGAGCTGCTCCGAAAACGGTGCATACAAGGGAGAGCCCCGACTGCAGCAAGCGCAGTGGGGACATGAAAGGAGATGCTCCCATGCGCAAGCTGATCGTACTTATCGGGGCCATGCTGCTGGCATTGCTGCCGGCGACCGCCTCGGCCCAGTCCTCAGACGGACAGGTCGTGGTCGTTCACGGTGTTCCGGATCTCGTTGTCGACGTGTACGTCAATGGCGGTCTCACGCTCGAGGACTTCGAGTTCGGCGATGTTGCCGGCCCCCTGACCCTGCCCGCAGGCACCTATGACCTCGAGGTCTACGCGGCCGATGCCGATCCGGACTCGTCCGACCCGGCGCTCGCTGGTTCGACTGACCTCCCGGGTGGCGCCTACGCAACCATCGCTGCATACCTGCAGGAGGGTGGCGCCCCGACCCTCGGCGTGTTCGTTGAGAACAACTCGTCGACCGATGCCGGCAACGCTCGCGTTACCGCCCGTCACCTCGCCGACTTCGGTGCGGTTGACATCCTCGCCAACGATGGCGCCGTCTTCGAGGGCGTTACCAACGGCGCTGGTGGCGACGCTGACGTTCCTGCCGACACCTACAACATCAAGATCACCGCTGCGGGCGATGCCAGCACCGTTGCTTTTGATGCCGACCTGAACCTCGCTGAGGGCACCAACACCATCGCTTATGCGATCGGTTCGGTTGCCGGTGGCTCGTTCCAGGTTGTCGCCAACACCATCACTGGTCTGCAGTCCGCCCCTGAGGGCGTGCCGACTGGCACCGGTGGCCTCGCCGGCTCCAGCAACATGCTGCCGGTTGCTCTCCTCGCCTTTGGCCTCATCGGCCTGGCTGGTGGCACCGCACTCGTTGCCCGCCGCGAGAACGTCTAGTAGAAACTACATTCGTAACCACGCTGGGGGCTCACCAGGAATGGTGAGCCCCCAGTTCTTGTTGGAGTGGAAATGCAGCGACGCCTCATTGGAACAGTGGTACTGCTGGCAAGCATCGCCTTGATCGCAGTTGCCGGATTCTCGCTACTGAGGGGTGAGGCCGACTCTGGTGATGTCGCTGCAGTAGAGACCGCACTGCGACCGAAGAATCCTGCCCCCATCGAACTGGGCCCACCGCCGACGACGACGTTGCCGCCCGGCAGCGACGACCCGGATGACGTTTCCGAAGGCGAGCCCGAGCCACCTGTGATCGCCGATCCCGTTGGGCTCCGCATCGACAAACTCGGTGTGGATGCTCCCGTCGATGCGTACGGGGTGGACCAGAGGACCGGAGAAATGGCGGTCCCGGACAACGTGACCGATGTGGGCTGGTACAAGTTCGGGCCCAGCCCTGGCGAGGCCGGCTCGGCAGTAATGGCGGCCCACGTCGATCTGGCAAGTTCCGGGCCGGGCGTGTTCTTCGATCTGCGGACGCTGGAAGAAGGGGATAGCGTCGTCGTCTCCTTCGAGGACGGCTCAGAAAGCAGCTTTCGGGTCGTGGCCCGGGTCAACTACGAGAAGGATGAGCTGCCGCTCGATGTGATCTTCTCCCGCGAAGGCCCACCGGTGCTGACCCTGATCACATGTGGCGGGGGGTTCAATCGCAATATCGCCCGCTACGACAGCAACGTTGTCGTGTATGCCGTACCGACCTCAGTCGACAACCTGTCTCCGGTCGACAGGCTCTGATCCCAAAGCCTCGCGGCGAGGAGTATTTTGAAGGGGAGGTCCTGTGTACCGACCCGAGCTGGTGGCAAAACGCAACGGCCCTGGTCTCAACCTGCACATCGATCCGATGGTCTATGTGATTGTGCTCTGGGCCAACTAGGTCCTCCCCGCCAACCGGGGACGGCGTGCCTTGCCCACGGGATTGCCCGTACCGCGCCGTCCCCGGCTCCAAGAGTTCATCCTTACACTGGAGATGGCTGAACCCGGAGCAGCGATGACGCAGCAGAAGCCAGCACGACTACCTCCAAAGCTGGAGCCCCGCGAATCGGTTATCAGCGCGTCAAGTCACTTCGTATTTCAGATCATCGGCAACGTGCTCGCCATCATTGCCGTTTGGACAGCGTTCGCCGGGCTTCTTGCGGTTACCGGGACGATGGGCAGCGGATGGCAGGGTCGTATCGTGGGGGCACTCGTCATGGCCGGGGCTGTTGGTCTGTTTCTACTCGGCAAACGAATGGCGATCGAAAACCGAGTCATGCGGCGTAGGCGGGACTGAGGCGGCGCGCGGCATGGCGCCCCCAACCGGGTGATCCCGACACGCGTGAGTCCAGATCTGTAGCCTCGCTGCAGCCGAACGGGAGAAAGACCACCCCCATGCCGCAGATGCCACCGATGGAGAACGACGCTGCGATCGAGGCTTTTTTGCAGGAAGAAGTGATCGCCGTCCTCTCCACCCACAACGCCGACGGCACCATCCACAGCGCACCGATCCTGTTCCTATTCGAAGACGGCGTCTTCCACCTCGGCACCCAGAGCGGGGCCCAACGAGTCATCAACCTACAACGTGATCCGAACGCGACTCTGCTGATCGAGCGACGTAGCGACCCATTCAAGTTCGTCATCGCGTATGGGACCGCCCACATCGTCGATACCGACTTCGAGCGGCGAGTCGACATCCTCAGCCGTCTCTACCCCGAAGAAGGCTCACGTGCATTCGCCGGCCAGATGCAGGACCAGTTTGGGCTTGTGAGCATCGAGTTCCAGGCCCAGCGCACGGTCACCGTCGACTACAGCAGGGGTGCGGCCGGCTGACCTGTTGCGGTCTCAGTCTCGTGGTGTGCTTGGCCACCACGACGCATCTCCTAATCTCTGGGCCCATGGCCAAACTCAACCAAGCTCCGGCGTGGGTCAAAGACGCCGTCTTCTATCAGATCTTCCCCGATCGATTCGCCAAATCCGCGCGGCTGGAGAAACCGGCCAACCTCCAGGCGTGGGGCGCTCCCCCGACTCGCCACGGTTTCATGGGCGGCGACTTGCTGGGCATCGCCGACAACCTGGGATACCTCAGGGATCTGGGAATCAACGCTCTGTACCTCAACCCGATCTTCGTCAGCGGCGCCAACCACCGGTACCACACTGACGACTACTACACGGTTGACCCGCTGCTCGGGGGCAACGCCGCCCTCGACGAGCTGATCGAGAAGGCTCATGCCGTTGGCATCCGCATCGTGCTCGACGGAGTGTTCAACCACGTAGGACGAGGCTTCCACCAGTTCCACAGCATCGTCGAAAACGACGGCGAATCTCCCTATCTCGACTGGTTCACCATCGACGATCTTCCGCTCAACCCCTATGGCAAGGGGCCCGCCAATTACCTCGCCTGGTGGAACCTGAAGCCGCTACCGCGGCTCGATACGGACAATCCCGTAGTGCGCGAGTACATCATGCAGGTCGCCGAGCACTGGCTGCGAAGGGGAATCGACGGATGGCGCCTCGATGTTCCCGAGGAGATCACCGCAGATGGGTTTTGGGAGGAGTTCCGGCAGCGGGTCAGAGCCGTGAACCCCGACGCCTACATCGTCGGAGAGATCTGGGAGGACTCGAGTGACTTCATAGTCGGCGGCACTCGCTTCGATGCGACCATGAACTACCTGCTCACGGTCGACATCATCGCGTTTGCAGCGGGCAAGCACATCGACCCGAAGCAGCTATCCCCCAACCGGGTGTACAAACGCTTCAGGCCGCTCGATGCTGCCGGCTACGCCAAGCGAATCAACAAGGCGCTGCGGCGCTACCCGATGGAGACCCAGCAGGCCAATCTGAACCTGCTCGAGTCGCATGACACGCCGCGGCTCATCACGAGCGCATCGAGGGATCGGGATTCGCTGATTCTGAGCACGCTGCTCACCATGACGTTCCCGGGAGCACCATGCGTTTACTACGGCTCGGAGGTCGGGGTTGCCGGATCGTTCGACCCGGACTGCCGCCGCAGCTTCCCGTGGGACGAGACCATTTGGGATAAGGAGCTGTTCGATGCCCACCGGTCTCTGATCGCTCTCCGCCATGCCCACCCGGCGTTGCGCGGACCTAACTATGAGACCGTTTCGGCGAACGGTCAGCTCTATGTGTTCAAGCGCTGGGACGAGAGCGAACAGGTGCTGATCGCAGTCAACTCCGGGACCGATTCCGCTTCCGCACCCGCCGCTGGGGACCTCGATCTCCTATGGGGAAAGGGGTCTGTCGCCGCCGGACAGATCACCGTCCCCGCCAGATCGGGAGCGGTGTGGCGCATCGCCTAACCGGTTTTGGCGTCCCACAACGGAATATGTTCCGGTCTCGGACGCCAGAAACCTTGGTCGAGGCTCTTCATCAGCCGGGACCCCAGGTAACCGCTCTTCGGATGAACGCTGCCATCTGCTGTCGGGTCACGTAGTCGTTCGGACAGAAACGATCGTTGTCCGGCGGGTTGCAGCCGCGGGACACACCGGTAGCTCCGAGCTTGTCGATATCCGCCTCGAACGTCGAACCGTTGTCATCGACAAACAGGTCCGTCATCCCGAGACTGGGTAGGCCGAAGGCGCGCACCAGGAATGCCGCCATCTGCCCCCTGGTCACATGCCCATCGGGACAGAAGTGATCGTTGAGCGGCGGGTTGCAGCCGCGAGTAACCCCAGCCGTGCCCAGCTTGTCGATATCGATCTCGAAGATGGACTCGTCGTCATCGAGGAAGAGATCTGCACCGATGCCGTCGATGTAGCCGCGGGCCCGCACCAGGAATGCGGCCATCTGACCCCTGGTGACCGGAGCGAGCGGACAGAACAGCGAGTTGGCCGGCGGGTTGCAGCCGCGGGTGATTCCTTGCTGCGCCAGCCAGATGATGTCTTCGAAGAACACATTGGGCTCCGGCACATCGTCGAACCAGGTCTGCCTGACGATGATCAAGACTTCCGCCCGCGCCGTTGCGAGGCGGGCGTCCTGGATCTCGTACTCGAAGGAATCGGTATGGGGAATGTCGACGCCGCTGTGGGAATAGGTGATGGTGCCGGCCGGGTTGATCGTCACGCTGCCGTGTTCGGGCATTCGCGTGACGTCTATGACCGACAACGACTCTCCATCCGGATCGAAGTCATTCTCGAGAACGCCGATCTCGACCTCGTGGCCTCGAGCTACTAGGGCCTCGTCCGGTTCTGCGATCGGAGCACGGTTCACCGACTCCCAGTCGATTCCTGATTCATCCCCTTCGCGATCGGTCAGATGCGCTTGCTCGGAACCATCAGGGTTCATCATCCAGATGTCCTCATCGCCGTCCCGGTTGGTTTGGAAAGCGATCTTGGTGCCATCCGGCGACCATGCCGGCGCGTAGTCCAGGATTCCGGCCGCGCCGGTGAGATTGGTGCGATTCGAACCATCGGCATTCATGACCCAGACGTTCCATTGGTGATCGTAAGACTCAAATGCGATCTGGGTGCCGTCGGGAGACCACGCCGGTCCCTGATCGGTAGTTTCGGGGCTTTCCGTCAGGTTGATATGCCCCGACCCGTCGGCATTCATGACCCACAGGTCGGTGACCGGGCCAACGACATTCGTGACCCACGAATCCTCACCCGAGCCTGGGGTGAAACGCCCGTAGGCGATCTTCGAGCCGTCGGGCGACCACGATGCATCCAACTCCTGGTCGACGTTGTTGGTCAACCGCACCGGATTTGACCCATCGGGGTACATGGTCCATAGATCCGTCTGACCACCACGATCTGACGCGATGAGAATCCTGGTGCCATCTGGCGACCAGTCCAAAGGTCTGTTGGTGGTGCCGCCGCCGTTGGTGATGTTCATCTTGTTCGAGCCATCAGGATCCATCACGTGCACATCCATCCCGGGCCCGCCCGGCAGCGATCGCGCCCAGGCAATCCGGGTACCGTCGGGTGACCACTTCGGCGACCAATCGGACTCGGTATTCGTAGTGAGACGTACGGCAGAGTCGCCGGCGAAATCACGGACATAGATGTCCTGGTTGTAGTCAGGCCCCATGTAGCCGAACACAATCCGGCCAATATCGCCCGGCACCGTGGCCGTTGCCTCGCCTGGTATCACCACCAGGAGCGAACTCACCAACAAGAGAACCAAGGACGTACGCACGATGCGCGCCACTTCCCACCTCCCAGATGCCACCATGACACGCTATGACGGAGAGCAGCTTCCAGGAAGACCCTTTTGAGATCGGGACCGTGAGAAGGCACCTCTCATCGATTTTGGCGTCCCACAACGGAATATGTTCCGTTTTCCGACGCCAAAACGGTCTTGGAATCGGCTTCGCCCGAGTTCGATGTCATCGAACTCGGAGCTGATTTCATCAGCCCTTGACAGCGCCCTGGGTGAGACCGCTGACAATGCCCTTCTGTAGGAACAAGAAGGTCAGCACGATCGGCACCGCGCCGACCATGGCGCCGGCGGCAAGCTGGCCCCAATTCGAGGCGAAGTCCGACGTCGAGTACGTCTGTAGGCCGACTACGAAGGTCTGCTGGTCCACTGAGGTGAGCAAGGTTCGAGACAGAATGAACTCGTTGAATACAGTGACGAAGGTGATGATGAAGATCACCACCAGTGCCGGCCGGGTGAGGGGGAGAATGATCTTCCAGAAGATCGTCGTCGGCGGCGCACCGTCGACCACCGCCGACTCATCGAGCGACTGCGGCACCGAGTCCATGAAACCCTTGATCAGGAACGTGTTGAACCCAATCGCACCCCCCAGGTAGACCAGGATCAAACCGGGATGGGTGTCCAAGCCGAGCGCTGGGAAGACCTCACCCACCTGATCCAGCAACAGGAAGATGGCGACAAAGGCCAGGAACTGCGGGAAGATCTGGACCGCCAGCAGCGACATCAAGCCAACCCGCCGGCCGCGGAAGCGGAAGCGACTGAAGGCGAACGCCGACATCGCAGTGAGTCCGAGACCAATGCTGGCCACGACGAACGAGATGTAATACGAATTCCATAACCAGGTCATGAACGGCGATTCGACGGGGTTCTCGAAGATCCTGCGGTAGTTGTCGAAGGTTGCTCCCTCCGGAATGAACTGGCCGCCCGAGAGCGTGTCGATGGGATTGATCGAGGCCGAGACCATCCAAGCAATGGGAAACAGCGCAAAAGCGACGCCTACGAAGGCAACCAGGTGCCGCCAGCCGACGACCCGGATCCACTTGCCGAAAGGCAGCGGTGCGAGCTTGATCTTCGGTTCCCGCGGCGCCATCCCCACCCGAACCCGAAGCCGATCGATGACGCTCGTCGCTTGATCAGAAGCTGCCATAGATCTCCTCGAGTCGTTTCGTAAAGCGGAAGCTGATACTGGCAATCACCAGCACGATCAGGAAGATGAAGATGCTGAACGCGGCGGCTAGGGCAAAGCGGTTGCCGACTCCTCCTGCCAGCGCCAGGTCATAGGTGAAGGTGATCAGGATGTCGGTCGAGCCGACGGGAATAGTTGCGTCGAGAATCGGCGGGCCGCCGTTGGTCAGCACGAACACGAGCACGAAGTTGTTGAAGGCAAAGGCAAAGGAGCCGATCAGCAGCGGCGACAGCGAGACCATCAGCAACGGGAAGGTGATCTTCCAGAAGACCTGCCAGCCGTTGGCGCCGTCTACTCGGGCGGCCTCGATGAGCTCGGCCGGGATTGATTGCAGGGCTCCGGTCGCGATCAGGAACATATAGGGGAAGGTCAGCCAGGTGTTGACGAGAAGCAAGGCCACTTTGGCCCAGTTGGCGCTGGTCAACCAAGGGATACGCTCGATGCCGAATACCGCCAGCATGTCGTTGACCGCCCCGAACTGCTCGTTGAGCAGACCCTGCCAGATGAGCATGCTCAGCAACCCAGGGATTGCGTAGGGCAGGATGTAGATAGAGCGGTAGAAGACCCGGCCCCGTACTCGCTCATGTTGCAGCACCATGGCCAGGATCAGGCCGAAGCCAAAGGCGAAGACGATGGTCCCGAGGGCAAAGATCATGTTCCAGATGAACACGCTCACGAATGGGTCGCGGATGTTCTCGTTGGTCAAAACGTCGACGTAGTGGTTGAAGCCGGTTAGGACGACCCAGCCCGGATCGAGCACGGCACCATCCTCACAAACGAAGTTGCCCTTGGTGTCGAGATCGGTGCCGGGCCGGCACTCCAGACCCAGCACGGTGTCATTGAGTACCCCGGTCTCGTCGTCGTACACGTAGCGCTGCGCCGCCTGGACTACCCGACCCTGGGAAAGCCCGGTGATCTCGACTTGCCCCGCTTCGACATCGAGGACCTGATCCTCGAAGTCGATGGTGGAGGCAAGACCGAACACTTCAGGCCGTTCCAGCCTGGTGAATGTGCCGATCGTGTCTGGAATGCCGTCGCCGTCGTTGTCGACGACGCCTAGATCGGCAGGGTCGACGGCAAGATCGGGCAACGGATCGGCGGAACGGGGGCGAGGCTCGCCAAAGAGCGTCTGGCCTTCTGCACCGACAAGCAGGAACCGGATCTCCTCGCCATCACGGAAGACATAGAGGTCGTAGAGCTCGCCCGGATCGTCCGGATCGACATACGGTCTGGATTCGAGAATCTCGATTACCTGTGCCTTCTGCAGGACGTTGCCGGTCTGCCAATTGGTCAAGGAGATGTAGACCGTGTACAGGATCGGCACGATCATGAACGCCGTCATGAAGATGAGCCCCGGCACGATCCATTTCAGGGCCCGCGTCCGCGGCGACAGATAGACCCAGTTGACGATCAGTGCTCCGACCAGCAGCGACGCCAGGAAGACCCAGGCGCCGTCGTCGACCAGCACGATGACCGAGTACAACGTGAGCGCGTCCAGGACCGCTAAGAAGATGAGGCGGGCCCAGAAGCCGCGACCGTATTCGGATCGAGTCCGCGACCGTTGCGACCGCTTGGTATCCCTCTCCGTTCCCGTCATTGAGATACATGATAATCAAGGTCGACCGCCGGCTTCTGTGAACAGCAAGAGGGGAGACCCGGAGGTCTCCCCTCTGATCTCGAAACAGCTAGCTGGTTCAGCCGCCGGCGATGGCGGTACGAACCTGGTCTGCTGCGTTGGTCATTGCGTCCTCAGCCGAAATCGTGAGGTTGCGAACGCCGAGGATCTGGTCCCCGAGCGGACCCCACACATTGCCCATCTCTGGCACGTTCGGCATGAAGAGTCCATTTGCCGCTGACTCGGCAAACGCCTCGAAGCCAACAGCTTGGTCAACGATCGGTTGCCAGGCCGGACCACGGGGATCGGCTTCGAACAGGGTCAACATCGCCTCATCGTTGGCGATGTAGCTGAGGAGGAACTCCTCGGCGATCGCCTTGTTCTCACCAAACTCGCTGACCCAGAACCCACGTACACCAACGAACGGGGCCATCGGTGACCCGTCCAGTGTCGGCAGCGTGGTGACGCCCCAGTTGATGCCAGCTTCGTTCCATGTGTTGACCCACCAGGGTCCGGACATGAAGAACGCCTGCTTGCCGTCGAGGAAGAGCTGCTTGGCGTCATCCTCGTCGATCGGATCGATGTAGCCGTCCTTCACGAGCTGCTCCATGGCAGCTACACCCTCGATGGCGCCAGCGCTGTCGAGACCAACATCGCTGACGTCGAACCCGGTGGCGGGATCGAAGCCGAAGATGTAGCCACCCTTGGCCGCCACAAACGGGAAGTTGTGGAAAGCGTCCGAAGCTGCTCCACCACCCTGAATACCCCAGCAGTTGGTGATAGCGTCGCCAAGGTCGTCACAAATCGCCGTCAGCTCAGCGACGGTCGTCGGTGGCGTAGTGACCAGATCGGCGTTGTAGAACAACGCAATGGCCTGTACCGCATATGGCATCGCGTAGGTATTGCCATCGGTCGAGAACGCGTCGAGGCTCACCTGTGCGAAGCTCGAGGCCGTGGCCCCGAGATCCAGTGGCGCGGCAATGCCGTTGGCCACCATCTCGCCGAGCCAGTCGTGGTCTCCAATGAACAGGTCAGGGCCTTCCCCGGCCGGCGCCTGGGTGGTGATCTGCTCCCGCATGTCCTGGAAGTCGATCACGGTGATGTCGAGTTCGATACCGGTCTCCGCAGTGAACGGAGCCGCGACTGTCTCCACGGTCGGGCCGGTCTTGTCGTCCACCCACACCACCAGCGGCGGCAGCGGAGCTGCAGTCGTCGTCGGTGCTGGAGCGGCCGTAGTCGTGGTCTCGGGAGCCGCATCCGTCGTGGGTGCAGCTGTGGTCTCCGGGGCAGCTGTGGTATCCGCGGTACCGTCGTCATCATCGCCGCACGCAGCGGCAACGAGAGCGAAGGCCAGGAGCAAACCCACGAAGAGTTTCCAATTCCTCATTCTTACCTTCCTTGATCTTGGGTCCTCGCAGGCGTGCGCAGAGAAACAAGCGTCCGCAGGGCGCGTCTCCTCTGTTCCTCCTCAGACGCTGCGAATCGACAGGATTTTAGGCACGCGCCCATTTTGCCGCGCTGGAGATGTACAAAATGTCAAGATCGCGAAACCGCGACCTAGTCCAGCGAACGGTCTGCGAGCAGCATGGCGATATCTTGCACGATCACCTGCTCGTCGGCCCCGACTTCCTTCACCCCGTCGTCCATCATGATGTAGCAGAAGGGGCAACCGGTGGCGATGACATCCGTTTCACACGCCACAGCCTCTTCGGTGCGCTCGATGTTGACCTTCTTGCCGGTCTGTTCTTCGAACCACATCTTGCCCCCGCCGGCCCCACAGCAGAATGCCTTGGTGCCGTTACGGGGCATCTCCACCCTGGTTCCCACCGCATCGACGACGTCGCGCGGTGCAACAAAGACGTTGTTGTGCCTGCCGAGATAGCAGGGATCGTGGAAGGTGACCGTCTGGCCATTCCCCTTCGGCTCGATCCGCCCCTGCTCTACGAGCTGCATGAGCAGCTCGGAGTGATGAAGCACCTCGTACTCGCCGCCGAACTGCGGATACTCGTTGCCGAGGGTGTTGAAGCAATGCGGGCACTGCGTGATGATCTTCGTCACCCCGAGGTCGTTGAGAGTCTCGATGTTCTGCAGAGCGAGGCCCTGGAACACGTACTCGTTGCCGGTGCGGCGTGCTGGATCTCCGGTGCACAGCTCTTGCGGGCCGAGAATGGCAAAGTCGACGCCGGCCTCGTGGAGCAACCGAGCGGTCGAGATAGTGACCTTGCGATTGCGGTCGTCGAACGATCCGGCGCAGCCAACCCAGTACAGGTATTCGGCCTCCACTCCGGGTTCGCCCAAGACCTTGACCGGGAAGTCGAGTTGATCGGTCCAATCGCCCCGGCTGTTCTGGTCCATGCCGTAGACATTGGACGAGTTCTCCATCGAGATGTACGCCTTGCCCAGCTCCGATGGGAAGTCCGATTCCATGAGCGACAGGTAGCGGCGCATATCGAGGATCTTGTCGAGGATCTCGATGTTCACCGGACAGATGTCATCGCAGGCGCGGCAAGTGGTGCACGCCCACAACTCCTCCGCAGTGACCCGCTCGAAAACGTTGTCGGAGGTGATAGTGATCTCGTCATCGAGGCTGACCGTTGCCGACTGGGGAGACGAAGCGGTAGCTGCAGCCACCTCGCCGAGCTTGAGCACGATTTCCCGTGGGTCGAGTGGCTTGCCGGTCGTATTGGCCGGACACACCGAGGTGCAACGACCACACACCGTGCAGGCATCGGTGTCGAGCAGCTGCTTCCAGGTGAACTCGCCGACCATGGAGGCGCCGACGGTCTCGATGTCGTCGACCTCCATGAGGTTCGGCATCTCCCGCATGGCGCCGACCGGTCGCTCCTTGGGCGACAGAAACATGTTTGCCGGCGAGGTGACCATGTGCCGCAGCTTGGTGGTAGGGAGCACGACCAAGAACGCCAGGAAGCTGACCACATGGAGCACCCAGAGCACCTGGTGAGTACCGGCTGCAGTGCCTTCCGGCACGAGATAGCTCAGCGGGTAGCCGACGAACGACCATTGCTCGAAGGCGGGCCGGCCCATCTCCGTGATCCGGGCGGCTTCGACTGCTAAGCCGGTGACTCCGATGGCGCCGAGCGTCAGCAACACCCACAGATCCTCCGGCTTGGTCTTGGAACGGAGCCGCCACGGCCGGGTGCCGTAACGGCGCACCCCCAGCCAGATGAGGCCGACGAGATAAACAATCGCAAACGCATCGAGGACGAACGAATAGCCCTTGTAGAAGTTGCCTTCTAGGAACTTGAGGTTGTTGGGCAGCAAGTGGTCGATCTCGAGCGTGACCGTGCCCAGGAACAGCACCAGGAAGCCGTAGTAGAGCGCGGCGTGCGGGATGCCGGCAGCCCGATCCTGGAGAAGGGTCTTCATTGCCAGACCTTGGCGCAGCTCATGAAGGCGCCGCTTCAGCATTCGCGATCTGTCATCCCAGGAGCCGCGTTCCCAATTGGCTGCCCGCAGCGCAAAGAGATAGAGCGTGAGACCGAGGAAGACGGCAACGGTCACGTAGAAGAGGGCAACCAGCGGTCCGGGGATGTTCCCGAATACTGTGCGGCCCACCTCGGGGTGGGCGTGATCGGGCAGGCTGCCAAGCCACCACAGGACGAACGTGCCCACCACCGCCAGCGCTGCCAGCACCATCAATGCCTTGCTGATGCCGCGGTTCCTCTGCTCCGCCGGTGCTTCGGTGGTGGTTGCCAATCGATCCTCCTCACAGAGTCTGCGCAGATTGTAATGGGAGGGGTCAGCCGCAGCCCCATCGCAGTATGGTCGGAGTATGAGCGAAACAACTGCAACCCTCGGCGGCCACTTCTCGAATCCGACCACTTTCGCTGGCTGTCCGCCGGGCGAACTCAACGACCTCGCCGCCGCCGATGTCGCCATCGTCGGCGCGCCCTTCGACTGGGGCACCACCTACCGGGCGGGCGCCCGGTTTGGTCCGCGGGCAATTCGCTCCGGCGACTACCTGGGATCCGACGGCGAGCGTCCTCACCTCCCCACCGGGATAGATCCTTTTCAGGTGCTGGGCATTGTCGATATCGGCGACTTCGACCTGGTGCCGGGCTATGTCGAAGAGAGCATCTCCCGAATCCGTCGTGGCATCAACCGAATCGCCGAGCAAGGGACGGTTCCAATCGTGCTCGGCGGCGACCACACCATCACGTTCCCCAATGCGGGTGGCGTCGCCGACATCCATGGTCATGGCGAGGTGGCACTCGTCCACTTCGATGCCCATGCCGACACCGGAGAGGCCCACTTCGGAGAGCTGCTCGGGCACGGGACACCAATGCGCCGCCTCATCGAGTCCGGCGCAGTCCCGGGACATCGATTCGTCCAGATCGGCTTGCGCGGCTACTGGCCGCCACCTGACGTTGTCGACTGGATGCGGCAGCAGAACATGAGGAGCTACCTGATGACCGACATCCTCGATAGAGGTCTCGGCCCGGTAGTCGACGATGCGTTGAGCTATGCGCTCGACGGCGCATCGAAGGCCTTCATTTCGGTCGATATCGACGTCGTCGACCCGGGCATGGCACCGGGCACCGGGACCCCGGAGCCGGGCGGCCTGACCTCTCGTGAACTGCTCCACACTCTGCGCCGTCTGGCTCGCGAGTTGAATGTGGTCGGAGCCGACGTGGTCGAGGTGAGTCCTCCCTACGATGGACCGGGCGAGATCACCTCACGGCTTGCCAATCGAGCCGTGCTCGAGATACTGAACGGGATGGCAGAGCGCAAGGTAGGAGAGGAATGACCGACCAAACAGCCGACTCTGAGCAGATCAGAGCCGCCGCGGCCGACTACATCGAGGGTTGGTACTCCGGTGATGTTGCTCGGATGGACCGATGCCTCCACGAGGATCTCGCCAAGCGGATCCCGACCTCTGAATCCGGTGATCTCCGCACGGTCACCAAAGCACGGATGCTCGAACTGACCGCGGGAGGCGGTGGCGACATGGCGGATCCCGAGTATGAGACCGTCGTATTCCAGGTATCAGCGGATATCGCTGCCGCCCGGGTCACGTCGCCCGAGTACGTCGACTTGCTCCAGTTGGCCCGGACCACGGACGGTTGGAAGATCGTCAACATCCTGTTCCGCAATCGCCCGTGATTGGTGGCAGCTCGGCCGTGCCGCAGTAGCCTCGCCCTATGAGCGAGTACAGCTGGTGGCAAACAGCCGTCATTTACCAGGTCTACCCCCGCAGCTTCCAGGACACGACGGGCAACGGAGTTGGCGACCTTCCCGGAATCACCCAGCGCTTGGATTACCTGGCCGACACGCTGGGCATAGACGCCATCTGGGTCTCTCCCTTCTATCCATCGCCAATGGCCGACTTCGGCTACGACGTTGCGGACTACACAAGCGTCGACCCTCTGTTTGGCAACATGGACGACTTCGACGCTTTGCTCAACGGTGCGCATGAGCGCGGCATGAAGCTCATCATCGACTGGGTCCCGAACCACTCTTCGGACGAGCACCCTTGGTTCGTCGAATCTCGCTCGAGTCGCAACAACCCCAAGCGCGATTGGTATGTCTGGCGAGATCCCCAGCCGGACGGGTCACCCCCAAACAATTGGCTGAGTGCTTTTGGCGGCCCCGCCTGGGGCTTCGACGAGCAAACCGGCCAGTACTACCTATGTACCTTCACCAAGAAGCAGGCCGACCTCAACTGGCGCAACCCCGAGGTGCAGGAGGCGATGTTCGACGACCTCAGCTTCTGGCTCGACCGGGGTGTCGATGGGATCCGGGTAGATGTTGCCCATTTTGTGATGAAGGACCCGCAACTGCGCGACAACCCGCCGCTTCCAGACCCTCCGGCAACGCTCGCCAGGAACCACGGCGAGTACGACAAGTACGAGCATCTCTACGACAAGGGACATCCCGACAACCACGCGCTGTATCGGGATGTCAGAGCTCTGCTCGACAGCTACCGGCCGGAGCGCTTCTCCATCGGCGAGATCCATATCGCCGACTGGGAGGAGTGGGCCAGCTACTACGGCGACCTGGATGAGCTCCATCTCCCATTCAACTTCTCGCTGGTTCATTGCCCCTGGACACCAGAAGACATCGGGAGGCGAGTCGCCGCCGCCGAGGCAGCAATTCCGGAGGGAGGATGGCCCAGCTTCGTCCTCGGCAACCACGACGATCCTCGAATCGCAACTCGGTTCGGGGAGGAACACATGCCTATCGCCGCCATGCTGCTGCTGACTCTGCGCGGTGTTCCCACCCTCTACTACGGCGACGAGTTGGCGATCCCGGAACGCTTCATCCCTGCCGAGCAGCAACTCGACCCCCATGGCCGCAGCCTGCCCGGTTCCGGGCGGGACGGGTGTCGGACCCCAATGCAGTGGGACGACTCGATTCTCGCCGGCTTCTCCCCCGAGGGTGCCGCAGCCCCGTGGCTGCCGCTGACAGACGATTGGCCCGACCGCAACGTTGCCAGGCATCTCGAGGATCCACGATCGCTCCTCAACTTGTATCGGACCCTGCTGGCGTACCGCAAGTCGTCCCCGGCACTGCAGGTTGGGGATTATCGCCAGGTTGATGCCCCACCGGGGTGCCTGGCGTACAGCCGCGATGAAGGGGCAGTGACGATCGCCCTCAACTTCACCGATACCGAGATCGCCTTGGGCTTCTCGGGAAGCGTCGCAGTGACCACCTACCTGGACCACGACGCAGCACCGAGCAGGCTGCGCCCGCACGAGGGGCTCATCATCGAGAGCTAGTCGCTGGGCTTCTCGACGGCGTCCATTTCGACGGTGTCGAACACCACCGACTCGAAGTCGTGGCCCCTGGCACTGGATACCAGCACCGTGCGCGGCAGCCCGGTCATGATGCGGTTCATCCGGCGATAGAAGCCGTCGGCGTTGCGCAGGTCGGTCGGGAGCAGGAAGCCGAGGAAGACCAGATCGGCCCGACCAGATTCCTCAGCGAACACCTGATACAGCGGTCGGCCCGCGGTGAGCACGACCTGGATGTCGGCGTTGATTCGTGCTGCTTCCAGCAGAGTGCGGATCTTCCCGGCGGCATCGTCGACCTCAGCGGGATCACCAACTGCGGTGAGGACCGTGATCTTCGAGCCCCGCCAGTCACTGTGCTGGGTGACGAGATGCGCCAGCAGCAACATGAGTGATCCATTGGCAGTTGCCCCAGTCCACCACAGGTGAATCTCGCCGTAGCGCTTCGCCACTGCGCCCCCCGGTTTGTCACGAACCAGCAGGATCGTTCGCTCGAGGAGGTGGAGGTCGCGCAGCATGTACAGATAGCCCTGGATTGTCTCGTCCGTCTTGGGCCAACCCAACATCACGGCGTTCGCCTGGAAGTTGCCGATGCCGTAGGTCTGCGCCGCAGTGACCGTACCTCGGTGGAGATCACCGACGATCTCGGCGCGATAGAAGACATTGGGGTGGGCCTCTGCCAGTTGCCCGCCGTAGAGCTCGTTGAGAATCTTGCGCTCACCGGCCCGTTCTGCGACGTCGCCATCGAGGAGGTGGACGAACGTCACCAGACCTCGCGACTGCACCAGCGCGGTGCTGATTTCGAGAAGGTGCTGGCGTTCTCCAATATCGCCTCCCATGACGACGAGATTGGGCCGCCAGCTGATCGGATTCTCCTTGGTCAGGTTGACGTTGCGCAGGCCGGTGAGCACCAGTGCGGACCACAGACCATGGCGAGCATCTCCGAAGGCGGAGTCGAGCGCTCGCCGCTGAGTGAAGGCAAACAGCCCGATGAGAATCACCGCGGCCACCAGCATGGCCGGCAGGTTGATGATGCTCATCACATAGAAACAGGCAACGGCCGCCAGCAGGCTGATCGGAGCCGGAACCCGGAAGGTCGGGCGAAAGCTCGGGTTGGCTGCCCAAGTCTCCAACCCGGAAGCGAGGTTCAGGGCACCATAGGTGGCGAGGAAGAACATCGTCAGCACCGGAGCAATCGCCTCCAAGCTGCCGAGTAGCACACCAACCTGAGC
Organism: Acidimicrobiia bacterium; assembly: GCA_030064765.1. GTDB lineage: Bacteria > Actinomycetota > Acidimicrobiia > Spongiisociales > UBA5794 > JAAETI01. Next base: position 6,117 of record JASJEG010000005.1, on the reverse strand, counting down.
CAGCACGAAGGTGAGCAGCGTGCCGATCCGCGGTTCGTTGTCTCTGCCGTAGCCGCGCCCCAAGAACCGGGGAACATGACCGTCGTTGGCAAGCGCCTGCAACGTCCGTGGCGCCGACAAGATCGAGCCAAGGGCACTGGAGAGGGAAGCGCCGAAGACCCCCAGATAGATGAGTGCCGGTACCGACGAGACCAGGAACACTGCATCGGAATTGGTGATCAGCTGGTAGTTGCTGAGATTGAGCGAAAACCAGATCGGGAACGCAACGTAGACGACGAAGCTGGCCGCGATCGTCAACATGATTCCCTTGGGGATATCGCGGCGGGGATTGCGCAGATCACCGGACAGCGAGACTCCCGCCATGATGCCGGTTGCGGCCGGGAAGAACACCGAAAAGATTCTGACGAAACTGGCGCCGTCACTATTGAACCACTCGATCGTGCGTGGGAAATCCCCGGTGGTGCCGGTGAAGAAGGAGACCAACGACAACCCGATTGCGGCCATCACGAAGTACTGGGCACGGATCGCCAGCTCGGCGTTCCAATAGGCCAGTCCCAAGACGACCACATTCACGATCGTTCCGATGACGACTATCGGGATGCCAGGTACCAGCAGGTGTAGTGCCTCAGCGAAGCCGACCACGTAGAACGTCACGCTGAGAGCCTGGGCCATGAACAGTGGGATTCCCACAGCCGAGCCGACCGACGGTCCCAGCGAACGGCTGATCATGAAATAGGCACCGCCGGTACCCACGGTGCGGTTGGTGGCGATCGAGGACACCGATAGTGCGGTGGCCCCCGTGATCAAGTGAGTGATCACCACGATGATCAGCATCATTCCCAGCCCGGCCTGGCCGGTGGTCCACCCCAGCAACAGGTACATCACGACGCCGAGAACGGTGAGAATGCTGGGCGTGAATACGCCCGAGAACCAGTTGAAGCGCCCCCCGGTCACTATCGGCTGGGGCGCGGCTTGGCTCACTCGGGCTCCGTTGACGTCTCGCTTCTGTTCCAGATGACACGCTGCGGGAAGGGGATCTCGATCCCTTCGCGATCGAAGGCCTCCTTGATCCGGCCCCGGACCACCCGGCTGGTCGCCCACTGTTCACCAGGTTCGACTTTGCACACCAGACGGATGGCGATGGAGCTCTCGCCGAACATCTCGACGCCCCAGATCTCGGGTTCTTCGATGATCGTGGCGTTGGGTGCGTGTTCGTGCCACACCTCGTCGGCGGCTTCTTTGATGACCCGGCTGGCCTTCTCGATGTCGGTGGCGTAGGCCACCTCGATGTCGAGAACGGCCCGGGCCCACTGCTGTGACTTGTTGGCGACTCGGTGGATCTCTCCGTTGGGCACGTACCAGAGGGTGCCGTTGATATCGCGGATCTGGGTCGTACGCAGACCGATGGCCTCGACTACCCCCGCGGCTTCACCGACGTCGATGATGTCGCCAACTGCGTACTGATCCTCGATCAACATGAAGAACCCGGACAAGAAGTCCTTGACGATGGACTGGGCCCCGAACCCGAGGGCGACACCGGCAATCCCAGCACCGGCAATGAGCGGACCGAGGCTGACGTTGAACTCGGCCAGCGACATGAGCACGGCAAACGTGAAGATGACTGCGGAGGCAGCGGAACGCATTACGGACCCGAGGGTGCGGGCGCGCTGCTTGGCCTGCTCGGTTGCCAGGGCGAGTTCGCTGGCCTTCTGCTTTGCCTTCAGTTCCGAGTCTTCGAAGCGTCCATCTTCGACTTCCTCGGCCTGTCGTGCCGCGAGTCGCTTCTCCCGGTCTGCAACCATGCGGTCTTCCCCGCGGATGATGGCGCGCCGCACCAAGCGGTTGGCGACGAACGCAACCACCCAGATGAGCAGGACAGTGAGGGGTCGTTCGACGAACCAGTCGGCCGCTTCCGCCACCGCTTCGTTCCCGGTCAAGTCGTAGATCCAGTCGCAGATGAAATCGTCGTCACCGGCACACACTTCGGTTGTGGTGCTATCGACCTGATACACGCAATCCTCCTGGGGGCCGTCTCTGTAAGCGGTTGTTTGTCGCGGGCAGGGTATACGCCACACATCCGTCCAGCCACCTTTCATCTCCGCGCCTACGATCCACTGATGGCCCTGTGGCGTAAACAACGGCTTCGCAATCGCCAAGAGTTGATCGACCGGAAATACCAACTCGAGGGTGAGATTCGCATGCTGACGGCAGAGATTCGCCGGCTGCGCTCCCGCGGCATCGACGTTGGTCGACAGGAGGCTCAGCTGGGCAAGTTGCGCAGCGAGCATCATCAGACGCGGCTGGCAATCGACCGGGCGCCACGGGACTGAGGTCCTCGCTGCCCGGTGCCATTGCCCATGTACGGGCGAGCCGGGATGCGATAGGTTCGCGGAATGGAACTGTTAACCAGTATTCGCCGCCCAAGAGCTCTGGTGGCGCTCTTCGTTGTCGCCGTTATTGCCGCCGGATGCACCTCCGACGACGCCTCCTCGACCGAGACCACTGCGGCGCCAACTACAGAGACCACCGCAGCGGAAACCACCGCCCCTCCCGAAACCGTGGCACCCGTCACCACAGCTGGTCCGGAGACAACGACAACAGCACCGACGACCACCACTGTCACAACCACAACCGCCCCCACCACGACAAGCACGACCACGACAACCACAACAGTTGCCACAACCACCACCGTCGACACCTATGCGCTGGCCGAGGGCTCCGGGTGTACGCCCGGGACCAACGTTCTCGGCGACGGAAGGTGGTTCGGCTATGTGGACTCAGCCAGTGCAACTGCGATCGAATTCGACCTGGCGTGCTGGTTCACAGGCGATGGAGCGATCCTGGCTGCCGCCGAGGACGGAGAAGAGTCCCCGCCGCCCAACGACTACTACGTCCGCAACTTCAATCCGCAGCTGCGCACCATCCCGATTTCCTCGTCCGCCGACGTCTTCTGGCTACCCAGCCCCGGCGATCCATCGACACAGACAACGGTGCCATATGCGGACTGGCTAGTCGGTCGGTCGACTCGTCCGGCGGGCCTGCAACCGGGTGTGTGGGTCACCATCGCCGGCGGCGAGGGCGTGTTCATCGAAGAGCAGTTCGTGCCCTAGCGGGGGACGACGATGGCTGATGATCGCGGCCGACAGGAGATGCTGCGCCGGCTGGTCGAACTGATCGAGCAACGCGCCGGCCACGAAACGCTATGTGTTGCGATCGATGGCATCGACGCAGCGGGCAAGACCAGGTTGGCCGACGAGCTTGCGGGGCTGCTCGAGGCCGATGGCGTGCCGGTGCTGCGAGCGTCGATCGACGGCTTCCACTATCCAGCGGAGATCCGTCATCTCCGACGAGCCGAAGACCCTGCGCGGAGCTACTACGAGGACTCGTTTGACTACGGGGCCCTGATTGCCTTTCTCCTCGAACCGCTCGTACCGAAAGGTGATCATGTCATACGCACTCGGGTGTTCGACTTCCGTACCGACACTGCTGTCCACGAACCGCCGACCCGAGTCGCACGGGGAACCGTGTTGCTCTTCGACGGGGTGTTCCTCCTCACACCCGAACTGGAGCGGTACTGGGGCCTCTCGGTCTTCGTCGAAGTCGATCCTGTAGTCAGCGTGCAACGCGCCATGAGCAGGGACAAGGCGCTGTTCGGGACAGCCGAAGCCACCGAGAAGCGTTACCACGAGCGCTACCTACCCGGTCAGCAGCTGTATTTGTCAGCAGTGCGGCCGCACCACCGTGCCGATGTGGTGATCGACAACAACGACCCGACAGGTCCTGTGCTCGAGCGGATGCCGTAGGCGCGCTGGCAATGCCGGAGAACGCGAAATCTGTCACACCCCCCTGATACCTTGGTGACACTTCCCCAGCAGACGGATTGCTGATTGGAGCGCCTGATGGGGACGGCCCCGTTGTATGACACGGATCGCTACAGCGCCATGGATCGGTGGCATATGGTGCAGTGTGCGGCCCATCTCGAGCTGCTCGATGAGGTGGCGCGGATGGACCGCAACGAGGAGTGGACCTTCGACGGCGCCGACTCGATGGCACACTGGTTGGTGAACCGCTACGGCCTGTCCCATCTGACTGCCAATGAGTGGGTACGGGTGGCTCGGTCGATTCAGGAGCTTCCGGCGTTGCGCGCCACCTATCAAGCAGGCCGCATCTCGTGGGACCAATTGCGCAGCGCCACTCGCATCGCCACCCCCGAGACCGACGATGAGCTGGCCGCCGAGGCCCCTTCCTTGTCGGTGCGTGAGCTAGGTCGTCGCAGTCGGGAACTCACTGCGCAGGATGTCGAAGAGGCACACCGCGATCGCAGCCTCACATGGCAATTCGATGAGAAGGCTCCGGTGCTCCGCTTCACGGGTCAGATGGCTGATTCCGAAGGGGTCGAGTTCGTCAAGACCTTGACCCGGTTGGCGTCACAGATGCCTGCCCAGCCGGGTGGCACCTACGAACCTTTTGCAGCCCGCTGCCTCGACGCCTTGTTGATGCTGGCATCACAACACCGCGGAGCCGATAGCGACCCGGATCGAATAACCGCCATAGTCCACGTGCCGGTTGGAGCACTTCCTAGCTGTGAAGGTGTGGCCGAGTTCGAAGATGGCACCCCGCTACTACCCGAAACACTTCAGCGGCTGCTCTGCGACGCCCGGCTGCAGATCCAGCTCGACGACAAGACCGGCACCGCACTCGGGGTCGGCCGGACAACCAGGACCATCCCGCCCTGGCTGGCCCGCATCGTGCACCGACGGGACAAAGGCTGCCGCTACCCCGGGTGCGGTCGTACTCGCTGGATCCACATCCATCACATCATCCACTGGGCACATGGCGGCCTGACCAACCTCGACAACCTCATCTCGCTTTGCCCCTTCCACCACCGGCTGCTCCACGAAGGCGGCTGGCGTATCTCGGGAGACCCCAATAGCGAGATCGTCTGGATCAGGCCCGGCGACACACCCTTCACTCCAGGCCGCCGCGACAAGTTCACCGCCGAACATCGAGTACTCATGCTCGACGACTACTCCATCCCCGACCGCCTCCGCAACCCCGAACCCGACGACACCTCCTAGTAGCGGCGGCTTCTCAGTCGTCCACACGCAGCAACGGGAGCACAGGATCAAGCACATCCGTCAGACCGAGTTCGGCGCCGCCCTCGTCGTTGTTGTAGAGCCTCACCACAACTGCATCGAGCTCAGGTGAATAGTTGAGCGCAGCTCGGAACCCGGCAATGAACCCTTCATGTCCGAAGTACTCCCCCTCGATCGTGACCCCCAGACCATAGGAACTGCCGGGGGCGGGTGTCGTCATCGCTACCAACGAGTCTGGATCGTCGAGCAGCTCTCCTCCGAACAATCCGCTGGCGAAGGCGACGAGGTCTTGTGCGGTAGAAACCAAACCGCCCGCCGACCACCCGACAGATTCGTGGAGTTCAGTGAGATCGGTCAAGGTGTCCCCGGAACCCGTGTAGCCATTGACCACATCGATCAGCGGGTCCTCGTAGCAGTCCAGGAACGTTGACGTCATGCCCAGCGGTTCATAGATGAACGTCCGGTACGCCTCTGCGAGCGGCATATCTGCCGCCACTTCGATCACCATGCCGAGGAGGGTGTAGTTGGTGTTGCTGTAGCTCCACCGTGCCCCCGGCTCAAACAGCGCGTCTTTTCCGTATACGTAACGCTCGAGCGTATCGCGGGGATCCCGTTCGACACAGGCCAGTGACGCGGTCCCTGCCTCCTCATCGATGTCCAATTCGGCAAAGAGATCGGTGAAGTAGGCCTCGTGCTCGACGACGTTGAACAGACCGGATGTGTGTGTCAGCATTTGCCGGAGCGTTATCTGGTCGCCAAACGGCAGTTGCTCGGCAACGTCCGGCAGCCACAACGCCAGCGAATCGTCCAGAGTCAGCACGCCATCCTCCGCAAGCTGCACAATCACGGTCGCGGTGAGCATCTTGGTGACACTGCCGATCCGGAACGCGCCTTCCGGCGACATCGGAGTTTCTTCGACGAGGTTCGCAAAACCACTTGCCCCCTCGAATCGATACTCCGGTGCGTCGATCCACACGACCATGCCGGGCGGAAGTCCGCCTGCGGTCACATCGTCCATTCT
>JASJEG010000059.1 GCA_030064765.1 Acidimicrobiia bacterium | reverse complement strand
CGAAGGCCATCTCGTGGCCGGAGAACAGATGAGAGGCCCTCCAAGGGGAGGGCCTCTCAATGACGATCCGTCCTGGCGCTAGGGGCTGATTTCATCAGCCCGGCAAGTTCATCTCATGAACTGCAAGGTTCATCTCATGAACCCCAGAAGCTGAGGTAGGCGCCGGCTTCAATCGTTTCCAGGTCGCTCTGCAGGATTCCGTCATAGGAGTAGGTGTAGAGGCTGTCGCCGATCACCAGCGACCGTTCGATCGCAGGCGCCCACCAGTACTCCTCGGCTTCCTTATCGACACCATGGGTGATCCGGCCGATCTCCTTGATCCCGTCACGGGTTGCCTCCACTGCAATCGCTCCGGAGAATCCGCTTTCCTCGCCACTGTCCTCGTCCCAGCTCCACTGCTGGACCGGGATCACGGTCAGGCCGGTCTGTGGCCAGTGCAAGAAGGCCCGATGGTCGTACTCAACGCTCGAGTAGCCGTCGCTGAGTGTGAAGTTGTGGATCCGCTTTGGGTTCGCCAGATCGCTCACGTCGAACAGCGAGATCTGGGTGCCCAGAGTGCGGCCTTCCTCTGTGGCATCCTGGCCGACGCCGAGCAGCAGCCCGTCACCAACCGGATGGAGATACGCCGAGTAGCCAAGGATCTTCAGTTCGCCGACAACGGTCGGGTCTGTGGGGTCGGACAGGTCGATCGTGTACAGCGGATCGGTCTGGCGGAAGGTCACGACGTAGCCGATGTCGTCCATGAACCGCACCGAGTAGATGCGCTCGCCTTTGCCTAGTCCGCCGACCTTCCCGGTTTCGACCAGTTCGCCATCGCGCTCTTCGAGCACGGTCACGAAGCTCTCGGAGGTGCGCTCGGCGCCCCACCACCAGTCGGGTTGCGAGGTGGTCGCCACCCGCAGGTGTCCGTCGTACTCGGACATCGACCACTGGCTCAACATGAAGCCTTCGACCCGGCCGGTAGCCACGTACTTGGTGCTCTTCGGATCTGAGATGTCGAACTTGTGGATGTCGGTGGTGTACCTCTCCATTGCCTCCTCGGCATCGGACTCGTCGAACAGCTGCCAGTTCTGCCATGCCGCCGAGGCGATGTACATGGCGTCGGTGGAGGAGTAGACGATATTGCCGGCGGCCATCACGCCAACGGCGTCGTCGATGCTGAGCCTGTTGTCGAGGTCAACGGTCAGCACGGTGAGCATCTCGAGGCCGGAGAACTCCTCGGGATGGTGGGCGCTCGTGCAGTCGAGTAGGGAGCCTTCCCGGATCACTCGTCCGGACCCGTCCTCGAGAACGTAGTAGGGGACCCAGTTGTCGATGGTCGAGTCCAAGATCACCTGGCGGTTGTACTCAGTGGCATCGCGCTCGGCCTTGAGGCCCCCGGTCTCGGGATACCGGAACTTGAGACCGGTCGGCATCGAGCTGACGACGACTCGCACCGAGTCGCCCACCATCCTTGCGCTCACCTTGCTGCCGTCGATGAACAGTGTGCGTTCGATCTGGGGGTCTTCGATGTTGGAGATGTCGATCTCCATGAGAGTTGCGATCGGCGTGGGATACCACGCCTCAGAAACCGCGTCGGATGCAAAGCCGGGCTCGACCAGGGGCGTGGCGTAGGTGTCGCCGTGGCCCATCACCAGCACCCGGTCGCCGGAGATGAAGAGGTCCGACGCCCACCCCGTGTCGAGGTTGACCTGGCCGGCCAGCCGGGGCTCGTCATCGGTGACATCCACGATGTAGAGCACGTTGCCGCTCGTGACCACGATCTTGGTGCCGTCGGTCTTGATGATGTCGGGCTCATCGACACCGAGCTCCTGGATATTGGTGCCCGAGTAGTCGACCCCTTGCTGCAACGAGGGGGCTGCGGTGGTCTCCGGGGCGGAATTGCCGGCGCCATCGTCGGCGGCTGCCATCTCCATGACGGCAACATCGTCGACGAACCCACCGCGGAACCATGGTCCGTAGTAGCCGAATTCGAAGCCGTAGGGTCCGACCATGTCCACCGCATGGCTCTTCACGTAGTCGAGGAAGTCTTCGCACGCATCAAACGTCTGTAGCCCGTACGAAACGGGAATTGCCTGAATTGGCGGCCTGGTCCCGGTCGTCCCAAGCGAGGTGGTTGTCCGCGACTCTGAAGTCGAGGTGCAAGCTGCGGCGAGCACTACGAGTGCTGCGATTGCGATGGTGAAGCGTCTCATGTCGACCCCCGGTTGATTCCTGGCTTGTCCCTCTTCTGATGCATCGGGGGTGCTGCCAGGTTCCCGTCTTTTTCAAGTCGCCAACCGACCTCCAAGAGGTTCGTCTTTCTTCGACGCTTTGCGGGGTCAACTCAAGGCGTCGAGCACAGCTGCGGTAAGCACGTCATAGCCAACCCGGTTTGGATGGATGTCCGGAGGTGTGTCGGTCATGTGGGTTGTAGCGGTCGCCGTTCCTCGCATTGGGGTGAAGCCATCAGCAACGAGGAAATCGAACTCCTCTGCAACATCCGTGGCGATCGCGTTTAGCGACGCCAGGACTTCGTTGCTGCGCGCCTCGAACTTGACCTCTTCCTCGAACCCGAGACTGAAGGGGTTGTAGGCCAGGAGAAAGACGACCTTTGCATCAGGGAAGGCGTCGGCGATCTCGGTGAAGATCATCGGCAGGTTGTCGCTGTAGGCGCGTAGTGACGCGTCGATACGGCTGCGGCACGCCTCTGAGTCGATGTCCTCACTGCATTCGATAGAAGCCAGGTGGCCGAGGAGGTCGTTGGCTCCGATATCGATGGAGACATAACGGACCTCGGCGCTCTTCCCGAAGGCGACAGCTTCTGCCAGCTGGGAACCCAGCAGCATCGTTCCAGAGGTTTCTCCGGTGCTGCCGAAGTTGCGCAGCCCGTAGGGGATTCCGTCGCTCAAGCTCAGCTCGCGGTGCACCTGCGACACGTACCCGTCGGCGAAGCCTTCCACTCCGACCGACGCAGCGAGAGAGTCGCCGAGCGCCACGTAGTAGACGTCGCCACCGGCTTCCGCGGAATCCACCCCTGGCGGATACGGAGTCACATCCACCTGGGGAATCGCAAGGCCTCCCAGGTCGCCAAAGGCAGTAAGCAGCACGCCGGCGTCGATGGTCTGCCCATCGCTGGTCACACCGGTGACTGCGATCGCATCGTCGCCGACGACGACGCTCTGGACGTCGGCTCCCTCCTCGGCGAGCGCCCGGTTGAGATCTGCCACCCGGCCGATCATGTCCTCAACCGCGTCGCGGGCCACCCCTGGCATCGTGAACATCCCGACGTCGGCCTCGAGCAGCTCCACCTGCATCTGGCCGCCGACGATCTCGGCTGTCAGTTCCCCCTCAACCGTAAGTCGACCGTTCTTGAAATCGCCCGTGAAGCCGATGAGGGCGGGCTCGGCAACTGGGTTGAGGATGTCGAGCGTGATACGGGAGAAAGGCGTATCCACCTCCGCAAGCGCGTCCTGCAGGACGGCGTTCAACTCCGCTTCGCTGAGTTCGACACGAAACGTGTTGTCATCGGCCGATTGGTCGATCTTCCGCTCGGCGCTTGCCAGCATCTCTGGATCGGGGGGCTCGACCGGGCCTGACTGATCTCCGGCCAAAGCGGCGAGAATCTGAATTGCGCCAAATGCGCCGATGGTGAGGGACCCGGCGAATGCCAGGATGAGGACCACCAGCACGGTTCGCCCGAGCAGCGGCGATGCGGTGAGTGCGATGACCAGGGATGTCACCAGGATGACGGCCGCGGTGACCGTGGCGTAGGACTCTCCGATGGTGAACAGAGCCAACGCGCCCGCAGCCATCGCAGCCAGGATGCCGAACAGGATGATTGCAACCCGCAGCGGGCCGGACACACGGCCGGGAGACTCCATCAACCGGAGGTTAGGAGTCCGTCAGCTTTTTGCTGCGCCGCCTCGACCCTCTTCAGCGGAGTCGAGGCCGGCGAATTCTCGCCAGCGCTCTGCTCGAAGCCGGCGGCGAGCCGCCTTCTGCTGGGCATACTCGTGCATGCGCGCTTCGTACTCCTCGGGACTCTCGATCGTCCCGGAGGCAATGACGTCGTAGTGATCGCCGTACGTCTGGACCAGCGCCGTCAGGGTCGCCGCTACTGGTAGCGCCAAGATGGCGCCGACGCCTCCGAGCAGGGAGGCACCAACGATTGCTGAGCCAAAAGCAACCGCCGGGTGGAGGTCCATCGTGTTGGCAGTGATACGCGGCGCCAGCACATAGTTCTCGATTTGCTGATAGACGAGAATGGTCGCCAGTACCCAGATTGCGTCTACGGGGTCCTCGACGAGTGCGATTATCAGCGGGAATGCTCCGGCCAGATAGGTGCCCACGGTGGGCACGAACTGAGACACGATGCCGACCCACATTGCCAGCGCCACCGCATACGGCACGCCGATGAGCGAAAAGGCGACAAAGTGGACGATGGCTGAGAAGACGGCCAGTACCGAGCGGGAGTAGACGTAGCCGCCGACTTTCTCGATCGTGATGCCAATAACCGTGTCGGCGTGCAGTTGCTGGGTCGGCGGGATCCGGCGCAGTACCGCCGCCCGCAGCCGGGGCAGGTCGGCGAGGATGTAGAAGACAAACAACCCGATGGTCAATGCCTGAAAGAGCAGGCCGACGGCGGTCGAGGCGAGACCGAGCACCCCGCTTGCCGCGTTGGTCGAGAGCTGCTGAAGGCGTTCCTGGTCGGTAGTGAGCTGCTCGATGATCGTGTCGCTGGAGAACTCGGTGTTGAACGTGCGGTTGGCCCAATCAACTACCGACTCGACATAATCCGGTGCTCTGCCTACCAGTTTGATGACTTCACCTATGGCCACGTTGAGCAGGGCGTAGAGGAACACAAGCGAAAACGCCGCGGTTCCGAGCATGACCACACCGGTGGCCAGGCCCCGGCGCCAACCTCGCTTTGAGAGGGCCTCTACTGCGGGCAGCATGGCGAACGCGGCAAAGACCGAGAGCACCAGGGTTACCAGGAAGCCTGCGGTGTTGCGGAAGACCCACGTTGTGCCGTAGAAGACGGCGACCACGACGACTGTCAGGTAGGCGGCTCGTGGCAGCCAGGTTCGGTTCCAACCTGACCAGAGCGAATCCTGGTTGCGGCGCTCGGTGTCGGACATGGCTTCAGGGTAACGACGAATCAGGTGAGCTTGCTCAACTTGAGCTCGATGTCTGCAGGGTCGAACTCACCCTGGAAGTAGAACCGCGACAGTCCCACCTCTTCCATTCCGGCCAGGATCGTGCGCACTTGCTCCCAGGTCCCGCGCGGTGCATTGCGCTTGGCGGCCTCCTGCTCGTATCGCTCGGGATCCACCTCCATCCCGGCCGCGATCTCCGCGATCTTGTCGCGGTAGTCCTGCTCGGTGTCGGCAGCGACCATCTGCCCGGAGCTCGAAATCAACAACGCAGCCGGATCGCGGCCCGCCATCGAGGCCGCGGCCCGCGCCCGCCCGACCTTCACCGCATAGTCTTCGGGCGCAGCAGGGTATGCGTTGAGCTCATCGGCGTAGGTGCCGGCAAGCCGAGGTGTCTTGACCGCACCGGTTCCGCCAACAACCAGCCTCAGCTCGGGTCGGGGGCGGTGGTCGAAGGCCTTGAACTCGTAGAAATCTCCAACGAAATCCTGAGGCGGCTCGGCAAACGCGGCCCGCAGGTAGGCGAGTGCCTCCTCCATACGGGCGAACCGTTCCCCGAGGCTGGGAAAGTCGAAGCCGAAATGATCGTGCTCGATCTCGAGCCAGCCGGTTCCCACCCCCAGCTTGAAGCGACCGCCGGCCATCTCCTGAATCGTGGCTGCGTTCTTCACCAAGAGAGCCGGGTGACGGAACGTGATGGGGGAGACGAGGATCGCCAATTCGAGGGTCTGAGTCTCGCGAGCAAGGCCTGCCATGATCGAGAAGGCGTCATGGGCGGGCCGGCTCAGCGTCCCGTCCTTCCCTCCGTAGATGTAGTGGTCGGGAATGGCGAAGCAGGCCAAGCCCTTGCCTTCCGCCCAGCGGGCAGCTGCCAGGTAGTCGTCGTAGGTGGCTCCGATTGCCTGTAGTCCGAATTCCATATGCCCATTGTGCCAGGGCGGGAGCTCGCAGCTGGCTGCTTTAAGGAAGGCGCACCTACTGCCGACAGGTAGTGAGTGGCAACGCAACGCGCCTCCAATGGGCCCCTGAGCCAGAGCCTTCCCTGGCTCATTGCTGCCGCCCTCGTGTTCCTTATCAGCCTCTTCGTCATGCTGTGGATGAATGCGACAGCTGTCACCGCTGACAGCGACAGGCTGGACCGGGGCGCCGATGCGGTGCAGTCGGCCATCGAAGAGCAAGTGAAGGTTCTCCAGCTTGCGGGCACCGGCACCGCCAGCATGGTCGGGACCCCGATGACCGAGTTCGACCTCGAGTCCGTGGTTAGACGAATGGATGTGACGTTGTTGCGCTCCATGCTGGCTGCGATTGTCTATCCCGTTGGGCCGGAGAGCGCAGAGCCGGGAACTTTCATTGCTCCTGGACTGATCCAGGTCCGGGATCTCGAGGTTCCTTCGATCGAAGTGAGCCGTGCCGAAGTCGAGGAACTCGTCAGCGCAGGCGATGTCTATCTCAGTCCTCCGCTCCACACGAAGGACCCGGAGCGATTCGATTACATAATGGGAATCCCGGATGGTTCCGGCGAGGACCTGCGGCTGATAGCAGTTCTGTTTCGCCCCGATCGCATGCTCAGTGGCGCAGTCGACGCAACGGGCGGCGACCAATACGCGGTGACGCTGGTGGACGCCCGCCTTGATGATCAGAGGATCGTCTCGCTTGGCGAGCCAAGCTCTGACATGAAAGAGCGTCGACAACCAGCGGGACTGCAGGGCGCACTGCAGATCGAGGTGGCGCCGGGGGAGAGATTCCCGTTCTCGGCGTCTGCCTGGATGCCGCAAACCGTGGTAATCGGCGGCTTGGTCATCGCCGCCCTTTTGGTATGGATGGGCAGTATGGCCCGGGCCCGGGCACGCGACTTCGCCGAACGGCTCCGGCTTGCCCAGGAGTTGAGCGAGGGCAAGGATCGCTTCCTGGCAACAGTGAGCCACGAGCTGCGGACCCCGCTCACGGTGATACTTGGAGTCTCCGCGGAGGCGGGGGGTCGTTGGGACGAGCTGGACCCGCGGCATCGTGCCGAGCTACTGGCCATGATGAGCGAGCAAGCGCAGGAAGCCTCGCATATCGTCGAAGACCTCCTCGTGGCATCGCGCTCGGATCCGGCCAAGTTGCGGCTCGCCATCGAATCTACGGAGCTGTCTCCCCACGTCGAGTATGCGCTGGCTTCGCTTCCTCGAGATTCGCTGTCGCGGATTCGCTGGGATCGATCACCCCAGATTGTCTACGCGGACGGCACCCGGCTCCGACAGATTCTGCGCAATGTTCTGGAGAACGCCGTCAAGTACGGAGGTCCCGACATTGGAATCCACAGTTGGGAGGCAGACGGGTACGTGCGGATCGAGATACGTGACAATGGCCCGGGAGTCGCGGCTGCCGATCTAGATCGGATCTTCGAGCCGTACGAGCAGTCCACCGATGCTTCTCCGGAATCACCAACCGGAGTTGGTATCGGGCTCTACGTCAGCCGCCTGCTCGCCCGCTTGATGGGAGGCGATCTCGAGTGCACCCGGACCGCCAATGAGACGAACTTCCGGCTGGTGATCCCAATCGGCTACCCGGATGCAACCATGGAACAGGAAGAGGTTGTCCCCTCTGCCGAGGCCTCTGCAGCGAGCTGATTGCGCTAACTTCGTTGCATGAAGCCGATTGCCATCCTGCAACACAACGCCGAAGTTCCTCCTGGCTATCTGGCTGATGCTATCGAGAAGGCAGAGCTGCCCAGTGTCGTTGTTCGTCTCGACCTTGGTCAGCTGCTTCCCGATCTCGACGGTGTCAGCGGCCTCGTATCTCTAGGCGGCATCATGGGTGCGTACGAGGAGGAGCATCATGAGTTCCTTGCCGCTGAGAAGAAGCTGCTGCGCCAGGCGGTAGCCCGGGACATCCCGGTGCTCGGCATCTGCCTCGGTTGTCAGTTGCTCGCCGACGCTCTAGGCGGGTCGGCATTCAAAGCCGATTCACACGAGGTTGAGTTCGCCCCGCTGCAGGTCGTGCCGGGCGTCGCCGACGACGGTGTCATCGGCCCGCTATCGAGCGCCGTGCTCTCCTTCCACGGGGATACCTGGGAGCCGCCCCCTGGAGCCGAAGTGCTGGCGCGGAGTGCCCTCTACCCGCACGCGTTCCGATTGGGCTCGGCGGTGGGGGTACAAGCGCATCCGGAAGCCTCGACGGAAATCGCCCGAGGTTGGGTCGAGCTCTACGGTCGAGATAAGTTGGTGGCCGAGGGCGTCGATCCCGATCGGCTACTTGCCGACATGGATGTCGCAGATGAAGCCAACGCAAGTCGGGCAATTGAGATGTTCACCGCCTGGTTGCGAGAGGTCGTAGCAGCAGCCAGCTGAGGTGGCGGGCCTTCTCGCTAACCTCAACCCCGGAGGTGAATTTGGACCGCATTGCCCGGATCATCGTCAGCCATTCGAAGCAGGTCCTCGCTCTCACCGGGGTCATCACCCTCCTCGCTCTGCTCATGCTGTTTCGCATGGACTTCAACGGAGACGTCGCCTCCTTCGTGCTCGAGGGCAATGAGACCGGCGAGGCCTTCAAGACCTTGCAGGAGAAGTACCAGGCCGGCGATCCCATCAATGTCCTCGTGTCAGTCGAGGAAGGGTCCACGTTTCGTGACAAGGAATCGCTAGCCGCCCTGGTGCGTTTGCGCGACGACATCGCCGAGATCGAAGGCGTCGTCGCAATTGCATCGATTGTGCCCGACACCAATCCAATCACGGGTGGTCCGATCACGGCGTCGATGATCTTGCTGGCTCCCGATGATGCGCTCGGCCAGCTGCTTGACCAGAGCCCGGTGACCTCGCTGTTGCTCAGCGAGGACGAACGTCACACTCTGATGATGGTCAATCCCGAGGGCGACACTCTCACGGTGGCGCGGCAGGTTGACGATGTCGCGGCGCCCGAGGGCCTCGAGCTGACCTTCTCCGGGAACCCGGTTGTGTTCGCGTCGGTCGTCGACTTGCTCTCGCTGTTCCTACTGTTCATCCCTCCGGTCGTCATCATCCTGCTGGTCGGAACGTTCTTTGCCACCATCGGCGACCGCAGACTCAGCGTGATGGCGTTGATCCCCGCTGCCCTCGGTGCCATCTGGACGTTCGGGCTGATATTTGGCCTCGGCAACCAGATCGACATAGTCACCGTCATCGTCCCCATCTTCGTGATTGTCATGGGCTCTGCCGACGGGCTCCACTTCGTCTCCCATTTCCAGGAGGAGGCCGGCAATCCCGATCCGGTTGCCCGTGTGAGCTCAGCGCTGTCCCACGTCGGGGTGCCGATGATCCTCACCACTATCAGCACGGCGGCGGGGTTCCTGTCCCTCGTGGCAACCGGTGTCCATCCGATCCAGCAGCTGGGGCTGTTTACCGCCGTTGGTATCACATTCGCCGGAATCATCTCCTTCTTCTCCCTTCCTGCTCTGCTGAGTCGGATTGAGATCGAACCTCGCCATCATCAGGCGCTGATTGGTCCGCGCGTCACCGCCGGGCTCAAGAAGTTGGTGCGGACCCGGATCCCGGCGATCGGGATCAC
This sequence comes from Acidimicrobiia bacterium, assembly GCA_030064765.1. Lineage (GTDB taxonomy): Bacteria > Actinomycetota > Acidimicrobiia > Spongiisociales > UBA5794 > JAAETI01. Next base: position 6,812 of record JASJEG010000059.1, on the reverse strand, counting down.
CGTGGTGCTGCTGGCCTTTGCGGCTGTGACCTTGCCTCGCCTCGACGTCAATCCCGACCAGCTCTTCTTCTTCAAGGACGATGACCCGGTACGGGTTGCCTTCGAGCGCACCGAGGAGTTGTTCGGTGGAGCCACCCCATTGATGGGGGAGTTTGCCTTCGATCCTGCTGCGGGTGCGGGCCAGCTCGGCCGACTGGCGGAAGTCACGGCAGAGCTCCAGGCGCTGCCCGGCGTGCGCACAGTGTTCTCGCTGCCTGATCTTGCAGCTTCTCTTCCTCCAGAACAGTTGGATGCTGTTCTGGCTGGTCAAGTGGAGCTCCCCGTTGGCGACCTGGTGAGTGACGACGGTATCCGGTTCATGCTGCTGCCAGCGGGCTTCACCACCGATGACCTGGAGGGCTGGCTCGACTACGCCGACGCGACCCCGGAAGTCCGGGTACTCACGGGGATGCCCGTCGTGTGGGATGAGATCGCCCGGCTCGTATTGCGGGCTCAGGTGGTATCGCTCGTTGTGGCGTTCATCATGGTGACGGTGATGTTGCTGCTTGCATATCGGCGTCTCCGGGAGACCCTCGTCTCTTTGGTTCCGATCGCGCTAACGATCATGGTGATGCTCGGCTTCGTTGCCGTTTCTGGGATCCAACTGAATCTGCTCACGGCGGTGGTTTCCGGCATCGTCATCGGCGTCGGCATCGACTACGCCATTCACTTCATCGCGGCAATCGACTACGCCCGGAGCGATGGCCCCGGGTATGTCTACCGTGCGATCGACCGTGCCGGACGTCCCATCGTCGCCAACGCGCTGGGGATTGCGATCGCACTAACGGCGCTGTGGCTGTCACCTCTGGCCGTTCACCCGCAGGTTTCGATGATCATGTGGGTGGCGATGACGACGGCCGCCATTACGGCACTTGTCGTCATCCCGGCCCTGCTTTCGCGCGCCGGCGTGGAGCGGTAGCGGCGGAGCGCCGCCTGGGTCCGCTAGCCGAGGGCTTCGATGAACAGCCGCGTCAGCTCGGGTGTGCCGTCGGGTCTTCCATACTGCATTGCGGCGTATGAGCAGGTACCAGACGTGATCACGTTGCCGTCGGCAACCACGCCGTAGCCGTTGTAGGTACCGTCCTCGACAACCCACGAAGGCAGCGACTCCCCAGCGGCGTACTCCCGGCCGTCGAGGGCGCCGGCCTCGCCCAGCATGCTCACCGAGCCGTATTGCGCAGCCACCGGCACTCCGGCAGCCGCCGCCTCCCGCACGATCTCAACCGTCAAGTCGTTCCGCTCATATCCAGCCCCCGTGCATGGCAGCAGGAAGCCGTCGTAGTCCGACACATTGACGTCTGCGAGCGCTAGGTCGGCTTCCAGAGTCATCCTGTCGCCCTCGAGGGCCTCCCCGTCGGGCAACGCGACGACTACTTCAACCTCAGCTTCCTCGAGCATGCTCAGCATGACGCCGACCTCATTGGTGAGCATGTAGTCCATGGCAACGGAGTTGACCCTCGGAATCATCAGCACACGTCGCACTTCATCGTCGCTGGAGCAACCGGCCAAACCGGCTGCGATGACGGCGCAAATCCCAAGGACCATCCAGATAGAACGGATTCGAGTCCTCATGAAACCTCCCCGATCTCCGCCTCCAGTATCTCTCCAGGAGTTGCCAGTTGCTAGAGGGCACCGACACAAGCGCAGCAAGGAGCGGTAGGGGACCGCGGCGTCGCAGCGTTGCGGCCGAGCTTGTACGGTTGCGTCGTGATCGCAATCAGAGTCTTCGTATTCGGCCTCGGTGTCGGCATCGCCTTGTGGACGGTGCTGTCGGCTATCCGGACCACAGTGCTGCCCCGCAGCGCACAGGTTTCGATCAGCCGGTGGGTCTTCAGTTTCACTCGCCGGGTGTTTGAGCTGGTGATCGGTCGTACGGACGATTTCGCCAAGCGCGACCGGGTGATGGCGCTATTCGCTCCCATCAGCTTGGTAGCGCTGCCGCTGGTTTGGCTCCTCCTGATCGGCTTCGCGTACACCCTCATGTTCTGGGCGATCGACACCGCTTCCTTTGCGGAAGCGATGGCGTTGAGCGGGTCGTCGTTGACCACCTTGGGCTTTGTGGCCAAGGAAACCGCGGGCGAGCGTTTGCTGGCATTCACCGAGGCGGGGTGGGGGCTGATCCTGGTTGCACTGATGATCACTTTCCTGCCATCGATCTACTCGGTGTTCTCCCGCCGCGAAGCGCAGGTCGCGATGCTCGAGGTCCGCGCCGGAGATCCGCCGAGTGCGGTCGAGATGCTGCTGCGCCATCATCGCATTGGGTGGTTGGACGATATGGATGACACGTGGCTGGATTGGGAGCGCTGGTTTGCGGAATTGGAGGAGTCGCATACGACGTTCCCCGTCCTCGCCTTTTTTCGCTCGCCGCAACCCCAGCGATCGTGGGTGACGGCTTCCGGTACCGTGCTCGACGCTGCCGCGCTCTACTTGTCATGTCTCGACGGCGTGCGCATGGGCCCGGCGGGGGTTTGCCTCCGTTCCGGTTTCCTTGCCCTGCGCCGCCTCGCCGATTTCTTCGGTATCGACTTCGACGCCGATCCCGCTCCCGACGACCCGATCTCGATCAGCCGTGCGGAATTCGATGCAGCGTGGGATCAGATGGCTACCGCGGGCCTGCCTCTCAAGGCTGATCGCGATCAAGCATGGCGAGACTTCGCCGGATGGCGGGTGAATTACGACACGGTGCTGCTGGCGCTGGCGGAAGTCGCCATGGCTCCGTATGCGCCGTGGAGTTCTGATCGCTCTTCCCCCAGCCACCAGCAACCACGAGTTCGACGGTTTGGCAGGCGGCTACGGAATTCCGAACATGACCTCGATCGTGCATGATCCCTCGCGTGAACGGGATCACGCCGGTTCGTCATAGAATCGGTATGTAGGGATTCCCACAGGAGGCCTCGTGGATCAGACCGAGCCGTATGCGTCATTGCGCGAGCGCGTTGTCGGCGAACGCGGTGTCATCATGGTCATGGGGGCGGCCAACACCGGCAAGACGACCATGTCGCGCCTTCTGCTGCGCGATGCGCTGGAGGCCGGCCGCTCGGTTGCCTACATCGACGCCGATGTTGCCGCTTCCACCGCCGGTCCGCCGGCTTGTGCAAGCTTGCGCTGGGTGCGATCGGAAGCTGATCTCAACGATCTATCCCGCGCCGACTCGGTTCGCTTTGTGGGGTCGACACAGCCTCAAGGGGTCGTGCTTCCACATGTTGTTGCCACCGCCACTTTGGTCGACGAAGCGAGACAGGGCGCCGATTTCATAGTGCTGGATACCAGCAGTGTGGTTTCCGGCGTGGTGGGGCAAACGCTGATCTATCACATCACCGAGCTCTGCGATCCGGCGCTCATCATTGCCATCCAACGTGGGGAGGAGCTGGAGCCGGCGATAGGCATGTTGCGACGGTTCCTGGGAGCGCGCGTGGCCAAATCCGAACCGCCACCGGGTCTGGATGTGAAGGGACCGCTCGAATTGCGAGGTCAGCTCATTGCGGCCTTTCGCAGCGCGTTTGAGCCGGGTATGCAGCGATGGCGGGTCCATTCATCGGTCTTTGCCCCGACGCTGCCCGAGGCATTTGACCTCTCCCGGTTGGAGGGGATGCTCGTCGGGGTGCAGAACGAATCCGGAGCCTGTCTCGGACTAGGGGCGCTCGAACACGACGATGGTGTCGTCAGAGTGGCCACCCGCCACGGTGACCAGATGCGCGGTCTCCGGCTGGGTTCGATGCGCATCGACCTCGAAACCTACGAAACCAGCCGGGTACGGCTCCGTCAGCTGATCTTCGGGATCTAGGCTGCGGCACGCAGCTTGGAGTTCGATACGATCGAACTCCGCTCCTCCACGTGCTTCTTGCCGGCTCTCCCCGTTCTTGCGGGCTCTCCCCGTTCTTGCGGATCTGGGCGTACATATGGACGCTGAGGTACGCAAGAACGGAGAAGAACGGAGAGTGGGGGTCGCCTAGCTTCGCACCTGAGGCCCGTCGGGGGACATCACGGCGAGGCCGGCGGCCGTTCCTCTCACCGTGAAGATACGGCGGCCGGGTTGCATGGCCGGTCGAGGGTCGGTGACATCGAGACCGCGCGACCGCCAGTTGAGCACAACCGCCTCGAGCGGTTCGGTCGCTACCAGGGCCACGCCGTAGAGAGCGGCGGCTCGAACGGGGGATTCGATCACCTCCAGCACCGGTCCGACCCGGAAGAACGAGGTGGCTCGTCCTTGCACCGTTGCCCGCAACCGGGGCTTTCCCAGCGTCGGGGTGAGGAGCGCGATTGCATCGCCCATGTTCGGCACCAGCAGGACGACATGATCGAGATCCCACCCTTCTTGCGCCTCGCCGGTGCAGCTGGCCGACTCAGCGATCCCTAGATCCGGCCCGGCCGGATCCCATGCCCATCCGGCAGGTCCGTCGACCAGGCATGTTGTGCGCGTCTGCAGCGGGTCCGGTAGCCCGAACTCACGCCAGGGTATCGGCAGCTGGATCGTCGTGAGATTTGCCACGTGCGCAGTCTCGTGACAGCAGCAGCATGCGACAAATGCAAGAGCCCAAGGAACCCGGACGACACATCCCCCCGCACTTCCCCGGACGAGGTTTGTTTGCCTGGGCACCTTGGGCTTTGCACTATCGAACCTAGGGAAGGATGAGAGCGGTTTCAAGTCTGCTGTTCACGCCAATTCTTGCTCTGCTATTGATGTTAATTGGCTGTAAATGATGCCCAAATTGGCCGTTTTGGGCCACATGTCCACAAATCCACAACTATCCACAGGGGCTTGTGCACAACGGGTGTTCACAAGTTCTTCAAGAGGTTTTTTCGCGACCGGTGAACCCGATTTGAAGTAGCGTCGGGAAGGCCAGTTCGACGGTCTCGTAGACGGCGCCGACGAGGTCTTCGATCCCCTTGGCATCCAGCATCGTGATGGGTTGTCGCGCCATCACATAGAGATCGCCCTGCCGGTCCCGTGCGATGTAGGCCGGCCACGAGCTGCGGTTGCGGTTGAGGCAATACTCGTAGACCGCAGCACGGTTGTGCCGGGGAGCGGGCAGCAGAAAGGCTTCGACGCCCACGGTCCGCTGGCCCACCTCGAACCAGATCGTGGTGTAGTCGCGAGCACGCTGGGCTACTCGAAGGCCAACCTTTCCCTCGTGGAATCCGGTCCACTCTGCGTCGTTGTCCGCATCGTCGACCCACGACTCCAGCACAGCAACGAGGCGCTCCGTATCGCTAGCCGCCACCGGTGATCCCGTCATACAGCTCGAGGAAACGGGCAACCGTTGCGTCCCAGGAGAAGCGCTGCGAGTGCTCGATCGCACCCGTGCGCAGCCGCTGCGCCAGCCCGGGGTTGTTGAGAACGCGCTCAATCGCCGCGGCGTAGTCGGCCGGGTCATGACCCGAGACGAGTAGCCCCGATGTCTCATGCTCGATGATGTAGGGAAGCCCGCCGACCTGTGCTGCGATCACAGGGACTCCGCAGCTCTGTGCCTCGGCGGCTACGAGGCCGAACGTCTCGGACCGCGACGGCACGATTACGACGTCGGCCGCCTGATAGAAGGTGACCAGTTGATCGCGGCGCAGCGGGGGAATGAAATGGACACGGTCCTCCAGGCTCAACTCGGACGCGAGTTCCTGAAGGCGGGCGACCTCGGCATCCCCCCCGGTTCCGCTAGGTCCTCCGATGATGATCAGCTGAGCCGGCGCTGCCGTCGCCACGCGGTCGAGTGCGGCGATCGCAGTGTCCACGCCCTTCAGGGGTTGGATCCGGCCTGCAAATAGGATCGTTGGACTGTCGCCGATGCCGCTGCGGCGTCTGGCGTCGCCCTTGTCCCCGGGCTTGAAGACGGAATGATCGATCCCGGGCGGCGAAGTGCACAGTCGAGCCGGGTCAGCGGCGTAGTGCTCCAGGAGGTCCTCGAACTCAAACGGGGTGGAGGCGACTACGCAATCGGAGCGGGCGATGACCTCCTCCTCGGTGAGCGTGCGGATGGCACCTTCGGGTCCATCGTCGGGATGCCGGGTCAGGTCCTTGACCCGGCCCAGGGTGTGAAACGAGTTGGCCAGCGGGACGCCGAGTTTCTCCTTGAGCAGAACCCCGGCCCAGCCCGACAACCAGTAATGGCTGTGGATCAAATCAAAGGACTGGCCCTGCTCATCGATGCGGCGAAGCGTTGCCTCTGCGAACTCGCCGACGAGGCGGGGAAGGTCTCGGATAGGAATGGGACGTCGCGGGCCTGCCTCGACGTGGACAACTCTGAAGCCGGGCATCACCTCGATGACCTCCGGAGTCGCTTCGTCGGTCCTACGGGTGAACACGTCGACATCGACTCCGTGCTCGGCCATGGCGCGACTGAGCTCGCGGATGTACACGTTCATGCCGCCGGCATCACCGCTTCCCGGTTGGAGGAGCGGGGAGCTGTGCAGCGACAAGTAGCCAACGCGGCTGATCATGGCGTGGCCCCGATCGTCGCCGTCACCCTGTACAGGGGTCGAGCTTCGGCCCCAAGCTTGAATTTGTAGGCCTCGTCTCCCTTCAGGAAGTCGAAGATGCGGCGCCCATCGGAAATGGCTTGTTCGATCAGGTGCGAGAGCATCACGTTGCCGGGGGAGAGGTGGCCAACGTCCGGGTTGAAGGCGCTGTTGTACAGGTAGGTCTCCCGATCGGTCTCGAAAAGGAAGACCGCGGCGGCCACCGTGCCGGACGCCTCGACCAGCATGTCGACTACGCCACCCACCCGATTGTGCAGTTCGAAGAAGAATCGCTCCATTGCATCTGTCATGAAGCCGCCCTT
>JASJEG010000058.1 GCA_030064765.1 Acidimicrobiia bacterium | reverse complement strand
GGGCGGGTGAAGAACTGGATCACCCACAACGAACCGTGGGCAGCCGCGCACCTCGGCTACGGAATTGGCGCCTTTGCGCCCGGGATTGCCGACCTGGGCTCTGCTCTGACGGCGGTCCACCACATCCTGCTGTCGCACGGGCGAGCGGTACCTGTCATCCGCGAGAGCTCGTTGGCATGCCAAGTAGGCATCGCGCTCGACTGCCGCCCCTCTCACCCCGCGTCAGACGATCCTGCGGATGTCGCTACTAACAAGGCGCACGATGGCTTCCGCAACCGCTGGTTCTTCGACCCGGTCTTTGGCGAGGGTTACCCCGCGGACGTCGTTGCCTTGTGCGACGAGCGCGGCGTTTTCGAGCAACCCGGTCTGCCGTTTCTGATACCCGGCGACCTCGATGCGATTGCGGCCCCGCTCGACTTCCTCGGTCTCAATTACTACACCAGCGTTGCGATCCGGGACGGTGACGAGGATGGCATGGGAGTCGTGCTCCCGGAGGGCCCGGATCAACCCGACGGATATACCGAGATGGGCTGGGAGATCACGCCACCGGCGCTCACCGACTATCTGCACCACTTAAACGATGTCTACCGGCCGGCGTCAATTGTGATCACCGAGAACGGAGCCAGCTTCTCGGATGCACCGGACGAATCCGGGAGGATCGAGGACCGACGCAGGATTGCCTACCTGGAGCAGCATGTAAGCGCCATGGAAACCGCGATCAGCGGCGGTGTTCCGGTTCGCGGCTACTTCGCTTGGAGCCTGCTGGACAACCTCGAATGGACCTCCGGATACAGCCAGCGGTTTGGTCTCGTCTGGGTGGATCACGCTACCGGCCGCCGCATACCCAAGGAAAGCTACTACTGGTACCGGGATTTCATCCGGAGTTGCTCGCAGCTCGCTCCTTGAGCAGGACGACGATTGACTCGGCGATAGCCTCGAAAGACACGGTCGCGGTGTTCCACACTGCGTCATAGAGATTCGGGTCGTCGATGTTGACTCGGAAGTGACGTTTCAGGAGCCGTGCCCTGCCGTTGTCGCTCTTGTCCATGAGTTCGGTCGCCTTGCGCTCATCGACGCCATGCAGCTCCATCATCTCCTTCATCCGCACGTCCTCCGGAGCAATCAGCCTCACGGAAACCGAGGGTCCGAGCCCACGAGTTACCTCGGAACCGGCGCGCCCAACGATGACCGCCTTACCCACCTCCGCAAGCACTCGAACCAGGCGGAAGACGCGGTCCATCACGATGTCCTGGTGAGTGGTAGACGTGAACAGCTGACGGAAGAAGTCGTCGCTGGCTCTCCGATACTCCTCGCTCAGTAGAGCCTCGACGGACACCCTGAGGTCGGGATCGCCGGCGACCATTGCCACCAGCTTCTGATCGAACATGTCCCAGTCGCCGAACAGCTCCTTGTCCTGCTCCTGGTGGAATCTCTCGATCAGCACGCTGGCCAGGCTGTGTCCACCGGCTCCCGCTTGGCGAGAGATTGTCACGAAGGGGCGAATTCGCGCCATTCCCTCGCGTCCCTTGGGACCATATGCATGGCCGTGGATGAATCGCTCGATCGGGTTGACAGGACTCATCGCACTCGCCTCCTGACGTATCCGTATCGGGCCGGGGAGTCTGCCGGGTGGCGAAACCACACGGCGGTCTCCTCCTTCGATTGTACGCCGCAGCAGCAAAGCCGACCAGGCAAGCTGTCCACAATGCGATTTCGCTTCCCACAAAAGCGTCTATGGTCCTGCCTTCACAAGAACCGGCAGCCTGGAAGAAACCGCACGCTGCACGGTGAGCACAGTGGATTGGGAGACGATGGAGAAGCTGCACCGCCGACCAGATCGTGGGCCTGGGTTGTACGACCCCGGGTTCGATCACGATGCGTGCGGCATCGGTTTCGTGGCCGATATCAAAGGCCGCAAGAGTCATCAGATCATCTCCCAGGGGCTCACGGTTCTAGCCAACCTCACCCATCGCGGTGCCGTCGGTGCCGATCCGCTTGCGGGTGATGGTGCCGGCATGCTCCTCCAGATTCCCGATGGCTTCTTCCGTGGCGAGCTGGTGGAGCAGGGGATCGATCTGCCTTCTCCGGGTGACTACGGCGTTGCGATGATCTTTTTGCCACAGGATCCCGTCGACCGAGTGGTTTGCGAGAACCTCCTGGTGGAGCTGGTGATTCGCGAAGGGCAGCAGGTGCTCGGTTGGCGTGATGTCCCGGTCGATTCTTCCTGCCTCGGCGAAAGCGTGAAGCCGATCGAGCCGGTGATCCGGCAGCTATTCGTTAGGAGGGGCGAGACCACTCCGGATGCGGATGCCTTTGAGCGGAAGCTATACGTGATTCGCAAGCAGGCCCACATCCAGCTGGGGAAGCGGGCACCGTACCTGATCGAACGGGGCGAGTTCTATGTGGTGTCGATGTCGGCTCGCACCATCACCTACAAAGGCATGATGTTGGCCGAGAACCTTGCGGTCTACTACCGAGACCTCGAGGATTCCGCAGTTGAGTCGGCACTGGCGCTCATCCATCAGCGGTTCTCCACGAACACCTCCCCTTCGTGGCGGTTGGCGCAGCCGTTCCGGTACCTGTGTCACAACGGGGAGATCAACACGGTCCAGGGCAACGTCAATTGGATGATGGCGCGCCGCCACAACATGTCATCCGAGATACTCGGTGAGGATCTGGAGAAGTTGTGGCCGTTGATCGGCGACGGCTCCTCTGACTCGGCAACGTTCGACAATGCACTCGAGCTGCTCTTGGCGGGGGGCTACTCGCTCGGGCACGCCATGATGCTCATGATCCCCGAGGCCTGGGCTGACAATCCACTGATGGATCCCGAGCGCAAGGCGTTCTATGAGTATCACGCCGCGGTTATGGAGCCTTGGGATGGCCCGGCAGCGGTGGCTTTCACCGACGGGCGGCAAATCGGAGCCACACTGGACCGTAACGGCCTTCGTCCGGCCCGGTACTTCGTGACCGATGACGACCTAGTCGTGATGGCCTCTGAGATGGGGGTACTCGACATCCCCGAGGAGAAGATCGTCAAGAAGTGGCGTCTCCAGCCGGGAAAGATGCTGTTGATCGACCTCGAGCAGGGCCGGATCATCGACGATCCGGAGCTGAAGAACAGCCTTTCTCGCGCCAAGCCCTACCAACAGTGGCTCGACGAGACTCAAATACATATCGCCCAGCTTCCGCCCGAAGTCGCTGCGATGGGACCCGATGCAGGCACGCTGCGCAGTGCCCAGAAAGCCTTCGGGTACACCCGTGAGGACATCGAATTCTTCCTGAAACCAATGGCGAGCGAAGGGAAGGACCCCGTCGGCTCTATGGGCCGAGACACGCCTCCTGCGGTGCTTTCCGACCGGCCGAAGCTGCTCTACGACTACTTCAAGGAGAGATTCGCTCAGGTCACGAATCCGCCAATCGACCCAATCCGGGAAGAAACGGTCATGTCGCTGGTCTCGCTCATCGGGCCGCGCCCGAACCTGCTCGACCTCAACACGGGTGGCACCCACAAGCGGCTGGAGGTGTCGCATCCGATCCTGACCAATGTCGGCTTGGAGCGAGTGCGGCGCATTCACAACCACGTCGACGATGCGTTCCTCACGAAGAAACTCGGCATCTGCTACCCCGCAGCCGAGGGGGCTTCGGGAATGAGAGGGGCACTGCAGCGGCTGTGTGAACGCGCCATCAAGGCGGTCCGACAGGGTCACAACATCATCATCCTTTCGGATCGTTGTCTCGAGGTTGATCGGATCGCCATTCCGGCGCTGCTGGCAACTGCGGCAGTGCACCACCACTTGATTCGGGCAGGGCTTCGCACCGAGGTCGGCCTCGTAGTCGAGACCGGAGAGGCCCGCCAAGTGCACGACTTCTGTCTGCTCGGTGGCTACGGGGCCGAAGCGATCAATCCCTACCTGGCCTTCGACAGCATTCGGGCGATGGTCGAGCAGCTTCCGGGGGAGCTGACTCGGGAAGAGGCAGAGAACCGCTACATCAACGCCATCAAGAAGGGCATGCTCAAGGTCATGTCGAAGATGGGCATCTCCACCTTCCAGTCCTATTGCGGTGCTCAGATCTTCGATGCGATCGGGCTCAACAGCGAGTTCATCGATACTTACTTCACCGGGACGCCTTCGGTGATCGAGGGAATCGGGCTCGACGAAATCGCGGCCGAGACGGTGCGTCGTCACGGAGCCGCATTTGGCATTGCGACCTACCGCACTCCGGAGCTGGATGTAGGCGGAGACTACGCCTTCCGGTTGCGCGGTGAGGAGCACGTGTGGAATCCGGAGACGATATCCACGCTGCAGCACGCAGTACGGTCGGCCGATTACGAGCTGTTCAAGGAATACACGAGCAAGGTTGACGACCAGAGCCGCAAACTGAAGAACTTGCGGGGCCTTTTCGAGCTCGACGAGTTGCCAGAGCCGATTTCGCTCGACGAGGTCGAGCCGGCCACGGAGATCGTCAAGCGATTCGCCACCGGTGCTATGTCATTCGGGTCTATCTCGTGGGAGGCCCACACCAACCTCGCTATCGCAATGAACCGGTTGGGGGCCAAGAGCAACACCGGAGAGGGTGGAGAGGAACCGGGCCGATACTTGCCGATGGAGAACGGCGACTCCATGCGCTCGGCCGTGAAACAGGTCGCCTCCGGTCGTTTCGGTGTAACCACCGAGTACCTGGTCAATGCCGACGACATCCAGATCAAGATGGCCCAAGGCGCCAAGCCGGGGGAGGGCGGACAGCTCCCCGGCCACAAGGTGAACGAGTGGATTGCCAAGGTTCGACATTCGACACCCGGCGTAGGCCTCATCTCGCCCCCACCGCACCACGACATCTACTCCATCGAGGATCTCAAGCAGTTGATCCTCGACTTGAAGAACGTGAACCCCTATGCCCGCATCAGCGTCAAGCTGGTTTCGGAGGTCGGGGTGGGGACGATTGCAGCCGGCGTGGCCAAGGCGTATGCCGATCACGTGCTGATCTCCGGTAACGAAGGGGGGACCGGAGCAAGTCCGCTGACCTCGGTGATGCAGGCCGGCTCCCACTGGGAGATCGGTCTGGCGGAGACTCATCAGACGCTGGTGGAGAACGAGCTGCGGGGCCGGATTGCGGTCCAAACCGACGGCGGTATTCGCACCGGTCGAGACATTGTGGTCGCCGCTCTTCTCGGCGCCGACGAGGTGGGGTTTGGTACCGGGGCGCTCATCGCTCAGGGCTGCATCATGATGCGCAAGTGCCACCTCAACACCTGCCCGGTCGGAGTGGCAACCCAGGATCCGGAGTTGCGCAAGCTGTTCCCGGGGCAACCCGAGCACGTAGTCAACTTCTTCATGTTCATCGCAGAGGAGACGCGGGAGATCATGGCCAAGCTTGGCTTCCGCAGCTACGCGGAGATGATCGGGCAGAGCGATCGGATCCGCATGAAGCGGGCGATCGACCACTGGAAGGCTGCCGGTCTCGACTTCTCGCGGGTGCTCTACAAACCCGACCCGGAACCGGGGATCGCCATCAGCAATATCGAGGAGCAGCAACACAACCTGCACGTTGCGCTCGACAACCAACTCATCGAGAAGGCAGCACCTGCATTGGATGAGAGGGTGCCGGTTTCGATCGAAACCCCGGTGAGCAACACGAATCTGGCAGTCGGGGCCATGCTCTCTGGTGAGGTGGCCCGTCGCTACGGACACTCCGGGCTACCCAAGGACACCATTCACATCAAGCTCAACGGAACGGCGGGGCAGAGCTTCGGTGCCTGGCTGGCTCACGGGGTAACGCTGCATCTCGTCGGCGATGCCAACGACTACGTCGGGAAAGGCCTTTCAGGTGGGCGCATCGTCATCGAGGCGGAGCCGGTGGGCCCGATCGTGCCTACGGAGAACATCATCGTGGGTAACACGGTGCTGTATGGCGCCATCGCCGGTGAGTGTTACTTCAACGGCGGAGCCGGGGAGCGGTTTGCGGTGCGCAACTCTGGCGCGATCGCCGTGGTGGAGCGGGTCGGCGATCACGGGTGCGAGTACATGACCGGAGGCTGTGTTGTCGTCATCGGCAAGCCGGGAAGGAACTTCGGTGCAGGCATGAGTGGCGGCATCGCCTATGTGATCGACGACGCTGGGGACTTCGAGCAGCGGGTCAATCATCAGATGGTCGACATTGAGCGAATCGACCCCGACGACATGGCACCGCTCGGCGTCGGTGCCGACCCCACTCCGGAAGAGTTGCTGGCCGATCCGCTGCGTCATGACGCGTGGCGGCTCCGAACCCTCATCGAGCGCCAGGCGATTCTCACCCGCAGTTCGAGGGCAGAAGAGATTCTCGCCGACTTCGATGCCTATCTGCCGCGGTTCTACAAGGTGGTGCCACACGAGTTCCGCCGGGCGTTGACCGAGTCGGCTGCAATGGCTGCAGGGCGGGTGTGACTGATGGGCTCACCAACTGGTTTCCAGGAGATAGAGCGCAAAGATCGGGGATACCTCCCCGCCTCCGAGCGGCGGCAGAACTATCGCGAGTTTGCCATCCCACTCACCGATGAGTCCGTGTCTAAGCAAGGCGCTCGTTGCATCGATTGCGGGATCCCGTACTGCCACGTCGGGTGTCCGGTGGACAACATCATTCCCGACTGGAACGACCTCGTCTATCGCGACAACTGGCGGGAGGCGATCGAGGTCCTGCATTCCACCAACAACTTCCCCGAGTTCACAGGAAGGGTCTGCCCCGCGCCGTGTGAGGAAGCCTGCACGCTCAACCTTCACGATGCTCCGGTGACCATCAAGACCATTGAATACTCCATCATCGAGAAGGCATGGGCCAATCATTGGATCGAGCCGAAGATCCCGGGTAGGAGAACCGACAAGCGAATTGCGGTCATCGGATCGGGCCCTGCCGGTCTGGCGGCGGCTCAGCAGCTGGCACGGGCCGGGCATGCCGTAAAGGTATTCGAGAAGAACGCCAAGATCGGCGGCCTGCTGCGGTACGGCATTCCCGACTTCAAACTCGCCAAGGATGCGATCGACCGACGGTTGGCTCAGATGCAGGCAGAGGGTGTGGAGTTCCGTGTGAACAGCCACGTTGGGGAAAACGTCCCCGTCGAGCGAATCGTCGACGGCTACGACGCAGTCGTGCTGGCGGTTGGCTGCGAACAACCCCGTGACCTGCCCGTGCCCGGCCGTGAGTTGGCGGGAGTGCACTATGCGATGCCCTACCTGACACAGCAAAACCGCAGGGTGGGGCGGGAGTCGTTGAGTGGTGCAGAGCCGATCCTCGCCGAAGGAAAGCATGTGGTCGTGATCGGAGGAGGGGATACCGGGGCCGACTGCGTAGGTACCGCCAACCGGCAAGGTGCCGCCTCGGTTACTCAGCTCGAGCTTCTGCCACAGCCACCCGAGCATCCCGACAAGCTGCTGACTTGGCCACATTGGCCCAGCAAACTGCGCACATCGACCTCGCACGACGAAGGTTGCGAGCGGCTCTGGTCGGTGTCGACGACATCGTTCTCGGGGAACGGTGTACTCCAGAGGCTGCATGCGGTTGAGGTCGATTGGCAGCAGACAAACGGACGCTGGGAGATGAACGAGGTTCCCGGCACCGACTTCGAGCTACGGGCGGATCTCGTTCTCTTGGCGATGGGCTTCGTCAGCCCGGTTCATGAAGGTCTGCTCGAGAGCCTGGCCGTCGCAAAGGACGATCGGGGCAACGTCGCCGCCGACACCGATGGCTACGCAACAAACGTGCCGGGAGTCTTCGCCGCCGGGGATGCGCGCCGCGGTCAATCGCTCGTTGTCTGGGCAATCAGAGAGGGCCGGCAGTGCGCCCAAGCCGTCGATGAGTTCCTGATGGGGCACAGCGATTTGCCCAGGTGATTCGGTCACAGAAGGGATTCACAAGTGGGCAGGTTCTTCTTCCGTTTCTTCACCGGCATGCATGCCAAGCTGTACCGGATGACCCGCGGGCGTTTTCTCGGAGGAGGCGAGGACGGCAAGCTGCTCGTCCTCACCCACACCGGCGCCAAGACCGGGAGAGTACGAGACACGCCACTCATGTACATGCCACACGATGACGGCTACGTCGTCATCGCTTCGGCCGGTGGGGATTCGAAGCATCCTGGCTGGTATCACAACCTGATGGCGAACCCGGAGACGAGTATCAACGTGAACGGCGTGACGATTCCGGTGCGAGCCCGTGACGCCGGTGACCAGCGCGATGCTCTCTGGGCCGAGGTAGCGGCTTGGGATTCCCGATTCGCCAACTATGAGTCCAAGACCGATCGGGTGATTCCTGTCGTCGTGCTCGAGGAGCAGTAGTCAGGACTCGGCCGGTTGCCACCAGACGCTGCGCAGGGCGGTCCCCGCGAGAGCTACCAACCAGAATGCGACGGCGGCAACTGCCGGGATGCTCGAATCAGGGTTGCCAGGCCGGGGCTGACCGGACTGCCAGAAGAATTCGACTGCCGGTACGAGCAGTAGCGCAGTCGCCGCGGCCGTCACGGCGAAGCCGAGCAGCCTCTGGCGCGAGTTCGACTGCAGATTGGCGGCAATCCCCAGCGCCAGGGCCGGCCAGACGAACAGGTAGCTCGTCCCCGGGAGCGTTGCGACCGTGAGCAGACCGAGCAGGACCCAGGTGAGGCCCACTGCTATTCGGTTTTGCAGCGGATCCCGATTTCGAGCAAATCGGCTTGCCAGCCAGACGACGACTCCGCCAATGAGGAACAGGTAGCCATAAGACTCGATCGCCACCGGTGTGTCCCGGACCATTGTGGTCAGGATCCACAGCAGTGTTCCGATCAGGGAAGCGCCGATCGCGCCGAGCAGCGTCCTTCCAGTCGCCGCGAGAACCCGGCCTGGTGACAACGCTGCACCTCGCAGCCCGACGGTGAGTGCCCCAATCGCGGCCACGACGATCACCCAACCGATCCAGGCGGGGTATATCACGAATGCTGGGCGCAAAGTGAAGTACGCAGCTGTGGTGGTGGTTTGGGTTACCTCGAGATCGAGGTCGCCGAATCGACGTACGATCCCGACGGCGTTGTCACCATGGTGCTGTAACGAACTGAGGCTGACCGACTCGATGTTGTCCTCCGGCGTGTGGTAGATCGGCGAACCCCGCATGTAGACCAGGTGGAGACCTGGGATCCCTGCGTTGCGGAAGGGGTCAAAGTCGGTACCGATGTCCCCAATGGCACGGGCGATCTCCGGTGCAAACGAGAAGGCGACGGGACGATCGACCGCGGCGGCGTACTCAGCGATGACCCAGGATTCGGCGCCGCTGGTCTCGGCAACCATCGATGGGCCCGATCCTCCGAGGGCTTCGAAGTTGACTACGAACCCGATGTCTGCCGCGTCGCGATGCGTCTCCAGGAATGCGTTTGCTCCGAAGCGCGGCGACGGTTCCTCGCCATCGGTGAAGAGCAGGATCACGTCGTTGGCTACGGGTTCGCCCGCCAGCACGACACGCGCAGACTCGAGGAGGACCGCCACTGCCGCAGTGTTGTCGTTGGCCCCCGGGGTTCTGGGATGCGTGTCGTAGTGCGCCACTAGAGCGACGGCGCTATCTCCGTTCTGTCCCGGAATGCGGGCGATGACATTGACTACATCGACCGGTGGTCCCGGGTGGAAGAATGGATCGGGGGCTTGCGATGGCTGCAGTTCGGGTGTGAGCCCGAGCTGTTCCAGCTGGCTGAGGATGTATCCCCGAACCTGGGCAATCTCGGGACTTCCCATCGGATGCGGCTCCTGGGCGATGACCTCGATGTGCTGCATTGCCGCGGCGGCCGAGAACCGCTCTGAGGTGACCGCTTCATTGGGGGGCGGGGCGGAGAGGGAGTAGAAGCCGAGCGCAATGAAGAGGATGACAATCAGCCAGGAGATTTCCGCAACGATACCCCCTGGATAGTTGGTGGCCGGTTGTTCCTCCAGCACCGCCTCCGACAGACGCTAGGTGTCAGCATGTCGAATGGTGACGCAGGATGTACAGGGCCGATCGGCACTGATGAATCGGGGGGTCGGGTCTAGGTCGGGACGTGGCGGCTGGCTGCTGCTTCGACGATCTTGCGTGCCATCCGCTCGAAGATGAGGCGATGGGCAGGCAACAACGCAAACCAGTAGAGCCGACCCGCCAGCCCGCGGGGACGGAAGTAGGCGGTCTGCACCAGCGTCCGATCTCCACCGGTTTCATCGATCCGCCACTCCAGCCACGCATCACCCGGGGTCTTCATCTCTGCCGCAAGCTGCAGATGCTCGTTCCTGGTGACGGAGCTGACCCGCCAGAAGTCGATGGTGTCGTGCAGGCGCACGTCCTCCGGATGGCGGCGTCCGCGACGCAGCCCGACTCCACCGACCAGGATGTCGAGCACGCCGCGGATCCGCCAAGCCCAGTTGTGGGCGTAGTAGCCGGTGGCACCGCCGATCCGGCTGAATGCCCAGAAGAGATCTTGTGCTGGTGCGGAGGAAGGGACGACCTTGCGGTCGACTAGGAGTGTTCCCCCGGACCAGTCGGGATCCCAGGAAAACGCTCGTGCCGGACTCGAGCTTGCATCCGACCAGCGGGTAGGGACGTCGATGTCATCGGTCTCGAGCGCCCGCTCGATCGCTGCCCGCAGCGAGATTGGTCGAATCCCGAGCCGATCGGCATCGGAGCTGGTCACGGTTACCTCGTTACGTAGTGAATCGACGAGCGGTCGAGCAACGCCAACCGGGAGTGGAGTTACGAGGCCGATCCACAGCGAGGACAGTCGAGGTGACAGCACCGGTACCGGAACGATGAAGCGCCGTCGCAGGCCGGCGATCTCCGCATAGGTCTGCATCATCTCCCGATAGGTGACTATGTCGGGGCCACCGATCTCGTAGATATGGTCGCCTGCGTCATCACCCAGCGCCGCAACGAGGTATGACAGAACGTCGCGAATAGCGATCGGCTGGCATTTGGTCTCAACCCACCGGGGTGTGGTCATGACCGGCAGGACCTCGGTGAGGTAACGCAACATCTCGAAGGACACGGAGCCGGATCCAATGACCACAGCTGCGCGCAGCTCAGTGACCGCAGTGGCTCCTGCGGTCAGCGCCTGGCCAACCTCATGGCGACTCGACAAATGGGAGGAAAGCTCGTCGCCGGAACCCAGCCCTCCCAGGTAGACAATGCGTCGGAGGCTGTTCTCTTCAGACGCCGCTGCAAAGTTGTGGGCCGCTGCCCGGTCGGCATCGGCGAAGTCTTTGGCTGATCCCATCGAATGGATGAGGTAGTAGGCCGCGTCGCACCCGGCGAGGGCGGCCTTGACCTGGTCGCGGTCGAGCACGTCGCACGTCTGAACATCGACCTGATCCCGCCAAGGCCGGTCGGCAAGTTTGTCCGGATTTCGTGCCAGGCAGACAACATCATGTCCCTCGGCAAGCAGGCGAGGAACGAGTCGCCCTCCGATGTATCCGGTCGCTCCGGTGACTGCAATTCTCATCTCTTGTAGTTCGGAGTGAACGCTGGGCCAGATCGGTTCCCAAGAAGTCGTGACCGCGGCGGTTGGTCGTGTAGCGTCATCCAGCGGAGGATACGTGGACTGGTCAGAAACAACCAGCGAGATAGTCGGCTCGGTGTCCGTAGTAGTCGGGCTGTTTCTGCTGCGCTGGCTGATACTTCGCTACGTCCATCGCCATATCGACGAGCCCGACGTCTGGTTCCGGGCCAAGCGGATCGCAACGTACACGACAACGATCATCGCTGCGATCACCCTCGCCTGGATCTGGGTAGACGCCTTTGATTCCCTCCCCACCTACCTCGGTCTGGTCTCGGCCGGTATCGCTATCGCCCTTGCGGACCTGCTCAAGAACATGGCCGGGTGGTTGTTCATTCTCATTCGCCGCCCGCTGCGGATCGGGGACCGGATCGAAGTCAACGGAACTGCCGGCGATGTGGTTGACATCCGGCTGTTTCGCTTTTCTCTGATGGAGATCGGCAACTGGGTACACGCCGATCAGTCGACCGGACGCTTGGTGCACGTGCCGAACGGTGTCGTCTTCACCACTCCAATCGCCAACTACACCGAGGGCTTCGAGCATATCTGGCACGAGATCCGAGTCCTGATCACATTCGAATCCAACTGGCAGAAGGCGAAGCAGATCATTCGCGAGGAGGTGGACACGGTCTCCAGCTTCGACGGCGAGGCGCTGCAACGACTGCGCGAAGCCGCCCGTGAGTATCAGATCAAGATCGGAACTCTGACCCCGATCGTCTACCTCACGGTTGAGGACTCGGGGGTGCTGTTGACCGGGCGGCTGCTGATACCGGCTCGCGAGCGGCGGATCGTCGACGAGCGCGTCTGGTCGGCGCTGCTGGCGCGGTTTGCTGAAGAGGACGACATCGACCTGGCCTATCCGACGGTGCGAACCTTCTTCGCCGGTCCTGTCGAGATCAACCAGGAACCCTGATCCGGCTGGCGCATCCACCGGCCCTTACACGGTTCTTGCGTAACTGGCGGCGGATATGCGCCGTCATGTACGCAAGAACGGAAAAGGGGAGGGGGTCTTCGCTAGCGTTGCCCCATGGGTGATGCTCCGCTGCTCAAGGATTTTGTCGACCGGGAGTCGGTGACCGCCATCGTTGGTGCGGTTGCGGTGGCAGCTGGAGGGCTTGATGAGGACACGCTTCTAGAGCTCATCTTCGATAGCGAGTGGGAGGAGCGGGCGCTCAAGCAGCGCATCCGTCACATCGCCGTTTCCGTCCGTTCGTTCCTTCCCCCTGACTACGCAGAGGCTCTGCGAATCATGCGCGACGCCGCCCGTACCGTGGACGGTGGGTGGATGTCGGTGTGGTCATTCAACGACTTCGTCGAGGAATACGGTGTCGATCATCCCGACATCTCGCTTCCGGCGCTCGAGCAGTTCACCAAGCTGGCATCGAGCGAGTTCGCAGTCCGGCCGTTCATCGTCAGCTACCCCGTGCGAATGGCGAAACAGATGCTGGCATGGGCGAGCCATTCCGACCCTGCGGTACGTCGCCTGGCCAGCGAGGGCTACCGGCCCCGGCTCCCTTGGGGCATGGGCCTCCCTGAGCTCAAGAAGGATCCGTCGCCGATCATCCCGGTACTCGAGGAATTGAGAAGGGACCCGTCCGAAGACGTACGACGCAGCGTTGCCAACAACCTCAACGACATCAGCAAGGATCACCCAGATCTCGTTGTCCGGTTGCTCGGCGAGTGGAAGGACGGAACTCCCGAAACGGCGGCCCTTATCAAGCACGCCCTACGCACCCTGCTCAAGCAAGGTCACCCGGGGGCCCTCGAGCTACTCGGGTTTCCCCAAGAGGTTCACGTTGAGCTGGTAGCCGCTTCAGTTGACCCTGTCGTGGCCCGGGTGGGGGAGAGCACGGTGCTCAATCTGAAGATCCGGTCTACTGCAGATGCCCCACAGAGGTTGATGGTGGACTACGCAGTGATCTTCCAGAATGCCTCAGGAACCGGCTCGCGCAAGGTCTACAAAGGCGCGGCCATCGACCTCAATGGGGGCGAGACGTTTGTGCTCGAACGCAAGATAAGCCTCGCCCAGCGCACGACCAGGCGGATTATCGCAGGGCCTCACTCGGTAGAGATTCAGGTGAATGGAGCCGTTCTCGCGGCTGTACCGTTCGATGTGGTCGCGTAGGTGTCCTGAGAGCAACCTCGATGGCATTGCGAATATCCACCGCGATCACATCCTGGCGGTCGAGCTCCACCGACAGGTTTTTTCCTGAGGTGGGGTAGGACGGGAACAGGCTGATGTCACCCAGCCGGTATTCGTGGCCCTTGACGGTGTAGGCGGACCCGGTTGGGATTGCCGGCTCGCCGGTGCGGCGGACTGCAATCTCATTGATTGCCTTGATTGCGGTGTTGCCCATCAGCAGAATCGAGCGGACGTTGGGGAACATGTCCAACTCAGCCTCGAGATACCTAGCGCAATTGGCGATCGTGTCGGGGCGTAACCCGTAGCCGGCCTTGGGGCATTTCACGGCGGTGGTCACATAGACGCCCAGGCGCCTGATGTCCTCGATGGTGTAGACGTCGTACCCGGCCAACCGAAAGGCGGTGATGGTCTCGGCGCGCACTATCGGATCGTCGTAGGTCTTGGCCTCGGAGACATCGGCCGGCGGTGCTGCCGAGATCATGATGACGCGGATCTGGTCACGTCGAGCTGGGAGGTCGGGACGGACGTTGGCCTCGTGGCGAACATCGAGACAGGGGAAATCGATGCAGTGATTCAAGTCGCCGGCCAGCATGCGCACCTCCGTTGAGCAAACGGCGACGCCCTCCTACCTACACCAGTATGCATCCTGGGGGGCCTTATGCGAAGTAGTTTTTCGCGATCTAGTCGCCAACTTCCTTCTTCCAGGCCGCAAGCGAACGAACCATTTCGTCGACGAAGAAGTCATAGAACGACATCGCCCGCTCGAGTCGAGCGTCTGCCACCGGTCCTAGAGAATCGGTGCGGCGAGCCGCTCCAATGAGCTTGCTGATCTCCCGGGCCCCCTCGATGCGCCGGACCGACATCTCAACCATGGGATCGGACGTGAGGCGGAATCGATCCCGCCGGCGACCGGGAAGTGACACCCTCTCCACGAATCCCAACTGCTCGAGCAGTCGGATCATGGTGCTGATCGAGCCGGTGGAGGCATCCAGGGCCTCGGCGAGTTCGGCCTGGGTAATCAGATCCTCCTCGCGCAACAGCATGAACGAGAACATTCGCCCCGCCATTCTGGGAAAACCGAAGCGCTCGAAGATGAGGCTGAATGTCTCAACGTATTCGTGTAGATCCTCCGGGAAACGGTCCCCGCCGGAAGCTCGGTCTGCCAATCTGGTCCCTTTCCGATTAGGACTTTCGCCTCTATCAGCAATTTCAGTAATTACTGATATCGTTGATATTAATGGTGCGGATGGAGGTGTCAACCATCCGCCGGGCAGAAAGGCCAAGAGATGATCGAACTCCTCAATGTCTCGAAGAGGTTTGGGGACGGGGTCCCGATCGTTGCTCTGGCCGATGTCGATTTGAAGGTAGACGCCGGCGAGTTTGTCGTCGTCCTCGGTCCGTCGGGCAGCGGCAAGACAACCCTCCTCAACATGGTGGGGGCGCTCGACAACCCCAGCGAGGGCACAATCGTCGTCGATGGCGTTGATATCTCGAGCGCAACCCGCAAACAGCTATTCGAGTTCCGCCGCAAGACCGTCAGCTTCATCTTCCAGAGTTTCAACATCTTTCCCGGCCTCACCGCGGCCGAGAACGTCCAGTTCGGGGCTGATGCCTCCGGACGCAGTGACGAAGTTGATCCCGCAGAGATCCTGACGGCGGTCGGGCTTGGAGAGCGTGTGGACCAGTTTCCACATGAGCTCTCCGGCGGCGAGCAGCAGCGCGTGGCAATTGCCCGCGCTTTGGCCACCGGCAATCCGGTGATGCTGGCCGACGAGCCAACCGGCGAGCTCGACTTCGTCACCGGGGTTCAGATACTGGAGCTGTTGCAGAAGCAAGCAGCAGACGGGCGCGCCGTGCTCGTGGTGACCCACAACCGAGAGATTTCGAGGGTCGCCGACCGCGTAGTCGAGCTGAGCAGCGGCCGGATCGTGAGCGACGGACCACCCGCTGGTGGCAAAGCGTCGCTCTCAGAACTGCACTGGTGACGCCATGAAGGATTGGTTCTTGATTCTGCGCTGGTCGTGGCGCGATCTACGCAAGTATTGGGTGAAGGTCATCGCGATCGCCCTTGTGATCGGTATCGGCACCGGGGCGTATGCGGGCTTGACCAGCACCGCCAACTGGAGACGTGACTCCAACGAAGCCAGCATGGAGTTGCTGAACATGTACGACGTGCGCTTCGAGCTGGCGACCGACAGTTCGGTGACAGCGGGGGAACTGGCTGCGGCTGCAGCCGGGATCGAGCATGCGACATGGATCGAAGGAGCGGTTGAGCGTCTCATTCGACCTACCCAGGTCGATGCGTCGACCGCTACCGAGACGGTTCTGGTTCCGGGCGAGATAGTCGG
>JASJEG010000057.1 GCA_030064765.1 Acidimicrobiia bacterium | reverse complement strand
ATCCAACAACAGCCAGCGATCTCCAAGCCAACCTGAACCGCGCCGGCGTCGAGGACTTCCGCGTCATTTGCGGCGCAACTGAGGACGTCATCGAGCGAATCGACGAGTACTGGGATGTGGTAATCGCCGATCCGCCGCGCCGCGGTCTCGGTGTGGAAGGAGTCGATGCGCTAACTGCTGCGTCGCCACGCACCGTTGTATACGTCTCCTGTGATCCCGCTAGCCTTGCCAGGGACAGCCGACTGCTGGGCGAGGTGGGTTACGACCTGGACTGGGTCACGCCCGTTGACATGTTCCCCCAGACGTTCCATGTCGAGTCGGTGGCTCGCTATCAGCGAACGGATTGACGCGCCTCAACCTTCCCCCCTCGAACTTCTCCGACAGCGCAGTCGGCGCCGGCGGCCAATCGGCCGTTGACCTCAGCGGCCGGCGGCAAGGTCACCGACGACCGCTTGTGCGGTCGCGCGGTAGTCCTCGAGACCCATGGTGATGGTTTGCGTATGGCTCCCGCCGCGGAACGTCACTCGAGGAGAATCAAGACGAAGATCGATGATCGTCTTCATCCCATAGAGATGACCTATCGGCGGTTCGGCACCGCGCTCGCAGTCGGAAAACGCATCGGCGAATTCCGACTCCTCGGCAAGCCGCAGGTTCTCACAGCCGAAGGCATCTCTGGCCTTCGTGAGATCCACGTGCTTGTGGCCGGGCACCACCGCCATCACGAAGTGATCGTCCGCCACGAGAATGACCGGCTTGGCAATCTCCTTGCCGGAAACATGCTCGACTTCGGCGACGCGAGACGTCGTGTAGGCGAGTGGGTGTTCGTGCACCTCGTAAGGCACACCGTGGGTCAGGAGGTATTCACGAAGCTTTTCCGCTGACATTGCGTCCTCCTTGTCCACAATCTACCGAGGACGACGCGATTCGGGAACGGGGCAATTGGCCCTACATGTGAAGACGGGGTTACTGCATGTCGCCCAGGATGGTGCGCTTCATTGCTTCGAACTCCTCGTCGGAGAGCACGCCCTGCTGGTGGAGGCGGGCAGCCCGCTCTAGCTGCTCTGTCGGATCGCGGCTCAGATCGGCGGAGATCGCCGACTCCTCGGCGGCTGTCCTGCGGCCCTGTTCTTCTCGCGTACGGTACAGCAGAGACTGGAATTCCTCGGGGTGCGGGATGTTGCTGAACTCGCTTTGGCCGCTCTCCCCAGCCGATTCGATCAGCAGGTCTCCCGACTGCAAGACCCGCTCCAAGATGTTCTGATTGAACAGCACGTTGTTGATGTTCTCCAAGGGAATCTCGATTCCGCTGCGGGCAATGATGCCGGTGCGGGTGATCAGCCGCTCCGTGGTGAGCACATAGATGGTGAACCACCATTTGAGGAGCGGGTTTGCCACGAGCACAAACATCGCCAGCACGATGACTCCGGTCGTGATGAGATCTGCGGTCCCACTATCCGGCGGTAGCACCTGGTACACGAGCGCAATGGCCACGATGCCGGCGATGAACCACAGCACCGGGATGGCAAGCATCCTCCAGTGCGGTCGAAACTGCCTGATGATCGTCTCGTCGTCGGTGAGGATGCTATCTGGGAATGCCATGGGCCAATCATACGCCGCCGAGTTGCCACGGCATGGAAAAACCCCGAGGGAGTTTCTGCCGAAGCGTCCACCCTCTCGGGGTTCTCCTTCTCGGTCGTATCTTGCGACCAACCGAGATGCCTGCCAAGACCGAAGCCTCGACTGGCTCGATCCTTCTCGGCCCGTGGGGCCGGACCACGAGGGCCCATCCCCGGACCTCCCTTGCGGGGCGGCCACCGCCCCTTGCGGAGTGGCGACCCTTCCGGATCTCCGCGACCCCTTGCGGGGCCCCGGCGTCGCCGCTTCGGTTGCCCGACTCAGCGACAACAAGAACTTAGATCGAACTAATCACTTCGGTCAAGTCAAAATGGTTACTTGATTTCGCGCCTTTTCCTTTTGTTTCGCGACCGATGAAATCGGTATCGAGTTTCATGAAATGAAACTCGGACCAACGGGCATCGAGATTCGTGAAGGCAACTCGGTCGAGCCTGGCCGCCTGAGAGGCTTGGACGACGCTGTGTAGTGTCGGTTGTGCAGACCGGTGATTGCATGAAGCAGACAGAAACAGCGGTGGAGGACCCAGCCAGGACGAAGCCGGCAGTGTGGAAGCGCCTCATCCAGGCGCTGGTGTCGACCGTCGTGGTCGTTGGAATCTTCGTCGGCGTGATGCCTCAGATCGCCGATTACTCCGACGTCTGGGAGATCATCCGCTCGCTGACCGGGTTGGAGGCAACGACGCTGGCCCTGGTTGCGTTTTGGAACTTGGCGACCTACTGGTTTGTTCTCGTTGCGGCCCTCCCCGGACTCCGCCTCCGGGAAGCCGCTGTGGTCAACCAAGCGTCCACCGCGGTTTCCAACTCACTGCCGGGAGGCGGAGCAATCGGCGTGGGGGTCACCCTCGCCATGCTCACGTCTTGGGGGTTTCGGGTGGCGGCCATAGCTCGTTCGGCGCTGGTGACCGGGATCTGGAACAACTTCGTGAAGCTGGGGATGCCGGTACTGGCTCTGGCCTTGTTGGCGTTGGAGAGCGATGTGACACCCGCTCGGGTTGCCTCTGCGGCCGTTGGCCTCTCCGTTCTGGCCGGGTCGATCGCGCTATTCGGCCTGATCCTCAGGAGCGACAGGTTGGCCCGCAGCATCGGAAAGGCCATCGGGAGCTTGGTATCAGGCCTGCGCCGTCTGGTGCGTCGATCCCCGGTCGTCGGCTGGGATACCCGTGCGGCTGGATTCCGCTCCGACACGATCGGTTTGCTCCAGCATCGCTGGCTGCAGCTGACCCTGGCCAGTCTCCTCAGCCACCTCTCCCTCTACGTCGTGTTGCTGGTGTCATTGCGTCACATCGGGGTTGGCCAACAGGACCTTTCGTGGATTCAAGTGCTCGCTGCGTTTGCGTTTGTTCGACTGATCTCTGCGCTGCCGGTGACCCCGGGCGGAGTCGGCATCGTCGAACTGGGGTACGCCGCAGCCATGACAATCGGTATGGACGCCCAGACAAGCGCTGAGGTGGTGGCTGCGATACTCGTGTTCCGGGTGATCACCTATGCATTGCCGATTCCTCTGGGAGCCGTTACCTATGTCATCTGGCGCCGCAACCAATCGTGGCGCATGGCGGAACCGCAACGTGACCTGCTCGCGATCGGCAGCGATGAGTCTGCGGCAACGGCGTGACGCCGTGGGAGTCAAATACTCGGCTCTTTGGCCTTGATGTAGCGCTGCACGATGGCGGCCGCCCCTATGGCGCAGGCCGCTCCGAGTGCCACCCCGCCGAACACGTCGGTGAGCCAATGCGCTCCGAGATAGACACGGCTCCCAGCCATCGCGACGGCGAAGCCCGCAGCGGCAATCTCGAGGTTGCGCCGCGCCGCACCCGGCTGCACCAGGACGATTACCAGCGAAATGGCGACCACGGCTCCCGCAACAGCGTGGCCCGAGGGAAAGGAACCCGTCACTTCCTCGACAAGCGCGACCGGCGGTCGCGGCCGCCCGTATAGCGCCTTCAATGGCCCGATCAGAGGTTCCGAGATCATGATGGCCAATATCCAGGCGCTGAGAGCGGCCCGCCGCCTCTTCACGTACAGAAAGACCGAAACGGCCAAGCGGAACGGCCAGACGAAGGCGGCAGAGCCTAGAAACGCCATGCCCTGCGAGATTGCAGTGAGCGGCCCCCACTTGATCGGATAAGTCGTGTCATAGAACCACTCATCGAATGCATCTATGACCTCCCGAGTGGGCTCGATTGCCATGGCGACAAACGACAGGCCGGCGATCGCCCAGAGGAGCACCGTGATTCTCTCCGCCCACCGATGATCATCTAGGAGCAGATGCTCGATTCCCTGATGTTCGCCGGACTCCCCGACCGCTGCCCCCACGCCGCTACTCCTCGATGAGCGTGTAGCCGGCCCGCCGCCCGGCCTCAATCAGCGCAGCGTTGTCATAGAAGCCAATCGCCTCGGCTGCGTCCTGGTCGAGCGTCACCGCAACGGTTCCCTCGGCGTCGAAGTCATAGGTTATGCATCCACCCTCGAAGACGAAGAACCACTGACCCTTGTAGGTGACGTTGGGAACCAGGTCCTCGAGCCGATCGAGTGCGGCGCCGACCGTCAATCCTCGAAGCCCCTCGCCGTCCGCAGTCATCCTCATCTCGAGCGTCCCCTCTTCGACATCGAGGTCGTTGATGATCCAAACGTATTGGTCATCGAACAGAGCGTCATTGACCCGGGTTCTCACCTCGAAGTCGATGTTCTCATCGACCGAGAACTCAACTGGTCGGTCATCGAGTCGCGTCCCCCCGAGCTGCTCGGCGAGCATCAAGGCGTGCAGACGCGGCCGCTCGCCGGTTGGGATGAGCCTGATCGGGATCTCCTGGCGGACGATTGTCAGGTCCTCGTAGCGGCTCGCTCCCTCGAGGGAGCTGTCGACAGGGGTGGCCGAGGACACATCACACGTCTCGGTCAAGCTGACTTCGAGAAATCGGCTGAATTCGCGACCGATCTCCAGTGAGGCTCGCCCGCTCTCGACATTCAGCTCTACCTCGTCCCATCCGAGTTTCAGCGAGTTGATGCACGGCGCATAGGCCGCCCTCGGTACCGCCTGGGCCACCAGCACGTTTGCCCCAGTTGGGTCCGTCGGCGGCCGGTCGCATGCGGGAAGTCCCAGCGTTATGTTGTTGCTGCAGGCGGTGGCCAGTAGCGCCATCACGACGGTGAGCAGAATACGCAACCTCACAGCATCCCTCCGCCGGTCACCTCGGATGCGACGATGCTCAACAGCAGCATCGCCAGGAACACCGCTCCGATGGTCAGCGCGATCCGCCGGGAACTCCATCGTTGGATCGAGATAGGCTCGGAGGAAGGTGCCAGCTTGCGGAACTCCTCGACGAGGTCCACCCCGGTCTCCTTCTTGAACAATGCGAGCGAACTACGCGACTGTGAGGGAAGCGTCACGCTCCGGGTCGCAGCAAATGCCTCCGCAATGTCTCCCGGGGCAAACTGCAGCAAGGCGCGTTCGTAGACCAGCTCAGGATTGCTGCGCAGCGCCAGGATCACCATCATGTTGGCGAGGTCAACAGCTTGCCGCCACGGACTGGGACGAACGGTGCCAAACGCCACGTCGATTAGCACCACCTGCCGATTGCGGACCATCACGTTGGCGGGCTTCACGTCGCGATGAGCTAAACCAGCGTCCCACATCTGGCGAATCACTCCGAGCGCATCGTCGATGATGTCGACATCGACGTCCGCCTCGGTCAGTTCTTGCGAGCCAAACAGGAACTGACTCACCATCAGGTACTCGCGCTCGGGAGTGATCTCGACGACGCCAAATGGCTCGGCGGATGGAATCCCAGAGTCGCGCATCAGCCGCTGAACGTAGTCCTCGTACTCCACCAGGCGCCGCACCGACGAGAATCGCACCTCATCCTCCAGCGATCCGTAGAGGATGGTCCTCCCCAGCTTGTACCAGCGATCCGAGCGCAGATGGGTCTGGCTGTATAGCTTGGCAAACAGATAGTCCTCTCCGTGCGAGTCGTCGGGTGCCAGCTCGAGCCGCAGCGGAGTTGACCCGCCCGACCCCTCCTGGCCGAACGGTTCCACTGCGACTACGTCGATACCCAGCTGCTCGGCTACGGCCGTTTTGATAGCCTCGCCACGTCGTCCGGTTACATCGAGATGAGCAGTCACCCCCCGCTTCCACGAGACCGGGAAGACGGCTTCCGGTGCAAAGAGCCTGAAAGTGACCACCGCCACCGCCGGCGCGAACATCATCGCCACCCAAGCGTCCGATGGGTGGTCGACGCCGAGGTACACCCGCGAGATGGCAACCGCGGTAACGACCGCTCCTGACACCACCAGCGTTGCACGCCGCAGCCGACTGCTCGGCAGCAGAGAGTAGGTCATCACCGCCAGGGTCACCGCGAGGTTGCCGAGCGGCAGCGAGGGGTGCGGTGTACCTTCCCAATCGGCCAGGATCACCACGAGTGGTCGTGGCCGACCAACCAGCTCCTGCACCAACTCGCCGGTGGCGAGCACGATGCCGAGAGTGAGGAGGACCGCAAAGAAATGACGCCAGCGCCGTACCCAGATGAGTGCCAGCAAGGTTCCGATGCGCAGCACACGAAGAAACCACTCTGAGGTGAGCGCATTGAGCGCCTTGGCGATGGTGGTCCACGCTTCGGTGCGGCGCTCAACGAACCACTCCAGGACCTTGAGATCCTGCCGTGTCCACCAATCCGTGCTCGTGGGAACGATGAACAAGGAGAACCAAACAGCGAATACCGCAAGGCCGGACAGCAGCCAGAGATGCCCCGCGGCGCGCAGCTGACGTGGCAATGGAGCGGCTTCACCCGACGGACGTCTTCTCCGCCCCGCTACCCGAATCCCGGCAATCTTGAACTCGCGACGACGCCCGACCAGGTCGAGCTCTCGTGCTACCGAGCCCACCGCTGAGCTATCTCTCTCATTGTCGCGATCCACTTGAATCCCTCACGCTGCCGGGCTGAGCCTATCGCGAAAGCAGGCGACACCCCACTTGTCTCCCGATTCTGTAGCGCCTCGATCGTCAAGCCTGCTGCCTGCACCGGGCTGGCACGCGCCAAGTTGCCGGCTACCGTTGCGCAACCCCAGAACTCGCGACTGCTGAAGAAGTCGGCATCCCGCGTGTCCGAGAATGAGTAAACCCCGAGGGAGCTTTGGTCGAAACCGCCACCCTCTCGGGGTTCCTCAGCTTTCTGGTCGGGCACCTTCCTTTCGGTCGGGCCCTTCCAGATCGCACCCGACCTCTCGGTCAGGTACGCCCAACCTGCCGGTCGGGTTGTCCGATCCTTGCGGACCGGGCCGACTCTTTCGAGTCGGTTGCGAATGGCCGTGAGGTCATCCGCCGACACGTCCCGTCCGTTCGGGGACCGTAGCCCCCGCCCGAGCGAGGCGGGCCGCTCCTCTGCGGGTGCCGAAGCTCCCGCCGAGGGGCACCCGTGTGAGCCGTTTGTCTCGCTGGCTAGCCGCTGGGCTTGCAACCCGCCGGCTCTCGGTTCCAGGCCGGAGCCCTTCTCCGAGGAAACCCTCGTGACACCGATCGCACCGGTGCGGTGATAGGGCCGAAACCCTATCTGTCCTTTGGGGAGGCGGTCCCGGTCTCAGGCTTGGGCCGAAGCCCGCACCCTTGGGCGGGATGCCTCGCTCAGAGGACGCCGACGGAGCCGTCGCTCCGGCGGTTAGGACGTTTCCATCCTGTTGGGACTTGCGTCCCCGACCTCGGGGCAGGTCCGGCCGGTTTCCCAAACCGTTCCTTCCGAGATCAGCTCCTCCATGGGCGGAGCCCTCGAGGACGGATAACGTACGCGAGCTCCGTCTGCGCCGTCAAGCCAGATCGATGATTGCTTTTCGCGCACTATCGGATTGTTTTCGCGGCCGATGAGATCGGCTTGGAGTTTCATGAGATGAAACTCCGGCCCATCGGCAATCAACTATCGACCCCCCGAACGAACCTCGGGCCGGACGAACTGCCCACGAAAAGGGCGGCCGATGCAATCGGCTTCGAGTCCCCAGGGACCCCCTCCCAGCTGTGGATAACTACATCGGTGTGGTTTGTGTCAGTGGCGGGCCTTATAGTCGGAGGGGACATGACAACCAACCACACAGCCATTGCACAGCACGCATCGACATTGGAGACGCTCTCGCCGAGCCGTGCGAGCGACTTCAAGGTGTGCCCGCAGCTCTTCAAATTCAAGGCGATAGACAAGATCGAGGTTCCGCCAACGGTGCATCAGGCGCGCGGGACTACCGCCCATCTGGCCCTGCAGTGGTTGTTCGACCTTCCGGCGCAGCAACGCACCCCCGAAACTCTCTATGCCCTCTTCCGCAAGGCATGGGTCGAGTTGCGAGATGAGGAGTTCCCGGAGCTGTTCGATGACGTCGCTGATGAGCGAAGCTGGGGTATCGAGAGCCTCGAGGTGCTGTCCAACTACTTCCTGGTGGAGGATCCTTCGCAGCTGGAACCGTTGGATAGGGAACTAGACATGACAGAGGATCTCGGGGAGATCACGATCCGTGGCATCCTCGATCGGATGGAAGAAGAGACGGACGGCCTGGTCATTACCGACTACAAGACGGGAAAGGCGCCACCGGAGCGGTACGCAATCCCTGCCTTCTTTGCGCTCAAGATCTATGCGCTGCTCATCCGCCAGCGC
This sequence comes from Acidimicrobiia bacterium, assembly GCA_030064765.1. Taxonomy (GTDB): domain Bacteria; phylum Actinomycetota; class Acidimicrobiia; order Spongiisociales; family UBA5794; genus JAAETI01. Next base: position 7,763 of record JASJEG010000057.1, on the reverse strand, counting down.
CTCAACCGCACCCCGGTCCGGTTGAAGCTGATGTACCTCAACGGACCCACCGTGTACGAGATTCCCATCACCGATTCCCAGCTGGATGCAACGCAACGAAAGCTGCAAGCCCTTTGGGACGCCATCAACCGGGCGATCTTGCGAGATGAGTTCCCAACGCGCCCTGGGCGTCTGTGTGATTGGTGCCAATACAAAGACATCTGCCCCGCCTTTGCCGACGAGGGACCGACGGAAACCGCTGCCGCGTCATGAGTCGGGAAGACTCGACGCCACGTCTTGCGCCAATCAACCCCGCAGACTGGGACTCTGCGATTGCCGCTGTGTCCGGCCCGACGATGGTTGTTGGCGGGCCCGGGACGGGCAAGACCGAGTTCCTGGTGCGAAGAGCCGTCCATCTTCTCGAACATGACGATGTCAGACCGGAAGACATCATCATCCTCGGGTTCTCGAGACGTGGAGTCGCCGAGTTGCGCAGTCGAGTTCGGGAAGCGCTGACCGGGTCGATTGGAGCGCTCGACGTCGCAACGTTCCACTCCTATGCAGCGCGGCTCCTCGAACAGCAACCCACCACCGCAGGGTGGCAGGAGAACCCCCAAATCCTCACCGGACCGGAACAGGTCGAGCTGGTTCAGAGCCTCCTGGCCACAGAAGACCCGTCGCGCTGGTCCCCTGCTTTCGCCGACCTGCTGCAAACACGCACCTTTGCGCGCGAAGTCACCGAGTTCATTCTTCGCGGGGCCGAACAGCTGCAGACACCCACCGCAATCGCGCAGATGGAACGCGCCGACTGGCGCGGCTTGCCAGACTTCCTCACCCGCTACACCAACACGCTGCGCTCCAGCGGACGAATCGACTACGGCACGCTGATTGCTACAGCAGTCGACCTGGTCACCACCGCAGCCGACTCCACCGTCGCACGCCCGCGATCCGTGTTGGTCGACGAATACCAAGACACCACCACCTCACAGGTTCGGCTGCTGCAGGCGCTGCAGGCCGCCGGTTACGAGATACTGGTCGCCGCGGACCCCTATCAATCGATCTACAGCTTCCGGGGCGCCTCGCTCGAGAATGTGAAGTCATTCGAGGATGACTTTGGCGGTGCTCCCCCGGCTTCGCGGCTGTTGCTGACAACATCGTTCCGCACGCCCGCTGCGATCCTGGAAGCATCCGTCGGTGTCACCACCGGGGACCTCCCCGGAGCGACCGGTGCGGTCAAGCCGGCGCCGGGCCAGGGTGTGGTCGAGGCCTACCTCTTCGACCAGCAGGTCGAAGAGGCGGAATGGATCGCCGCCGAAACACAGCGCCTGCACCTCACAGAGGGGGTGCCGTACAGCAGGATCGGCGTGTTCGTGCGCAGCAAGCGGCGACTCCTGGCCGATCTCTCCAGGTCACTGGAACGACGCCACATCCCGCACGACCTCCCCGGCAGCCGGCTCACCGATCAGCCGGCAGTGCGGTTTGTGCTCGACCTGGCGGTCGCGGCAAGCCGCTGTGACGGCCCGAGCGCCGCCGATCAGGCAATGCGCCGCATACTCCTCGGCAGTCGGGTCGGTCTGACGATTGGTGCCTATCGATCATTGCAGCGGCGGGCGGCTGCCCTGGATTCGTGGAGCGCGGCGATCCGCCGGGAACTCCCCGGGTGGTCCGCCATGGCAGATCTCCTCGACGACCCGACATGGGCGCAAGAAGTCCCGGCGGCCCAGGGCCTGTGGAGGGTCTGGGCCGAGTTCCCCGGAATCGAGCAACTGGTCGCAGATGGCTCCGCAGGCGAGGAACGTGCGGCATGGCGTTCCTTCGCTCAGGTCCTCGCTCGCTGGGAGGACCGCAACCCGAGCGGCACGCTGCTGGACTACCGCCGGCTCGCCGAGAGCGAGGAATTCGAGGCCCAACCGCTCCTCAGCTACCGCAGACTCCCGGGTGACCGCCTTTCCCTCACGACGCTCCATCAGGCCAAGGGCCTAGAACTCGATGTCGTCTTCATCGCGGATGCCGTCGATGGTGTCTTCCCCGACCTGCGCACCCGCGACTCTTTGCTGGGCGTCCGTCACCTGCTTCCCCACGTCCCGGCCGACACGGCTTCCTACCGCACCTTCCGACTTCAAGAAGAGAGCAGGCTGGCGTATACGGCGATGACGCGGGCTCGCCGCCGTGTCGTGTGGACGGCTACCCAACGGGGTCTTGACGATGGGCCCGGAAGACCCAGCCGCTTCTTCACGAGGATTGCAGAGCTGATCGGTGTTGATCCGGCGCGTCCCTCGGGGGGGATCTCACTCGATCCAACACAAAGCGACGGACGACCACCCGTCACAGCTGGCGAAGCCGAAGCCGCGCTACGCCGCATGCTGCTCGATGTTGACCGCCCGGCGCCCCGTCGGCTCGCCGCGCTGACCGCACTAGCTGAAGGATCAAGCTGGGGATTGCGCAATCCACTCGAGTTCCATGGAGTGGCCGAGCGGGGTCCCAATCGCGGCTTGATTGCGGCCGACCACAGGCTGAGCCCCTCCCAGGCGCAGGGCTACGAGGACTGTCCGCGCCGCTACGTGCTGGAGAGAAGACTCAGGATCGGCTCGGACCGATCGGTCTACGCCACGTTCGGGACCCTGATCCACGAGGTTCTCGAAGCCGCCGAACGAGCTGCGATTGACGCCGGCGTTGAACGTAGCTCGCTCGAGGATGCACAACGCGAGCTCGATCGCCTCTTCGATCCGGACGAGTTCGGAGGAAGTCCCTTTTCCGAGGCATGGCGGGAACGGGCCGGGCGCGGCCTCACCAAGCTCTACGAGAACTGGCCGGCGCCGCGCCGTTCGGCGGCCTTGCTGGAACACCAGCTGGAAACAGTGATCGACGGCGCTCGCTGGACCGGTCGTGCCGATCGAATCGATCGCGGTCCTACCGGTCTCACCGTCGTCGACTACAAGACCAGCTCGCAGGCCCCCAGCGTCGCAGAAGCAGCAATATCGCTCCAGCTTGGCTACTACTTGCTAGCCGCATCCCGCGATGATGCGATTCGCCGGCTGGGGGCTATTGCCGGCGCTGAGTTCTGGTATCCGATGACCCGTGCCAAGAGTGTCACCACCAGAAGCTTCGACATGGAGAAGCTGGACGAAGTGGAAGCGCGGCTCGCAGCGGTCGCCGACGGCATTCGAGATGAGCAGTGGGAGCCCCGGCCCGGCACCCACTGCGACCGCTGCTCACTCCGATCGTTGTGTCCGGCATGGGCTGAAGGCGGTCCCGACTTCTCATGACCTTTGTCCCCACGTCCGAGCAGCGTGCCGTGATCGAGTATCCCTTGAAGCCACTTCGAGTGATTGCCGGTGCCGGAACAGGCAAAACAACAACCATCGTCCATCGGCTTGCGGCGCTGGTTGCCAACGGCCTCAGCCCGGAAAACGCCTTGGGTATCACATTCACCAACAAGGCTGCTGAAGAGCTCGCCGAACGGTTGCGGGCTGCGCTCCCCGATCTGGCTGCCCAAGGACGTGAGGTCGAGGTGACTACTTATCACGGCTTTGCGTACAGCATCTTGCAGGAGTTTGGTGCCGTACTTGGGGTGGAGCGTGATGCCGAGGTCATTGGACCCGGGTATGTCCGCCAACTGATGCAAGATGCCCTGTCCGAAGGTCGCTATTCACACCTCGATGTAAGCGCGGTAGCGACGCGCGTAGACGACGCCGTTGAACTCAGCTCGCAGCTGGCGCGGAACCTGCAGACCGTCGACGAATTGCTGGCGCACCCCGCGGTCGACGACGTTGAAGAACGTCGAGCCGAGCTTGCGACAGTCGTCGCTCGCTACCAACGACACAAACATGTCCTTGGAGTCCTCGACTACGGCGACCTGATTCAACTCACCCATCGGCTCCTCTCTCAACATCCCCAGATCGCACAGCGAATCACGGCGCGCTACTCAGTCGCATTGCTCGACGAGTACCAGGACACGGATCCCGCTCAACGGGAGCTGTTGAGAACGATTTTCGGCAACGGATTCCCAGTGACCGCGGTCGGTGATTCAGATCAGACCATCTATGAATGGCGCGGAGCGTCTACTCGCAACTTCGACGACTTCCCGACCCACTTCCCGGCCGCGGATGGTTCACCGGCCGCGACCTTGCCGCTTACCGAGAACCGACGATCCGCCGTCGCGGTCTTAGATGCGGCCGACGCAGTACGGCACAACATGTACGGGAGCCAGCCGTACGCTCGACTGCAGCCCGTGCCCGGTGCCGCCCAGGGAGCGGTGAACGCTGCGTTCTTTCGCACCGCAGTCGACGAAGCCGAGTTCATCGCCGAGGAGATAGTCCGCCTCAACGCGGAGGAGGGTCGAGCTTGGCGCGATATCGCAGTTGTCTTCCGCAAGAACAAGGACATGGCTCTCGTCCGCGACGCGCTTCAGGCTCAAGGGGTTCCGGTTGAAGTGGGCTCGCTAGGGGGACTCCTCGATCTCCCGGACGTTGCAGACTTGCACGCCTGGTTGCGGACAATCGAGCGGCCGGGCGATTCGATCGCGTTGGCGCGGATTCTGCTTGGGCCGCGCTATCGACTCGGTCTGGCTGACATTGCACCCTTGACTAGCTGGATCAAACCGAATCGGGCCCTGTTGGGCGACGACCCCGACGCGGGTTGGCCTCTTGTCGAAGCAATCGATCAGATCGAGCACATCACCGGCTTGTCACCGTTGGCGCAATCCCGGCTGCTCGACTTCCGCCGGCTCTATCGGACGTTTCTCGAGGCGGCACAAGGCTCATCGCTCGTTGATCTATGCAGGCTCATCCTCGACGAAACTGCCCTGTGGAACGAGATCGAAGCCCGCGATCCGGGTTCCGCGCTTACTGCGCGAGTCAATCTCTATCGGTTCCTCGACCTTGCAGAGGACTGGAGTCCGTTGCGTGGTCAGCCCACGCTGCAAGCCTTCCTCGGCTATCTCGAGCTGATTGCGGACGAGAGCTCCGCCTCCGAACTCGATACCGCCAATGTCGGCGCCGAGAACGCCGTTGTCCTACTCACCATTCACCGTGCCAAGGGCCTGGAATGGGACACAGTATTCGTCCCGTCGCTGACCGAGGGCGTCTTCCCTGTGAAGGGAGGAACGTTTGACGACCCTTACCTCCGCGCCCAGTTCCTGCCCTACGAGCTGCGGCTCGAAGCGCCGATTCCGCCCGGGCTCGATGCCGACGAACGAAAGGGCGAACTGCGGAAGACTCGCGACCGGCAGGAGTGGCGGGCCGCCTACGTTGGTATCACAAGAGCCAAGACCAGGCTCTATCTCACCGGAGCGCATTGGCACGGTTCGGCCAAGAACCCTCGTCAGCCCAGTCCGATCTTCCACGCGGCGTCCACCCCGACTTCGGTGACCTTCGACATGGTGGCGGACGAATCCGGCCTGCGTCCCGACTCGCTTGCGGTCGTGTCGAACGTCGGTGCACCGGATCCGCTGTTCCCCGCAGGTTGGCAGGACGCCCTGCGGTCAACTGTGCGAGATCGAACCTGGCCGGCGCAACTCGCGGCAGATGGATCGTACGATGCTGCGATGGACCAGATTCGGTTGACCCTCGACGACATGCCGGACCCGCCCCGTCCGGAGGACCAATCCAGCGCGATCGACACTTCCGTCACCGGACTGGTGACTCTGGCAGGCTGCCCGCAGCGATTCTTCTGGTCGGAGATCGACCCGCTCCCCCGGCGACAGGCCCCTGCGATGAAGCGTGGCATCAAGATCCACCGGCTCATCGAACTGCACGGCCGGGGGGAGATGCCGCTGGAGGAGTTTGCTGAGGACTTGTACGACATTCCAGATTGGGAGGAGTCGACCGGCGAAGGACCCGATCCCTATCAGGTCTACCTTCGCTCACGGTTCGCCGACATGCGGCCGCGCTACATCGAGACGCCAATCGACCTTCGGCTAGAGGCGGGGCGCGTTCGGGGCCGCATTGATGCCGTGTATGAGCCATCCCCCGGTGAGTGGGAGATCGTTGACTTCAAGTCGGGACGGCCAACCGATGATCCCTCCGCTGCAGTACAGCTCGAGGCCTACGCAGTAGCGGCGCACGATGGCACGCTGGCGCCCGACCCACCCCGGCGACTGACGGTGACATTCGCCTACCTCGGCGGAGGAGCGTTGCGCGAGATCTCCGAGGAGGTAACCGCAAAGTGGCTCGCAGCGGCCGGCAACCACCTCAACACACTTCTAGAGGCTGCGGGTGGTCCCGAATACCCGCCGACGCCGTCCCCGGCATGTCTGCGATGCGACTTCAGTCGTTTCTGCGATGTAGGGAAGGCCTACCTCGAGAATCAGTGAACCCGACCCTCAGTGACGTCCACAACGATCGTTACCGGACCGGCATTTACCAACTCAACCTCCATCATCGCCCCGAACCGGCCGGTTGCCACCCCGACACCTCGCTCGGCGACGAGATCCACGACAGCGTCCACCATTGCTGCACCCGCATCCGGCGGAGCAGCCGCAGTAAACGAGGGCCTTCTCCCTTTGCGGACGTCGGCGAGCAGCGTGAATTGGCTCACGACGAGCACTGAACCGGCGACGTCGACTACTGACCGGTTCATCTTGTACTCGTGATCGGGGAAAATCCGAAGCCCGAGCACTTTGTCGACGAGGGCTCGGGCATCCGCGGCAGTGTCGTCGTGCGCCACCCCGAGCAGCACGAGTAATCCCCGGCCTATCTCTCCCACCGTTTCGCCGGCAACCGTAACGGTCGCCCGGCTCACGCGTTGGACTACTGCTCGCATGCGAGGCAATGTAGCGATCTGCGCTGCGGCGGCGAATCGATCACGTCGCAGTCACGAAGTCGATCAGCTGTTCAACAGAATTGACCAAAGGCGTCTCGACATCCCGATACGACGAGACACGGTCGAGTATCTGGTGCCAGAACTCTCCGGGATCATGCTGCGAACCCAGGGCCGTGACGACGCCCTCCTTCCACGGTGTCCCTCTAGGAACTCGAGGCCACATCTCGATACCGATGGTCTGCGGTTTGATCGCTTGCCAGACATCGACATAAGGATGTCCGCAGATGAGCACGTTGTTGTCAGACACTCCGGCCGCGATTCGGGATTCCTTGCTTCCGGCGATCAGATGGTCGAGGAGGACCCCAAGCCGGCGGTGCGGTCCCGGCCGGAAGCTCGAGATCCTTTCGACCAGAGCGTCGGCGCCGTGAAGTGGCTCAACCACAACGCCTTCGACGCGCAGATCGTCGCCCCAAATCCTCTCGATGAGTTCCGCATCATGGACGCCCTCGACCCAGATCCGACTTGCCTGAGCCGTGACTGACCGCGCCGGCGCGGCCTTGATAGACCCGGAAGCGGTCAGCTGAACGGATCTGTCGGATGGGGCTTCCAGAGCGATTAGCTCGATCGGCTTTCCCTCGAGCAACAAGACCCCGGGATGCGGGCGGAGGTCATGCAGCTGCCCGGCTTCGTCTCGCAGCACGACCCTCTGGCCAGCGACGAATGATGCGATGACACCGGTCGTGCGGGAAGGGCGGTGTGTTAGCTTCAGGCCGAGTGCGGCCTCGACCTTGGGATACTCCCGTTTGCGTTGATCGTCAGCGATGACGTCTCTGGAAGCCCAGCGCTTGCTGTGTGACATGGGGGGGAAGCGTAAACCGGGACCGATCAGACCTGGGTGATTGTGCGACTACTCAATCGTCGTCGTCGTCATCGTCGTCGTCGTCATCGTCGTCGTCATCATCGTCGTCGTCGTCATCGTCGTCGTCGCCACCAGGCGGGTCATCAGCCGGCGGGTCATCGGC
>JASJEG010000004.1 GCA_030064765.1 Acidimicrobiia bacterium | reverse complement strand
TCTGGAGGAGATAGTCACGCCCCACTCAGCGGGCGGCGGCGTGTTGCGGATGTCAACAAGCATGGCGGCCATGATGCCCTGTACGCCGCCGTCGTCCAAGCTCTGCGATTCAGGGCATCGATAGCGCCCTCCAACCTATCCTGGGCACATGAGTGACTACCGCCCCCCATTGCGTGATATCAGGTTTGTCCTAGACCACATTGCCGATCTCGAGAGCATCGCCGGGCTGCCGGGATATGAGCATGTCGAAGCTGAGGACGTCCACGACGCCCTGGCCGAGGCCGGGCGCTTCCTTGCTGAGGTCGTCGCCCCGACCAACGTAATTGGTGACACAGAAGGCCTGACTCACAATGCCGACGGTTCGGTGACCGTTCCCGAGCCAATGGTCTCCGCTTACGAGCAGCTCGTCGAGGCGGGCTGGTTGGCCGTTTCCGGGGACCCCGAGTTCGGGGGCCACGGATTCCCTGGCGTGATGGCGACAGCCTTCCAGGAGATGCTGACCTCCTCGAACATGGCCTTCTCGCTCTGTCCCATGTTGACCATCAGCGCAGTCGAGGCGTTCCAACATCACGGCAGTGATGAGCTCAAGGCCGTTTACCTCGAGAAGCTGATCAGCGGGGAATGGGCGGGCACCATGGATCTCACCGAGCCGCAGGCCGGTTCGGATGTAGGCGCGCTGCGGGCCAAGGCTTGGCCCGAAACCGACGGAACCTGGCGGGTCAAAGGCACCAAGATCTACATCACCTGGGGCGACCACGAGATGGCCGAGAACATCATCCATTTCGTGCTGGCGCGGGCCCCCGAAGCACCCCCGGGAACCAAGGGCATTTCGCTCTTCCTCATCCCCAAGTATCTGGTCAACGACGATGGCACTCTCGGGGAGAAGAACGATGTCGAGTGCCTGAGCATCGAGCACAAGCTCGGGATTCATGCCAGCCCGACCTGTGTGATGGAGTACGGCGAGCAGGAGGGTGCGGTGGCCTACCTAGTGGGCGAGGTGAACGCCGGGATGCGCTGCATGTTCACGATGATGAACGATGCTCGCCTACACGTTGGGCTCGAGGGGCTCGGGCTCTCCGTTCGCTCGTATCAGCAATCGCTCGACTACGCGAAGGAACGCCGTCAGGGTCGCGCCCCCGGTGCCGCCAAGGGTGAGTCATCTCCGATCATCGACCATCCGGACGTCCGGCGGATGCTGATGACAATGAAGGCGAATATCGAGGCCATACGTGCCCTCGTGTTCGACACGTCGGCTGCGGCCGATCGCAGCAGGCATGCGGCAGACGGCGCCGAGCGCGCAGCTGCGGCGAATCGTGTTGCCCTGCTGACCCCCGTTGCCAAAGCGTGGGCGACCGATCTCGGGGTTGAGCTGACCTCGCTCGGCATCCAGATCCACGGTGGAGCCGGGTACGTTGAGGAAACGGGTGCCGCCCAGCACTGGCGCGACTCCCGTATTGCCCCCATCTACGAGGGAACCAACGGGATCCAGGCGATTGACCTCGTGATGCGCAAGTTGTCCCTTGGCGACGGCTCAGTGGTCGAGGGTTACCTCGCCGAGATGGAAGGCACTGCAGCCGATCTCGAATCAGCGGGTGGCCTCGACAGCATGGCCGGCGCCCTGCGCACCGCCGTCGCCGCGCTGCGCGATTCAACTGAGTGGCTGCGCGGTGCGACGCCGGAGGATGCCCTGGCCGGGGCAAGTCCGTACTTGCGCCAGTTCGGAGTAGTTGCCGGCGGTTACTACCTGGCTCGTCTCGCCCTTGCTGCCCATCGGGAGCTTGCTGCGGCGGACGACCCCTGGCTCCAGGCGAAGATCGAGACAGCTCGCTTCTACATCGAGCAGATCCTGCCCCAGGGTGCCGGCCTGCGCCCGGCGGTCATCGCCGGTGTTGACCAGCTCTACTCGATCACCGACGACCTGTTGGACTAGCGCTACCGTCATCACCATGCAGAGGTATCTCAACTGGGTCCTGGGGGCGCTTGCCGGCATTACCGCCGTCGCGGCGCTGCGCCCGCGGACTGAGATACCCGAACCGGAGGAGCCCGAGCCTGAGCCAGAGGACGGGACGTGGTTCGACGAAACCCTGTCCGTTGCCAAAGCGGTGGTGTTTCGGTTGCGGGAGCACCACATGCCGATGATTGCGGGCAGCCTGGCGTACTACGCACTCCTGGCGCTATTCCCCACCGCAATCGCAGCGATCTCCATCTACGGCCTGGTTCTCGATCCGGCCGATCTCGCCAATCAGATTGAGAGCATCACAGACGCACTTCCAGAGAAGACGGCAGGATTCCTCTCCTCCGAGCTGACCACGATCGTTGAGTCATCGAGCTCCGGCCTCGGAGCTGCCGCAGTGCTCAGCATCCTCGCTGCTTTCTGGTCGGCATCGGCGGGTACCAAGGCCCTGATCATGGGAATCGACATCGCATATGAGACCCCCGAGAACCGCTCCTTTGTGGTCCTGCGTGGCATGGCACTCGGGATCACCGTATCACTGATCGTCTTCGTTTCCGTGGCTGCCTCCGCGGTTACCTTCCTCCCGAATCTGCTGGGCGCCGTCGGTGCCGACGATCTGATCGGGCTCGTTGAGTACGGCAGATGGCCATTCATCTTCGTCATGGTGATTGCTGGGCTGGGCATGCTTTATAAGATCGCCCCCAATCGTCCCGCCAGGGAGTCACCCTGGATCTCCATAGGCTCGCTTGTCGTGGCCGTCCTCTGGTTGCTGGCCACGGTCGGATTCTCCGCCTTCGCCAATCGGGTGCCTTCGCTGGGAGCTGCCTACGGGACGCTGTCGGCCGTCATCGTGCTGCTGCTCTGGTTCTTCATCTCGGGCTTGATTGTGCTGACCGGGGCCGAGCTCAATGCTGAGCTAGAGGCTCGAAACCTCGCCCATATGCACACACGCAACGGTCGTCGCAGCACCTAGCCGGCCTGGAAACGGCGGACGGACGGTGATCGGCGACTAGGTTGGACGAGTCCGCCCACCGATTCCTTCAGGGCTCATGCCAACTACACCCACATTCCGCGAGCTCGGCGTTGCCGACGATCTCGCCAACGCTCTCGTCTCTGACGGCATCGGCGAACCCTTTCCGATTCAGCAGCTGACGATTCCGGACGCCCTCGAGGGAAGGGATGTGTGCGGCAAGGCGAAGACCGGTTCAGGGAAGACCCTGGCGTTCGGACTGCCCATCATTCAGCAACTCGAGCGGGCGCCGGTGAAGCGCCCGTTGGCCCTTGTACTGGTTCCCACCCGCGAGCTCGCCCAGCAGGTGACCGCAGTACTCGAGCCGCTTGCTGCCCTTCGCGATTTCCGCACAGTAGCGGTCTACGGCGGCGCTCCGATGGGGGTGCAGATCAAGGCGCTGCGACGTGGTGTTGAGGTGGTTATCGCCACACCGGGAAGGCTCATCGACCTGATCGACCGCAGAGAACTGCAACTCGACGAAGTGCGCATGGTGGCGATCGATGAGGCAGACCAGATGGCGGACATGGGCTTCTTGCCTCAGGTGAGGCGGATCATGAGTGGGATCTCCGTTGAGCATCAGACTTTCCTCTTCTCGGCAACTCTCGACGGTCAGGTCGGTACGCTCGTGAGCGCCTATATGGAACAGCCGGCCCGTCATGACGCTGAGCCTGATGGCGAGACCGTTGACACCATGGAGCATCGCTTCCTCAAGGTGCATCACATGGACAAGGTGAAGATGGCGGCGGCCATCGCCGACTCGTCGGGTCGGACCCTTGTGTTCGTCCGCACCAAGATCGAGTGTGATCGGGTTGCCAAGAACCTCAGAGAAGCGGGTGTCGAGGCTCGTGCCATTCATGGCGACCTCCACCAGCGCCAGCGTGATCGAGCTCTGGCCGGGTTCGCCGACGGTACCTCACCGGTATTGGTCGCCACCAACGTTGCCGCCCGGGGGCTGCACATCGATGACGTTGATGTGGTGATCCACTACGACCCCCCGGATGATCCAAAGACCTATCTCCACCGCTCCGGGAGAACGGCGCGGGCCGGGGAGACAGGCCTTGTTGTGACCTTTGTCGAGTGGGATCAGGTCAACGAGGTTCTCGGCATTCAGCGGCGCGCCGGCCTCAACGTCCCCATCATCAAGATGTTCTCAAACGACGACCGGATCCGGGATCTGTCTAGCTGGCGCCCCGATCCGGAGCTGGCCCCATTCAAGGGTCGACGTTCTCATCCCATGTCACGGGGTCGCCGGCGCCGGTGAACCCATCCAATCAGCATTACTCTTCGACCCAGATCAGGAGGAGAATCCCATGACGCAGTACACCGCCCCACCCGAGATGAGCATCGACCTCGACAAGAGCTACTCCGCAACGCTCCATACCAACCACGGCGACATCAGCATTGCGTTCGACGCGACAAACTCGCCGCTAACAGTCAATAACTTCGTGTTCCTGGCTCGCGACGGCTTCTACAACGGGGTGATCTTCCACCGTGTGATCAAGGGATTCATGATTCAGGGCGGCGATCCGACCGGCACCGGAATGGGTGGCCCGGGCTACCGGTTCCGTGACGAGTTGGACGGTCCGGGTCGGTACTCCCGGGGCACCGTTGCGATGGCGAACGCCGGTCCCAACACCAACGGGTCGCAGTTCTTCATCATGCACACGGACTACGGGTTGCCCCACAACTACTCGATCTTCGGACACGTCACCGAAGGGCTCGATGTGGTCGATGCAATCGCAAACACATCTACCGGGGCGCAAGACAAGCCGCTTGACGACTGTGTCATAGAGTCAGTGACGGTGAACGAGTCCTGATCTACCGGTGGAGTTCGATTGCATCGAACTCTAAGGCAACGAACTCACGAGGTGAGTTCGCCAGCGCCCGGCTAGCTGGCTCGGGCTCGCCGGGCTCGGTCGCGCAGCCGGCGGCGGAGCCGACGACGGTCGCCGGAGCTCATGCCGCCCCAGACGCCTTCGGTCTGATTGGTAGCCAGGGCGTACTGGAGACATTGCTCTTGGACCGGACAGAGGGCGCAGATCTTCTTGGCCTGCATGGCGGCCGCCTCGTCTTCCCCGGGAGGGAAGAAGACGTCGGAGTCCGCACCGGCGCAAGCTGAGAGTTCCCGCCATTCGTGCTCGGGTTCCCAAATCTGCTCTTCTAGTGCCATCACCATTTTCACACCCCCTTCTGGGCGTTCGCTCTTGGAACCAGCCAGGGCAGTGACTTATTCCTAACCGGGAGAGCCGAGTGCGGATAATGCCTGTCGTTCCGGGCCCGGTCAAGGGATTTTCACGTTCTGTTCATTTAGTTCGGACGCGGGGACCGAATCGGATGTGCGGAGCGTTGGCGATGGATAGCGGCCCTGACGCCGATGCTTCTAGAGGTACTGGCCGGGGGAACCCATTGCTTCGTCCGAGGCCGCCTCGAGGGCACGACGCCGACGCATCTCATCGAGCTGGGCGGCGGCTGCGGCCTGCTGGCTGAACAGTGAGGCCTGGATACCGTGGAATAGACCCTCCAGCCATCCAACGAGCTGGGCCTGGACGATGCGCAGCTCGGATTCGGACGTCTCCTCTTTATGGAGGGGCTGGAAGATCGACTGCAACTCCTCTTGGAGATCATCGCTCAGGGAATCGTGGAGCTGCTCGAGCGAGTTGGCATAGATCTCCGCCAATCGCCCGCGACCGGCCTCGTCGAGGCCTGCCTGGCGTACCTCATCCAGCATGGCCCTGGTCATCGAAGCGATCCGAATCAGTTTGGAGGGCTCAGTAATGAAGCTACCGCTGTCCTCCTCCACTGCTTCGACGGGCTCGCCGTTCTCGACAACCTGCGCCTGGAGGGGAAGCTCCGGCGGGCGGGACTCGGTTTCGTTGCTGTCGTCGTGTGTCGTCATACCTCAATCATACGACTCCTACGGACCGTGCCCCGCGCCCCCCAACCGTTTTGGCGGATCTGAGGCCCAAATATGGGTCTGGTGTACGCCAGAACCGGGTCGAGTGGGAATGCGTTCGTTTTGGCGGATCTGAGGCCCACATATGGGCCTGGTGTACGCCAAAACCGAGGGAAGGAGGCGGTCAGGCGACGTCGAAGCTGACCTCGTGGTAGCCGGTGGCGCCGTCGGGAGCCGGTCGGCTGCGCGCGGAGGTCTGGGTCTCGCCATCACCGTCGGTGGCGCGAACGCGGGCGGTGTGGGGTCCCGGAGCAGCCGGAAGCTCGGCTCGCCACTGCACCCAGGCCTTGCTCGACAGGGGAGTGGTCAACTCGCACTCGATCCACTCACCATCATCCAATTGGATCTCGACCTTTTCGATGCCCTTGGTAGGTGCCCAGGCGACACCGGCCAGCACCAGCGGATCCTCCTGGACGCTTTGGTTGCGTCGGGGACGGTCGATTCGTGACTGAGTCTTGATCGGAGCTTCCTTGGACCAGCCGCGGGGAATCCAGTATCCGTCGACGCCTTCCCAGGAGGTCAACTCGATTTCTTCGATCCACTTCGTCGCCGACACGTATCCGTAGAGGCCGGGAACAATGAGTCGAGCCGGGAACCCGTGGTTCGGAGGGAGCGGTTCTCCGTTCATGCCGATGGCGAGCAGCGGATCGCGACCGTCGAAGGCGAGCTCGACGGGAAACCCTGATGTCCAGCCATCTACCGACCTGCTGAACAGCTGCTCCGCTCCGTCCTGGACCCCGGCCTGCTCCAACAAATCCACCAGGCGAACGCCGGTCCATTTGGCATTGCCGATGAGGTCTCCCCCGACCTCGTTCGACACGCAGGCAATCGTGACGTAGTCCTCATACAGCGGCATGGCGGTGAGGTCGTCGAGCGAGAGCGAAAGCTCGTTGTCGACCATGCCGGTGATGCGGAGGCGCCACGTCTCAGGGTCCGGACGGGGCACCACCAAAGCAGTGTCGATCCGGTAGAACTCATCGTTGGGAACCACGATCGGGGTGAGATCCGGGATGCCGGCAAACTGCGCCTCGGGCGGCGGAGCGGGCACGGTGATGTCGGCAGTCGGGATTGCCACGGCCTGGCGGACCTCTTCCGACCGGGCAATGATCAGCTGCCGTCCGCCCAGCCCGGCGACCGCAGCCACGGCACCGACGCCGGCAGCCTGGGCTAGGAGCTTGCGCCGGGCGGGGTCGGACGCAAGCCCATCAGTCGGTGCCTCGTTCATGTTGAGCATGTAGCGAAGTACCAGCACGCCGGCGAGAGCTGAGCCAGAAATGGCAATCACGGTCAGGGCGAGGTTGCCGCCGAACCCATCTGCTGCGGCCAGAATGCCGATGACCGCAAAGCCGCCGAATGCGGCCCAGGGGACGGCAGGTCGGGTGAGGGCCGCTTGTCCGACGAACCACCCGATCATCACTCCGATAATCACCGTGCCGATGGCAAGGGCGCCTTTGTCGGCGGTCCCAAACAAGCTGATGGCGAGTTCCTTGACGAAGCGCGGGGACAAGTCGATGACGACGCTTCCGACCGATGCGATCGCCGAAGGGACGAGTGGCGTTAGGCCCGCGATCAGTTCAGTGAGGCCAAGCGCCAGTCCGGCGCTGACCGCACCGGCAAGGCCCGCGCTCGACTTGGTGGCGTTCAGCATGGGCGGCACGATACGCAAGGCGATCGGGGTGCGATGACGAATCTGGCATTACCAAACTGTTAACACAACGGACGCTTCAGCGGAGCCTGGATCAGCCGGTCCGCTTCCGCGCCACGAACTCGAGGAGTTCGTCGAGGGGGAGCGTGTTGATCACGGAGTCCCGGGTAACCCAGCCGCGCCGGGCATTGGCCACCCCCCATGCCAGGTTCTCGAACTCGCTGGTGTGATGACTGTCGGTTGAGATTGTGAAGCGCAAACCTTCGATTCCTCGCGCTTGCAGCAACAGTTCGGACGGAACGTCGAGTCGGTGCAAATGGCCGTTGATCTCGAGAGCGGTGCCCGAGGCGGCTGCGGCCTCGAAGACCGCCCTGGCATTGAGCTCGATCGAGGGGCGATGGCCGATGCGGCGTCCGGTGAGATGCCCGATGGCGTTGACCGCAGGGTTCTGCATTGCGGTAATGAAACGATCGGTCTGCTCCGCCTCGGAGAGATCGAAGTAGGTGTGGACGCTGGCAACGCACCAGTCGTACCGGGCAAGAAACGCCGGGTCATAGTCGACGCTGCCGTCGGGCCCGATGTTGAGCTCGGAACCGTGCAGGATGGTGAGCTCCGGGTACTCCTCCCGGAGGCGTTCGATCTCGATCTGCTCGGCTGCCACCTGCTCGCGACTCAAGCCATTGATCCGCAGGTCCTCGGCGTGTTCGGTCATTGCGATGTACTCGAGTCCCTGCGCAGCGGCCGCGGCAACCATGTCGTCGAGGCTGCTCCGACCGTCACCGGACCAGGTGGAGTGGACATGCAGATCCCCGCGGAGGTCCTCAACAGATACGAGGTCGGGGATGTCCTCGAGCCCGACCTCGCCGATGCCTTCCCTCATTTCGGGAGGGATGAACGGCATTTCGAGTTTGCGGTAGACGGCGTTCTCCGTCTTGGCGGCCACGACCTTGCCCGACTCCGCATCCTCGAGTCCGTACTCGTTGAGAAGCAGGCCCCGATCGATGGCTCGCTGCCGCAGTTCGATGTTGTGTTGCTTGGAACCGGTGAAGTAGAGGATGGCCGATCCGAACTGGCTTGGCTTGACCACACGGAGGTCGATCTGGAGACCGCTTGCGGTCAGCACTGAGGTCTTGGTGTCGCCGCTGCCGATGATCTCGGAAACGATAGGCAACTGCACAAACGCAGCCATGACTGCCTCTGGCCTATTGCTGGCCGCAACGATGTCGATGTCGGCGATCGTTTCCCGGAAGCGACGCAGCGAGCCGCAATACTGGGCGCGGGAGACTTCGTCCAGTGCCTCCAGAGTGGCAACGAGATCGCGAGCTATCGGTAGCGCCTCGGCGATCGGTGTGCGGCGGTCCTTGCCGTGCAATCCGAGCCGCTCGATTGCAGTCGCGATCTTCTCCTGCGACTTGCGCCCGAAGCCCGGCACTCCCTGTACCTCATCGGCGGCGATGGCCTGGCTCAGTTGATCAACCGATTCGATTCCAAGTTGGTCCCGGAGCAGCACGACCGTCTTGGGGCCCAATCCCGGGATCCGTGTCATCTCCATCATCTCGGCGGGAAAGCGCTCCCGCAACGCTTTGACCCGGGCAATCTCGCCGGTATCGACGTACTCACGGATCTTGGCGGCGGTGCTCTTGCCGACTCCGGGGATGGCAACCAGCTGAGCTTCGGTCATCTCTGCCGCGTCGCCGGGAAGGGCTTGAATTGCGGCGACTGCCTTCTCGTAGGCGCGCACCCGGAACGCCTGCCTGCTGCCTTCGGCCATGGTCAGTAGGTCGGCGAGCTCCTGCAGAGCTCTTGCGATTTCCTGGTTGCTCGTCATTGTGTGGTTAGTAGCTCAACAGTGTGAACGCCACAAAAATGGCCAGCAGTACGGCACCCTCAGGCCTACTGACCTTCTGATCGCGCCAGGCGAACCAGCCGGCCAGCCCGACAACCATGACCATCAATACCAGCGACGGGCGAGAGAGATCGATCAGCGTCCCGGGACCGAACGCAGCTGCTGTACCCGCGACCGCAAAGGAATTGAAGAGATTGGAGCCGAGGACGTTCCCGATAACCAGGTCGGATTCGTGGCGCCTTACCGCAGCCAGGGTTGTAGCCAGCTCCGGCAGGCTCGTCCCGACGCCGAGGAGCACTCCCAGGAACGCTGCGCCGAGCCCGAATCGCTCCCCGAGATCCAGAGCGCCGTTCAGGAGCAACCGGGCCGCAAAGACGGTGACGGCCAACGCAGCGAGTCCGATTAGCAGCTCACCTGGAACGGAGTGGGCTGTCTGGTCGTCGAGCTCGATGATGCCGTCCGGGTCGGTCGACGCCCAGCGCACGAGCAGAACGAGCGTGACGCTCATGCCCAGCAACAGTGCGAACCCCTCGATTCGCGACACTTCACCATCCCAGAGCACAGCGGCGAGAGAGCAGACTGCGACGAACATGAGCAGTCCTTCGCGCCGCAGGATCAGCGTGCGGCTCATGATCGGTGTCACCAGCGCTGCCGTACCCAATACCAGCGATACGTTGGCGACGTTGGAACCCGTCACGTTGGCCATTGCCACATCAATCTGTCCGTCAACGGAGGCAATCACCGAGACAAGCAGCTCGGGCAGTGAGGTACCGAGGCCGACGATCAGCGCCCCGATCAGGACGATCGATACGCCGAGCGTTCGAGACAGTCGCACCGCCGACTCGACGAAGCGATCGGACGCGCCCATGAGCAGAATGAGCCCGACGACGACGTAGATGAAGGAAAGCAGCACTCGAGGTCCCTTGGGGATGGCTCGGTGATGCTAGCTGTCGGAGCCTGTCGACAGGATTCCATGGATGCAGCCGGGTGACCGGCGAGCCCTCGCTAGTGACTAGCTGCGACGGGCTCCCGGGAGAGCTTCTCGGCCAGGTCCGACCGGCCGCCGGCTGCTATCCGCTGCGCAAGGCCGGTGCGGGTGCTTTCATCCAGATCTCGTACGGCTGGGACCATTGCGTCGAAAGCGGCGTCGTTGCCCGACATGGCGGCGGCAAGCAGGCCTACCCGGATCACTTCGGTGATCCGGCCACCCCGCTCCAGGTAGGCAGCACAGAATCCGGCCAGCGTGTCGGAGGGATAGGTCTTGATGGCGGGTTCCAAGAAGCCTCCGCCCACATCGAGCAGTGCCATCGGCAGCAGCAATTCGGTGGATGCGGCGCCGTAAAGCGAGCTGAGTGCGTCGATCAGTTCCGGCCACGAGCGCAGCGCGCTCGAGTCCTCGGTGAGGGTGGCGATAGCGATTTCGACCGCTTGCTCGACCTGCCCTATCGCTGCATATGCGGCAATCATGCGATCCTGGAAGACAAGTCGATTGTGATCGATCTTGATCACGTGTTTTGCCGAGTTGGCTCCTCGCTGCCGCTCTCCAATTGCTATGAACTCCTGGTGATTGCCGAGCTTGTCGGTGGCCGCGCCCAGCGCACCGAGGGCGGTGTCATCGCCCGGCAGCAGCTCCAACGCTTCGGCCGCCATATCGAAAGCCCTCCGATACTCGGAGAGTGCAACAAGGCGATCGGCGATGAGTCCCTTGATCTGTGCCTCGGCTACCTTGCTCCTGGTCCCGGTCAAGCCTTGCTCCAGGAGCTCGAGGGCCCGCTCGGGTGACTCGTGGGCGTAGGTGAGCGATCTCGCTAGGTGAATCGCAGAGCGGGCATCGTTGTCTATCTCGTGCTGTGCCTCGGCGAGTTCGAGATTGCGGATCGCTTTGTCCTTCTCGCTGATCAGGTCGCCGGCATACCCATGGTGGTCGATTTTGATCTGGTCGAAGCGGTGCCCGTCCAGCGGCAGGTCTTCTCCATTCAGGTGCACCATTTCGTGGAGCGAACCGACGTACTCGGTTCCCTGCGCCTGGAATATCCGGACGGTTGTGAAGCGATAGAGCTCTGTCCCATCGGATTCGAAGTTGGCGACCTCGACCCGGAATGCCGGATGCTCGCGGGCATAGGTGGCGAGATATCGGCGGGTGTGTTCGGGGTCGGCGCACGACACCCGCTCATCAGCGTCGACGACGATCACGTATTGGGCATCGCGGCAGCGCTCCAGTACGAAGTTCCTCGCCGCCCCGAAGTCATCGTTCCACTCGGTATGGCTGACTACTGCGCCCGCTGCCTCGGCGATGCTGACCGTCCTATCGCTGGAGCCGGTGTCGCAGATCTCAATGCGGTCGCACACCTCCTGCAGCGACGCGATGCAGTCGGGGAGCATCTCCTCCTCATCCTTCACGATGAGAGCAGCAACCAGGAGCGGAGACTCGGAGCCCTCCGGATCGGCCAGCTGATGCACGCACTGTGTCTCGTGGGACGCCAACGCACCGCCCGCCACGACAAACCCGAGCTCTGTCGAGGTCACCGCTGCGTAGGGATCGGGTAGTGATTCTCCGAGAAGCTCGATTAGGTCTTCTGCGGCGCCGGCGATGCACGCCGATCTCACAGCATCAACCGGCCTTGACTCGTCCGGTACCGGTACTTGGTCGAGGAAACGCTCCGCGTCCTTGCCCGCGGGTAGCGACCCGACGAAGTACTCCATTGCCTGGTCATTGCTGTAGGGGACGGCAAAACGGGCGCCGGCGGCCAACTCCCGCTCCAGTGCCATCAATCCTCGCGTCGTGAGGACAACGTCGTCGTGAATCAGAAGTGTGGATTCAGTGCCGAGCCCTTCGAACGCCGTCCGCAGTCCGGCAGTCCCGATAGTCTCGATCTTCTTCGCCCCGGCAAGGTTCTCCATCGCATCCCGACCCACCGTGGAGGCGGGGACAACGGACAACGTTTGCCCGGTGCCGACCAGCTTGCGGGCCCGGTGCACAGCACGCTTGGTATGAGAGCCGGGGCCATAGGCCAAGACGACGATGTGCATCAATGCTCCTTCATAACTACGCCATGTGACAGTCGGCCGGGCGGCGGGCGAATCAAGAAGAAGGGGGCGGCAGCGCCGCCCCCTTCAGTAGGGAGGTTCTTGGTTGTTTTGGTTGGTTGACTAGGCGAGCAGGTTGAGGACGGAGGCCGGCACCTGGTTGGCCTGCGCCAACATCGCCGTACCCGCCTGCACCATGATCTGATGCCTGGTGAACGACACCATCTCGGCAGCCATATCCGTGTCACGAACCCGGGACTCAGAAGCCGACAGATTCTCCACAGCAACACTCAGATTCGCCACAGTGTGCTCCAGACGATTCTGAGTAGCACCCAAAGTCGAACGCAGAGTCGAGACTGCGCCGATGGCGCCGTCAACTGCGCCGATCGCTGCGTTGGCACCGGTCTGCAGGTTCACAGAGTCGATGGTCAGCCCGCCGGTGGTCAGCGTGCCCACGGTCACCGAGAGGACCTGATCCGCACCGGCGCCGACATGGAATGTCCGGGCACTGGCGGTGAATACGCTCTGTCCGGCGAACTTGGTGTTGGTACCGATGGCGTTGATCTCAGCGAGCAGCTGGGTCACCTCGGCCTGCTGA
Source organism: Acidimicrobiia bacterium (assembly GCA_030064765.1). Lineage (GTDB taxonomy): Bacteria > Actinomycetota > Acidimicrobiia > Spongiisociales > UBA5794 > JAAETI01. The sequence goes on along the minus strand of JASJEG010000004.1, from coordinate 40,828 downwards.
GCGGCACCTGTAGTGGTTGCGGTGTTAGCGGCATCAACAGCCAGCTCACGCATCCGCTGCAGAATCGCATGCACCTCATTGAGGGCACCCTCAGCAGTTTGAACAAGACTTACACCGTCTTGGGCGTTACGAATCGCCTGCCGCGACCCGTTGATCTCGGCCCGCAGCGACTCAGACTTTGCCAAACCGGCAGCGTCATCGGCGGCACGATTGATCCGGAAACCCGAAGACAGTTTCTCGAGCGACTTACCCAACTGGATATTGGTCGCGGAAAGATTGCGGTACGAGTTGAATGCCGCAATGTTCTGGTTGATACGCACTGTAAGTACCTCCTTGTAGGACGGTGCGTTCGCTCCACGTCAACATCCATGTCAACGCTTCCACCCACCACTATCGGCAGTCGGGCGGCCGGCATAAGGCCACAGAGAGTGACTATTTGAAGAATGGTCATCAAGGCTAGTTCTCCAGATCCCGATCTCTCCCTAATGCACGGATTGTCCGGGTGGGGCAATCCATGGAGGCCAGTACAAATGGGTAAGAGAGACATGGAGCATGAGACGAACCAATTGGTTCGTGATCATCTCGACCTGGTAGGGCGCACCGTCGCCAAAGTCTCCGCTCGCTATCCCCGCCACGTAGACAGAGAAGAGCTCTGGAATGCCGGCGCGCTCGGATTGGTGGAAGCGGCCAGACGATTCAACCCCGATTCCGGTATCCCGTTCGAACGCTATGCAGCAATTCGGATTCGTGGCGCCATCATCGACTCGACTCGCACCCGGGACTGGGCATCTCGCTCAGTGCGGCGGCGCTATCGGGAGATGGAAGAGACGAGCTCGGATCTGCGCGATTCGACGGGGCGAGAGCCGGATCGGGAGACTCTCGCCAAGGCACTTGGCGTGACAGTAGAAGAACTCGACAAGACCCAGGCTCAGTCGGCTGCCTCCATGCTTCTGTACCTGGATCACCAGCGTCCCGACGACAGCGTGTCGCTACGTGACACGATCGTTGATCAGGACACCTCCGTTCAACCGGAAGCTGCTCTCGAGCAGCGCGAGATGCTCGGCACACTGCGGACCGCAGTCGTCGGTCTACCCGCCACCCACGCCGAGGTCATTGAGCGGTACTACTTCAACGGCGAAATGCTCCAGGACATCGCCAAGGACCTCGGCGTTACCCAGGCCAGGGTTTCGCAGATTCGGTCGGAGGCGCTCACGTCGCTGCGGGCATGGTTCGGGACGCTATACGAAGGCGCCCCCGATGTCAGCGACGACGCTGCCGGCAAACGGGCTCGTGCCGCCTATGTGGCGCAGCTCTCGGCAGACAGCAACTGGCGAAGCCGGCTCGACGCGGCCGACGACGACCCCGATCTGGCCTTGATACTGCACGGATAGATCCCTCCAGGGCGAAACCCCTCTTCCCCCCCTCCCAGGGGGGTTTCGCCTTTCTTGGGAGCCAGTGCTCCCAAGAAAGGTATCGAGTTCTGCTGCGCAGAACTCGATACCTAACCCTCCGCAGCAACGTACTCGACGAAGTCGACCAGACGTCCGACGAACTCCTCGCCATTCGCCTGTACCCAGTCCACGCCATCGGGTGCCGGGTAGAACATCACCCGGTCGTAGAGATGATCGATCTCCGCTGCCATCAGCTTCGACCAACGCTCGATACGGTTGTTGTCGAAGGACACCAGGTAAATCGGAGCATCGATCCCGTACAGCACACGTTGCGCATCGAGCGCGAGTTCCTGCGGAGCCGACCAGATCATGGCGATGCCGGCGAATTCAACATCGGGGTCCTGAGCGTCGAGAACGACCCCGGCGGTGCCTGAGCCAAGCAGGCCGGCCATCACGATCTTCTCGTAACCGCGGGCGACCAAGAAGTCGTAGGCCGCCTTGAGGTCGGTTGGAGCGTCATTGATGCTGGTCTCACCGGGAGACCTGCCGTGTCCCCGATAGTCCGGCGACAGGACCGTGAATCCTTGATCCGCGAGCACACCTGTCCACCAGACGATGGAGTCCGAGCTCTGTGGATCGACGCCGTCGTCAGCGTCGGACGTCGTATAGAAGTCATGACCGGCAAGCACTGCGACCGGGCCACCCGGCCAGTACTTGGCGTAGAGCTCGAGGTCGTCGCTGGTGAGGAGAGCCACTTCCTCGAAGGCTGGTGGCGACTCAAGGAGCGGGATCAGTCGCGGAGGGATGGTTGACGTTGTGGTGGTGGTCGAGAACGGACTGGTGGTTGTCGTCACCTCTGCTGCAGCGGAATCCGAACCACCATTGGACGGCGCTCCGGGCTCATCGGTCAGGTCGGTACTGCAGGCAGCGAGAAGGACAACCAACGCCAGGGAATGCGCGAGGACGCGCCGGTGCTGCATTTCTGCCTCCTCAAATGCGGCACCATCACGCTACCGGGTCTTGCCCGTCGCGCCAATAGGGTCCTCAGGAATGGATCGTGGCAACCGGTGTGGTTGCGCCGCGCAGCTCGGCTGCGCTCACCAGAATCGAGGCGCGGAACTCTACGATCCGCTCGGCGACTTCCTCCGGTGTGTCGGCGACAACGATGCGGCGCCCGTCAACAAGCGTCAGCACCGTGTCCGGTGTTGCCTCAATGGACTCGACGAGGTCGGCGTTGAGAAACATCGGCTCACCTCGAAGTCGATGTACGGCGATCATTCGTCGTCTCCTTTGCCAGGCTGCCAGCCAGCCTTTGCTTGCTTACTACTCATGTCGGCCGTTGCGCTCTGTGCTTAACGGCCAACCCTGGTGGGGGCTCCGTCACGGCGGAGCCCCCGATGTCCTCTCGGGGGCCGTGCTGGCAGCCCCCGGTTGGTCAACTACTAACGCTTCAGGTTCACCAGATCGGCCAGGACTTCGTCGGAGGCCGTGATCACCCGGCTGTTGGCCTGGAAGCCACGCTGGGCAATGATCAGATTGGTGAACTCCTGAGCCAGGTCAACGTTGCTCATCTCGAGTGCGCCGGAGGCAAGCATGCCCCGGTTGCCGTTGCCCGGCTCACCGACCAGCGGCTGGCCGGAGTTGACCGAGGCCTCAAAACGAGTCTCGCCTGCCCGGATGAGACCGGACGGGTTGTTGAACGTTGCCGTAGCGATCATCGCCAGCACCTTGGTCTCACCGTTGGAGAACTGGCCACTGATCGTGCCGTTGGCGGCAATCGAGAAGTCGGTCAGGAACCCGATTGCGTTGCCGTCTTGATCCATGCTCTCTGCGCTGGAGCTGCCCCCGAACTGCACCAGCGGCGAACCGGTGGCGAGGTCCAGGTCGAAGTTCAGCGCAGCAGCGCCGGGAGGCGTGTATCCGCTCACCGTCAAGGTTCCTGCGCTGGTCAGGGCGCCCGCAGTGTCGAAGGTCACGGAGCTCGAGCTGAGCGTGAGCGCCGAGCCGTTCATGGAAGCCGACACGTCCCAGGTGTTGGCCGCTGTCTTCTCAAAGTCGACGAGCAGCTCCTGCGGCTCACCGAGCGAGTCGTAAACAACGATCGAAGTGCTGTGGACGTCGCCAACTGCCGCGTCTGCGGAGAGGTTCCCGCCTACTTGGACCTCGGTCGTGGTCACGGGCTGAATGACCTGGGACAGCGGGAGATTGATCCCCTGAACCGAAGTCTGGGTCTGCACGACGCCGGTCGGATCGGCCAGCCAGCCCTGAACGAGCTGGCCACCGGGGGCGACCAGGTTGCCCGACTCGTCCCAACGGAAGGTGCCGGCACGGGTGTACTCACGTCCGCTGGAGTCCGCAAGAATGAAGAATCCGTCGCCTTGAATGGCGATATCGGTCGGTCGGCCGGTGATCTGGATCGCACCCTGCGTGAAGACGCCATCGATAGAGGCGACCTGCACACCGAGGCCGATCTGGAGAGGGTTGGTACCACCGGATTCGACACCTGCGCCGGACGGGCCCGACAAGGTCTGCGCCATCGCTTCACCAAATGTGATCTGGGCGCTCTTGAATCCTGCGGTGTTGACGTTGGCGATGTTGTTGCCCACCACATCCATCATCGTTTGGTGGGATCGAAGACCGGATACACCGGCAAACATCGAACGCATCATGTTTCATCACCCCTAGCGTGATGTCACTCCGTCCCTAGAAGACTGAGCCACCACATCCGTGGGCGGCGTCCGTATGCAAGCGCAATTGCCGGTCACAACTCTCGCTCGGATGACACCGTCGGCTGGCGGGGAGTCGAATTAAGCAGAACGCAACGGGGCGGTCGGGAAGCTAGGAAGAGCTGGCGTGACGAACCACGGGGGCACCGGGCTTCGCCTGGGCGCGGGCATCGAGAAGCCGGTTCATGATGGTCGGCGGATCAACCCGGGCTGCAGTGCTGCAGATCACAATGGTGAACTCAGGGACGAGGTAGATCTCCTGATCGTCCTCAAACAGCATCGGAGTTGACTCGAGAACCCGCTCGACCCGGTTGACCACGGGCGTTACCCCGTCATCAGACATCATCGGCATGACACAGACCAGGCCCTCTTCGTCGATTCGACCTACCGTGTCTAGTTGCCGCACCGCGGCTCCGACGAGGGACCCGGCGTGGCGCATGCCATCTTCGAGCGCGTGCCGCCCTCGTTCCTCTGCGATGCGGGCGAAGGCCGGAAAGCCGATGTGCATCAGGGCGAACGCCTCTCCGGAACGCGAGTAGCGAGCGGCCGCCTTCTGCAGCTGGGCGGCGATGCCATTGCTATTGGGGAGCCCGGTGACGATATCCGTCGAGGTGAGCATGTCGAGCTGGAGGCGGAGTACGCCGTTGTCGGCTTCCGCCTCGGCGAGGCGGGCCTCGAGATGAGCGATACGCGCCTCGGCGTTTTCTCCCTTGATGGCATCACCTGAGTTCATGATTTCCCCGATTCATAGGCGAAACGGCACAGCCCGCAAGGCCATATGAGAAGTACTCGGCACCTGCTCGGCTGCCCTTGAGCATATCCGAATCCCGCCCTCCCCGGCAGCTTGCGCCACGATTTATCCGAGCTCACTTATGTCGGTTCTGGGCCTTAATCGAGCGGTGCTCGGGCCGACTGAACACCCAATGGTTACCGCAACCGGATCTACACCTATGAGCCAGCTAGCCGACACGCTCTGGTACGAACGCAGACTGCTCGAGTACCTGCTGTTCAAGCTCGTGTCGGCCAATCTCGTGCTGATTGCCGATGATCGCCGCTTTGTCGGCCCGGCCATCGCTGAGGTCGACGCAGTCATGGCCGAGATCCGCAGAGCCGAGGATCAACGAAGCGAAGTCGTCGCCGCCGTAGCGCAGGAATGGAATGTTCCCCCCGCGTCGGTCGGGCTGCGATTCCTCGTCGACAACGCCCCGGACCATCTGCGACCCACATTCGAAGACCACCAGGCGGTATTCATGGGCCTGGTCAACGAGATCGAGGTGCTCACCAAGGAGAACCGCCGCCTGGCAACCGTTGCCCTCGACGGTATCCAAGGGACACTCGGGTTTGCCGGAGGCGACATCTATGACGCCGCCGGACGGGCGACCCGAACACCCGATCAGCCGCTACGAGTGAATCGGATCATCTGATGAGCGACTTCATCTCCCTCTACACGGCATTCAGCGGGCTGACCGCTGCTCAGGCCGGCATCAATACCTCATCCCACAACGTCGCCAATGCCTCGACCCCCGGATACAGCCGGCAGCGGGTCGACCTCGCTACCCGCCTCCCCTACCACCATCGCTTCGGCACCGTCGGCCAGGGGGTCGACATCGCCAACATTTCCAGGGTGCGGATCGATGGTCTCGATACCCAGGTGCGTCGTTCCGCCAGCGCCCAGGGCCGTCTCGACGTTCTTGCCGACCTGCTGGCGAAGACCGAGTCGGTGATGGGCGAGCCCGACACCGGGGTCACCTCGAGCTTGGCCAACCTGTGGACCGCTTTTGACGAACTGACACTCGATCCTCCCAACGCCTCGGCCCGGCAGCACGTGATCACCACGCTCGGCCAGCTGGCCACCAACGTGCGCGGCGTCGCCGAGAAGTGGGACATCGAACGCCAGAGTGCATCGAACTCGCTCGAGGCGTACGTCGACCGTACCAACGCCATGCTGCACGAGATCGCTCAGCTCAATCGGCAGATCCTCGATGCCACTTCGCTGCCCGGCGAGCCGAACGATCTGCTGGATCAGCGGGACCTGATAATGGACGACCTGTCCAACATCGCGGGCGTAACCGTCACGATCATGGACAACGGAGCAGCCCGGGTCAGCCTCGATGGCCTGTCGCTGGTTTCCGACACGATGGTCAGCCCGCTCTCCTACGACCCGGCGACCTTTGCGATTTCTCACTCCTCGGGGGCAACGGTCACCGTCGGCGGTGAGCTCTCCGGATTCCAGAGTTACCTGCAGACCGAACTGCCCGGCTTCGAGGCCGCTCTCAATACCTTCGCCCGGGAACTGGCCGATGCCCTCAATGCCCAGCACGCCACCGGCTATGCCCCCGATGGTTCAGCCGGAGGCGACCTCCTGTCCTACACGGTCGGCGCCGAAGCGGCCTCGCTCGTGGTTGCAGTGAGCCACCATTCCGAGATCGCCGCTGCCGGCTCGGGGCCGCCCGTGGCCGAGTTCGACGGGATGAACGCCGAAGCCCTCTCGGCATTGCGTGACAGCCTGGTCGCAGACGGCGGGACCCTCACCGTCGACGATGCGATGCGCAACATCGTCTCGTTCGTTGGCGAAATGACCGCCTCCGCGATCTCCGGTGCCCGCAGCCAGGCCGCCCTCACCTCAGCCGCCGAGAGCGCACGCATGCAGGCACACGGGGTTTCGATCGATGAGGAGATGGTCAACCTCATCACATACCAGCGGGCATACGAAGCCGCAGCTCGCGTCATGACCGCCGTCGATGAGAGCCTCGACACGCTCATCAACCGAACCGGGCTTGTGGGTAGGTAGTCATGAGAGTCACTCACCTCGGCGCCCACCATGCAGCACTCAACCGGCTGACGACCCGTCTGTCCGAGTACTCGGCCACGCAAGAACGGCTCTCTACCGGCAGGCAGATGACCCGGCCTTCGGACGACCCCATTGGAATGAACCGGGCTCTCCAGCTCCGCGCCACACTCAGCGCCCGCGAGCAAGAGGGCCGCAATGCGGCGGACGGCCAGATGTGGCTGGATCTCGCCGACACCAAGCTGCAGGATGTCGTGACTCAGATCCAACGAGCCCGCGAACTGGCGGTCCGCGGTGCGACCTACGTCGGTCCCGAGGAGCGCGAGGCAATCGCCCTCGAGATCGGCCACCTGCGAGACAGCATCGTTGCCCAGGCCAACGCCCAGCACCAGGGACGGGGCCTGTTCTCCGGCTTCAGCTCGAGCGATGCGGTCGAGAAGGTCGGCGGAGTGTGGACCTACACCGGCGATTCCGGCCAGATCAACCGTCGTGTTGGCGAGAACGAGGTCGTAACCATCAACGTTACCGGTGACGTCGCTTTCGGCTTCTCCAGCGGCAACGACATCTTCACGGTTCTCGACGATCTCGAAGCTGCCCTCTATGCGGACGACACCGCAGGGATCGAGTCCGGGATCGGCGGTCTTGACACCAGCCTGCAGACGGTGCTCGGCGGGCTCGGCATCGTCGGGGCCAAGACCAACCAACTCGAATCCGCATCGCTGCGGACGGCCAACGAGATCCAAACGATCACTGAGCAACTAGCCACGCTCGAGGATGTCGACATCGCCGAAGCGGTCATGGAACTCGAGCTGCAGCAGACCGCTTACGAGGCGGCTCTCGCTGCCTTCTCCAGATCAGCGCAGACCTCGCTCGTCGACTTCCTGCGCTAATCGCCTCCTCTTCCGTGGTCCCCGACGTATGTATCTGACACGAGGGCGCTGTCGTACTGGATTAGGCTGTGAGCGATGACCGAGCAATCCAGCGCCGACGCCGCCGAGGCGAGCGACCTCTTCGAGAAGGCACTCCACTTCCCGGACGGCCTTCCCGGCCTTCCCGATCTCGAACGATTCGTGATCGTCGAACTCCGGGAGGACGGGGCCTTCCAGCAGTTGCAGAGCCTCGACAACATCGATATCTCGATGATCGTGTGCGTGCCCTGGCTGTTCTTCCCCGACTATGCGCCGGTCCTGTCCGATGTGGAGCAAGCGGAGTTGGAGCTGGAAACGGCCGATGATGCGATCTTGTTTGTTCCGGTCACGATCGACAGCGAAACCCGGGAGATATTCCTGAACCTGCTCGGCCCGTTTGTCGTCAACGTCAAGACCCGCAAGGGCCGTCAGCTCGTGCTCACCGGCACCGACTACTCAACCCGTACGCCGATCGAATTGCCGGGGGCCTGATGCTTGTACTCACCAGAAGGCCCGGAGAATCCATTGTCGTCGGTGAAGACATCGTCATCACCGTTATCGAGATAAAGGGTGGACAGGTGCGGATCGGGATCGACGCTCCGCGCAGCGTCGAGGTCTACCGCGAGGAAATCTACGAGCAGGTCCGGCAAGAGAACCTGTCGGCAATCGCCAATGTCGAGAAGATCCGCGAAGCCGTTCAGGACGCACCCAAGGATCCCGGCTAATCGGCGATCAGACGTTGAGGTCGAAGCGAGACGACGTCGTCACCGGTGCGGTGACAAACCCACCCTGGTCGTAGCCCGCCTGTCCGAACACACCCGGCTCTACCCGGTCCATCGCCCTTTCGATCTGATCGAGGCGCTCCATGACGGCCCGGGAGCCCATCTCCTTGAGCTCCGCAACCTCTTCCATGGCCTCGGCCATTCGCCGCAGCAGGCCTTCGAGCGGTTCAACCGCCAGGTCGGGAGCGTACGCAATCAGCTGGCTGAGAGTGAGCGTGTCGTTGGCCAGCCCAAGCGCCGCAGTCACATCACCGACCAACATGGAGCGGGCTACCTCGAGCGCGCCAAGATCATCACGGACTGAGTCGATCTCGTCGAAGATGTTCGCCAGGAACCGGGATTCGCCGGCCCGGGTCAGCATTTCGGCCTGGGTGAGCTTGAAGACCAACCGTTCCAGGATCACCAACTCGCGATTGAGCACGCCCACGAGGGCGATGTACCGCTCATTGATGAGAAGCTTCGTTGAGGTTGTCATGATTTGCTCCGCACGCGGTTGGCTGCGGCTTTCCTATCTGTCGGCAGGGATGTGTAGCGAATAAGCGGTGAGCGAGTCCGGTCCCGGATGCTTAGACCCTCCCGGAACTGGTCGACAGGTGTGATTGTCCGTCCGCAAGGATGCGGGCTGCGAGGTACAAGGAGGTACTTCCCGACAGGACCCGTTGGCCGTACAGACTGCTGCCCCGCGGTGGCTCCTGTCACTGCGAGCGAGGATGCAGGCTGTTCCAGGCAGCGGATCGAGGAGCCGGGGCGATTGGAGACTCGCATCTCACCGCCGTTGTCGAGCACCATGACCCCCGGCACCTCACCTGTCGAATGGTTAGACCTGATCAGTTGCCCGGCGCCGCGGCTGCTCTGCGATGGAGGCTCGCTCCATGGAGCCGGCGAGTGCGGACAAACCGACCCTGCCGATCGCGCGGACCACAATCACCGCAAATAGGGTCAGTCCGGCCCGTTTCGCTGCCTCGACCAACTCGAGGGAACCGGTCACAACGCCGTATGCAATGAGGCCGACGGCCACCAACCCGAGAAGCGCGGCCAGCCGGTTGATGGGATTACCGCTCATTGCCGCCCCACAATCCGGCGAATCGCCAGCGCAATATCAGTCGGCTGAGCTCGCACCATCGTGGAGACAAATCCGTCTACCGTGCCGAACCCGAGAGTCGCTCCCAAGGTGAATGCGAGGTAGAGAGCAGCCGAGACTGCGCTCTCGCCCACCCAGGAGACCGCAACGGGCTCGTCGATGAGAAGGTCCTGCCACGGCTCATCGCCAACGACCAGGTGGATTCCGCGACCACCCCTGACGAATTCGAGCCACTTCCTGTCTTCGGCACTGTCCTCGACCATGGCGCAGAAGGAACCGTCGTAAGGAGCCATGTCCCCGGCCCTCACCAGAGGGAGACCGAGTGGCTCGGCGAGCCGCTCGGCATGGGGACCGACAACGATCACATCGCCGCTCGGAAGTGGACCGCAATGCGGAGCAACCGTTGCGGCGATTCTTTCGATCCAGCTCAGATCGTTGCTCTCATCGAGCCCGGTGACGGCGCTGATCACCGGCCCGGGCAGGCCGAGGCGGAGCAGTGCAGTTGTGCTCCAATCCACCGGGCCCATGCCGGGAGGTGCGTCAACTACCTCTTTGGGTTCGGGCTCATCGCCCACTTCCTCTGCAGCGGCCGATTCGGCCGAGGCGGTCTGATCAACGGTGGCCGCCGGTTCGACCTGTTCCCAATTCAGCTCAGCTGCCGCACTGATCGCTTCGATCGGGATCGGCTCGGCAGTTGCGACATCGCCACACTCGGGCTCGACCACATCAAGAGGAGGAGCAGCGGGGCTACCGGCGTCGACTACGGCCACCGCATCACTGCTGCGGAGCGCCGGTCCTACGACGACCGGCTCCAGGGTCTGTTCGCCGGAATCGACGGCGGCAGTTGCGTCGCTGTTCGCCGGGCCCTCGACCGACATGGGCTCATCGGCAGGATCAACCGTCTCTTCCCAGCCGACTGCTGCTGCAAAGCCGTCGCCACTGGTGTCATCCGGCCCGGCTGCCAGCTCCCGTGTGAGCACGGTGCGGAAGTCGGAGTCTTCGGCGTCGGCATCCTGCGCCATCCGCTCCAGCACGTCGGCAATACCTCCACCCTCGATCGGGCGATGAAGAGGTACCGGCTCGCCGCGGCGGCGGCGAGCGGTCAGTTGGACCATCTCCTTGGCGAAGAAGCCACCGACACCACCGCGATGCACCTTCTGGGCACGCATGATCTCTGCGTTCTCGCCGAGCTCCATCGAGATCTCCGCTAGGGCGTCCTCAACGGTCTCGGCTTCTACTGTCAATTGATTGGGGGTGGTGTCAAGCATTGGCAAGGGCGGCTCCTATGACTCCAATTGGTTCGAGTTCAACATCGGGGGGCAATTCCGGATAGGCAAGTACGGGTACATCGAGCCCCATACCGCGGAGGGTCTTGGTCAGCGGGCCGCGCAGGGCCTGACCGACGACGAGGGCGGCGGGGCGCTGGGCGCGGGCGGCTTCGCCCGCCAGGTGATCGACGTCGATGCGGACAACATCGAGCTTGGCGGGATCCATGACGATGAAGGTTGTTCCATCCACCTCGCGCAGCGATTCGTGCATGGCGGCTTCCAGGCTCGGGGCCAGCGTCATCACCATGAGCCGGCCGTCTGGGGAAATCCGGGCGACAATCGACCTTCCCACGGCAACCCGGGCGGCGGTGGCCAGCTGTTCGGCGGAGCGGGTTTCGGCAGCCCGGTTGGAAACGGACTCGACGATGGGACCCAGGTCCCGGATCGAAACCCTGTCCTCGAGCAGTTTGCGGAGGACGCTGTGAAGCAGGCCGAGTGGCAGCGCCTCGGTGGAAACCTCGTTGGCGAGGATGGGCTCCTCGTACCGCAGTCCGTCGACGAGTGACTGGACATCCTGGCGGCTGAGCAGAGAAGCGGCATTGGCGCGAACGACCTCGGCGATGTGGGTGACGATGACCGACGACCGATCCACTGCAGTGGCTCCGGTGGCGGCTGCCGAGGCACGGGCCGACTCGGGAACCCAGAAGGCCTTGAGGCCAAAGACCGGCTCAATGGTCTCGGTCCCGCCCAGGGCGCGCAATTCTTCGCCGTCGCCCAGCGGCAGGGCCAGGATCTGATCCTGTGGAGCGGTGCCCCGCCCCACCTCGGTGCCGCGCAGCACGATGCTGTACGTGGCCGGAGGGAGCGAAACGTCGTCACGCGTTCGGACGAACGGCATGACCACACCTAGTTCCATTGCTATCTGCCTGCGCAATGACTTGACCCGGTCGAGGAGGTCACCGTTCTTGCTCGGATCAATCAGATCGAGGATGTCGTAGGAGAGCCTGAGCTCGAGAGGTTCGACCCGCATCTCGCCCATGAGGGCTTCGGGGTCATCAGGATCGAGCGTGACCTCAGGAGCCTCCTCCGGCTTCTCTCGATCACGATCGTCGAGCGCCGCCCGGCGGCTGCCGGCGAAGAACAGAATTGCCGCCAGAGTGAGGAACGGGATCTTGGGAAGCCCCGGGAGCATGCCGAGACCGGCCACGGCGAGCCCGCCGAAGCGAAGGGCGCGGGCGTTGCCGAGCAGCTGGGACCCGATCTCTGCGCCGATGTCCTCTTCGGCTCCGACCCTGGTGACCAGCAGACCGGTGGAGATGGAGATCAGCAGTGCCGGGATCTGGCTGACCAGACCGTCGCCGACCGACAGTAGGGAGAACGTGTTGACGGCCTCGGAGAAGTTCATGCCGAGGGAGCCCATGCCGACGGCGAGGCCGCCGAATAGGTTGATCACAACGATGATGATGCTGGCGATGGCATCGCCCTTGACGAACTTGGCGGCACCGTCCATCGCCCCGTAGAAGTCTGCCTCGGTGGCGATGCGCTTCCGCTGCTCCTTGGCCTGCGCCTCGTCGATCAGCCCCGCACCGAGATCGGCATCGATCGCCATCTGCTTGCCGGGCATGGCGTCCAATGTGAACCGGGCAGCGACCTCGGCCACCCTGGTGGCACCGTTGGTGATGACGACGAACTGGATCACGATCAGGATCAGGAATACGACGAGACCAACTATGACCGAACTGCCGATGACGAAGTTGCCGAAGGTATCAATGACTTTGCCGGCGTTGCCGTCGAGCAGGATCAGCCGGGTGGAGGACACGTTGAGAGCCAGTCGGGCCAGCGTGGTGACGAGCAGCAGCGACGGAAAGACCGAGAAGTCGAGACTGTCGGAGAGCAGGATGACTCCGAGCAGCACGAGCACGGCGATCGTGATGTTCGCAGCCAGCATCGTGTCGAGAACAGTCGCCGAGATCGGAATGATCATCATCATGATCACTCCAATGAGCGAAAGCGGGACGACTATCGACGAGCGCCTCATGCGACTCTCCTACGTGGACGACGGCGGTAGGCGACGGCCAGCACGGCGGCAACGGCCTCGAACAGGTTGGCCGGCACAAACCCGCCGACCTTGACTTTGCGGTAGAGCGTGCGGGCCAGCGGCTTGTTCTCGATGAGAGGCACCCCGTTGCGGCGAGCCTCACGGCGAATCTTGGCGGCGATCTTGCCTGCTCCCTTAGCGACAATCCGGGGGGCGACCTCATCCGGGTCGTACTTGAGGGCAATCGCGAGTCGGGTCGGGTTGGTGACTACTACGTCGGCGTGCGCAACGTCGAAGATCATGCGGTTGCGGCTCATCTCCCGAGCACGCTGCCGGCGAGCGGCGCGGACCATCGGGTCACCCTCGGAGCTCTTGAACTCCTCGCGCATTTCTTGCTTGGTCATCTTCATCTCTTTGTTGTGCCGGATTCGATTGACCGCATAGTCAGAACCGGCAATCACGACCGCCAAACCCGCAGCCCGCAACACGATCTGCCAGACCTGGTCACCGGTGAAGCTGATCGCATCGACGATGCCAAGCGGCTCGCCGAGACGATCCATCCAGGCCATGAGCGGGCCCCAGATGAAGGCAACGAGCAAACCCACCTTGCCCACAGCCTTGACCAGCTCCCACATGAACACCGACGGCTTGAATCGATTGAGGCCCTTCTTCAGCGAAAGGTTGGAGAGCTTGGGCTTGGCGGCTTTCGGGGCCAGCGTCAAGCCGACCTGGCCAACGCCACCCGCAACTCCGAAGACGGTCGCAGCGAGCAGAACCGGCACGAGCCCGACCATGATCATCCCGATGACGTGAGAGCCGATTTCGGGGCTGAAGGTGGCTCTTCCGGAAATGGCGAAGATGGCTCGCGCTCGATCTGCGATCTGGGCGGCTGCTGCGGGAGCCAGGAAGCGCAGTGCCAACACGAGCATGACCATGGAGAGGGCAACGCCTACCTCTTGGGACTTGGCAACACGACCTTCGCGACGCGCTTCTCGCTTCCGTCGCTCAGTTGGCTTCTCTGTCCGATCCTGGGAACGGCTCAATTCCGACTCCGGTCGTCAATCCAAGCCATTCCATTGGCGATGCAGCCGTTCCTTCGGCCTGGGTCACTGTCGGCAGAGAAGCGGCAGAGGTAAGGGTTGATTCGGGGCGACGAACGGCAGAATCGGGCCGTTGCTACGAGAGCTAGCGGCTACCCCCGTAGGTCTGCCAGTGCACCAGGTCGGCGAGAGGTTTGCGACCCCCCAGGACTGCCGGCTCAGCTCCCGGTAGCGGGTAGCCGAGCGCTACCGCGTAACGGCACGATCGACCCTCAGCCAGGTGGAGCACCTCGCTCACCCGATCGCTGTGGTGGAGCGTGATCGGGCACGAGGCAACACCCAACGCCTTGGCGGCCAGCATGATGTTCTGGGCAACCCGGCCGGAGTCGAACTCGTATCCGCCGGGCTCTTCCACGATCACGATGGTGGCGGCCGAGTTCCTGACCGGGTCGGTGTAGTGGCCACAGGTGGCAACCCTCTCGAGTTGCTCGCGTTCGGTCACGACCACAAACGCCCAGTCCTGTCGGTTCTTCGCGGAGCCGGTCCAGCGGGCTGCTTCCAGGATTGCGGTCATGTGCTCGGAAGAAACTGGCTGCTCTCCGTAGCCACGTATCGCACGCAGACCCAAGACGAAGTCATAGTTACTCATGCATATAAGAGTACTGCCGCTCACCCGTCGGGACGAAGAACTGACAGAATATGCAATGAGGAAGCCACATTTTGCCTGGTCATTTGTAGCTCGCAGATAAGTGCAACATGGCCATTTTCCGGGCATAATGCATACATTCGACTATAAGAATGCAACGGAGTGTGCTTGATTTAGGGAAGCTATCTACACCAAGAAGGTGTCAGTTTCCACGGATGGAATATCAGATGCGTGTGCTGATAATCGAAGACTCCGCTGTGCTGGGACGTCTCATCGAGACGTGTTTCCGCGATCTCGGCAGCGAGTTCGAGAGCCAGCGGCTACCCCACAGCCCACAGCGACTGGGTGGATTCAAGGAAGCCGATCTCGTAGTGATCGGCATGTATCAGCCATTCACAATTGGTCTCGGCATTGTGGAGCGACTGCTTGCCCGGTCCAACCGGCCGGCGATCGTGGCGATCACGACCGACACTCGCGAGAAGTCCATTCAGACGATCGAAGAAGCAGGCGTCGATGCGGTAGTCAAGATGCCTTTCCGGCCCGACGATCTCCGTCGTGCCGCAGAGTCCGCACTGGCCAAGCGCACCTAGCCCCACCCTGATTGGGTTCACGGCGTCGTCGTCTGCAAGAATGGAACCCCTTCCAGCGGAGATCCCATGAAGACAACCAGCGACCGACAACCCGGGTTCATCGAGAACCTGCTGCTGGGAACAACCCGCGATCAGATCCCCAGCCTGATCCCCGGGGTTCTTCTTGCTCTGGCTGTGGTCGTCGCTTCCGCCGTACTGGCCGAGTTGGTCAATGCCGCGCTCGGGTTCGACGGGCTCATCTCATTCATCCTGGTTGCCATCGTGCTCGGCATGCTCATCCGCAATACCGTCGGGCTCGGAGACCGTTTCTCCCCCGGGCTTCAGTTCTCTCTCAAGAAGGTGCTGCGGCTGGGCATCATCCTGCTCGGCATCCGGCTCAGCCTTGGCGACGTGCTCGAGATCGGAGGGTTTGGAATCCCGGTCGTAGTTGGTGCGGTGGCCACGGGGCTCATCGTTGCCATCGCTGCGACCCGCCGCCTCGGGCTGTCCGATCGGCTCGGAGCGCTTATCGCCATCGGCACAGGCATCTGTGGGGCAACCGCCATCGTCGCCGCTGCCCCGGGATTGCGAGCCAAGGAAGAGGAGGTGGCCTATGCCGTTGCCAACATCACCATCTTTGGCATCGCCGCCATGCTTCTCTATCCCTTCCTCGGCGATCTGATCTTCGCTGGGGACATCGCCAACACCGGTCTGTTCCTGGGGACGTCAATCCACGAAACCGCACAGGTAGCCGGAGCCGGCCTCATCTACGACCAGTCCTTCAACGTCACAGCTACGCCGAGCGTCGCCGACGTCGCCGTCGTCGCCAAGCTCGTTCGCAACGTGATGATGATCCTGGTGATCCCCGGAGTCACCTATCTCTATGCCCGCAACCTTGCCCGCAACGGTGAGGATGCCGGCACCGGCACACGGATGCGTGACATGTTCCCGGTCTTCATCATCGGATTCGTCGTCATGGCCGCAATCCGCTCGATCGGCGATGCCGCGGTTGATGGGGGAGGCAACGCATTCGGTCTCTGGGGAGCCGAAACATGGGGAGATCTGACTCATTGGATTCGCACAGCCGCCGAGTACACCCTGGCAACGGCAATGGCGGCCGTCGGACTCGGTACTTCGCTGGCGCAGTTGAAGGGTCTCGGTTTGAAACCCTTTGTCGTCGGGATTGCTGCCGCTGCGTCCGTCGGCGTTGTCAGTATCGGGCTGGTCTCGGTATTCGGGCCGCTGATCAGCCTCTAGGCCGAAGCATTACCTAGAACGCTTCGTCGGCCATCTCCATCAACGCACCGTCTTCCCGAGTCGCTTCGAGCTGGCGGGTCTTGGCCTTGGGTAGCGCATGACGGGCGAAGAACCGCGCCGATGCGATCTTGCCTTCGTAGAACGCCTTGTCGCGAGCCTCGGCTTCGGGCAGCGCGTCCAGCGCGACCTCGGCGTGCCGCAGCAGCAGCCAGCCAATCGTGACCTCGGATGCGCTCTCCAGCAGCGCATTGGCATGAAGCGCGAGCTTGTACATGCCGCCGGGATCCTGCGCCGCGCCCATCAGGTGGCCGACCATCGCGCCCACGTGCTCCTGGGTCGCTTCGAGAGCCTTACCGAGCAGCTCGCGCTCGACGGCCAGCTCCTCGGGACCACCCTTGACCGTCTCCAGCATTTCGCCGGCAAGCGCCATGAGGGCCTGACCCTGATCTCGGGCAATCTTGCGGAAGAACAGATCGAGCGCCTGGATCGCAGTCGTCCCCTCATACAGGGTGTCGATCTTGGTGTCCCGGATGTACTGCTCGATCGGGTAGTCGGTAGTGAACCCGGATCCCCCGTACACCTGAAGCGAAGTCGACAGCAGCTCGTAGGCCTTCTCCGATGAATAGCCCTTGACGAGCGGCAGTAGCAGGTCGTCGCGCTTGGCCCACATGTCATCGTCGGGGAACCGCTCTTTCTGGTCCTGCACCCAGGCGGTGTAGTACAGGAGAGCCCGCAAGCCCTCGACATGGGACTTCTGCAGCATCAGCATGCGGCGTACGTCGGGGTGCCGGATGATCTCGACCCGCGGCGCCGTCTTGTCCAGCATCTGGGTGAGATCGGCGCCCTGCACGCGCTCCTTGGCATACTCCAGGGAGTTCAGGTAGCCGGTTGAGAGAGTTGCGACTGCCTTGGTCCCAATCAACATGCGGGCGCGCTCGATGACCTGGAACATCTGCCGAATCCCGTCGTGCGAGTTGCCGACCAGATAACCAACGCACGGATCATCCATTCCAAAGGTCAGCTCGGTCGTGGTCGACGCCTTGATACCCATCTTCTTCTCGAGATTGGTGGCAACAACACCGTTCCGCTCGCCAATCGAGCCGTCCTCGTTGACCAGGAACTTGGGAACAATGAACATCGATAGGCCCTTGGTGCCCGGACCGGCACCGACGGGACGCGCCAGCACCAGGTGAATGATGTTCTCGAATGCGTCGTGGTCTCCAGAGGTTATGAACCGCTTCACTCCCTCCAGGTGGTAAACCCCTGCGTCCTCATCGACCGGGATGGCCTTCGTCGTTCCGGCGCCGACGTCCGAGCCGGCATCGGGCTCGGTGAGCACCATCGTCCCACCCCAGTTGTTGTCCAGCGCCGGCCTGACGAAGCGCTCGATCTGTTCCGGCGTGCCAACTTCGTTGAGAACGACCGCCATCAGGGTGCCGATGAACAGAAACGCCGAGGGGTTTGCTCCAACCAGGATCTCCTGCACGGCCCACCGCAGTGAGGAGGGAGCGGCAACGCCGTCGAGTTCCTGCGGGCGGAACAGGCTGTCCCAGCCCGCCTCGAAGTACGCGTTGAGTGAATCCTTGAGGCTCTGCGGAAGCTTGATCTCGCCGTCTTCGAACACGGGCGGGTTCCGATCGGCGTCCTCGAAGCTGGCGGCGAACTCCTCGACCGCAAACCGGCCAATCTCGTCGAGCATGTGACGGGCGGTCTCCTCGTCCATGTCGGTGAACGGCTCCTCACCCATGTAGTTCTGAGTGTTATATGCCTCGAAGAGGTTGAACTTGATGTCTCGCAGGTTCGTCTTGTAGTGGCTCATGACAGACCCCGTGGCTAGCCGGACGCGGACTCACCGCATTCGATTTTGACTATACACTCTATTTTGAGTGAATGCTCTAAGTTTGGCTCGATCCGGCTATGGTGGAAAAGGAAAGGAAGGGATCTTGGCTCGATATCAGGCGGGCATTCGCACCGAGGAGCGCATCCTCGAGGCGACTCGCGAGTTGCTGGGCGAGGTGGGGCTCGAAGGCACCACCCTGAAGGCAATCTGTGATCGAGCCGGCGTGCGTGCGGGCAGTTTCTACAACCTGTTCGAGTCCAAGGACGACGCAGTGATGCAGGTGGTGAAGGACGCGATCCGGGCTGTCGACCCCCACCCGGACAAAGACGTCCCTGATTCCCTGCGCGAACTGATCGAGGCCTTCATCCTCTTCATCACCGGACAACCCGAAGTTGCACGGGTCTATCTCAAGATCGCCATTTCCGGGGCCACCAACGGTTCGCTGGGCGATCAGATCATCGGCCATCATCAGCGTCGGGTGGCGCGCTTTGCCGCCGCCATCGGCCGGGAGCACCCCGAAATGGACGAGGAAGCGGCGGTGGCCCGTGCCGAGATCATCCTTGCTGCCCTATCCGGGCTTGCCTTCATGTGGATGATCCAACCGGGGTTTGATTACGCCAGCCGGGCAAGGCTCGTGAGCCAGAGCAGCCTCGCACCGGAGTGAGTCTCATCCGTTAAGGGGCACCTCCTCGAGCCGACATTATCTGGGTGGACAATCCAGCGAAGCGGCGTCTCTTCGTACTCGCGCTCGTCATCCTCGTGGTGGGCTCGGGGGTTGCTGCTGCGCTCCTAGACGCTGCCAGTTACCGCGCCGAAGTCGCTACGTGGACTCAGGGACGATCCGAAGTCGTGGAATCGGTCGTGCAGGATCTTCTCGACGACGCGTTTGACGATCTCGAGGCAATGGCTGCGTACATAACCTACGGCAGCCCCTCCCCCGCATCCTTCCAGAGCTTCGTCGATCACATTGAGGGAACGTCAAACTCGATCGGCATCGGATACCTCGACTATGTGCCAGCGGACCAGGCCGAAGCTCACATTGCGGAACGGCGGGCAACACTTGGCGAGTTCTACGACTTCCTCGGCCTCGCTCCGGAGACCGCCTTCCCTGAGCCCCTCGACCGCACCGGACGTACTGAGTTCTACCCGATCCAGTTGTTTGCATTCGGCGACCTGATTCGTCCCCTGCTGGGTGACGATGTATCGATCCCCGAACTGGGACTGGGACTCGATGCCGGCTACAACCCTGCCTGGCGAGCTCTGGTGACTACTGCGATCAAGGCCGATGGGCGCAACCTCTCGTCCTTCTTCGGGATCGAGGCCGCCTCCTTCAGATTTGACCGCTTGTTCTTTGCGTCGGTTCCGGTCGGCCCAGACGGTGGCGAGCCGATAGGAGTCGTCGCCTCCGTGATGCTGGAACCGCTGCTACTCGCTAACGCCGAAACTCGCATCCTCGACGATGTGCAATGGGAGGTTGTGCCCATTGGCGGTGCGCCCGAACGGATCCAGTCCGCCAATGTCAGCTTCTTCGACCTGGACGTCCCCAACGCGCCGTGGCGACTCGCAGTGGCGCCGACGGACGAGGCGCTCGCCGAACTGGAGGGGCGGCCACCGTGGACCACCGGGCTCGCGGTGGCGGTAGCCATGACCCTCGCCGCAGTGTCACTGTGGCTGTTCGTCGATAGACGTCGCGAGCGGAACCGCTCGGTCAACTTGAAAGCGCTGGCCGAGGAGAAGGACCGGTTCCTTGCCACCGTTTCTCATGAGCTACGAACACCGTTGACTGTGGTCTCCGGCCTGGCAAATGAGATACGGGACCGACCGTTGGACTTCGAACCGGACGAAATCGGAACTCTGCATTCAATGATCGTTGACGAAACCGACGAGCTCAGTGCAATAGTCGAGGACCTGCTTATTGCTGCGAGGAGCGACATCAGCAGCGTGACAGTGGCGAGCCAGCCTGTCGATGTGATGGCCGAGCTCGAGGTAGCCCTTCGCGTTGTCGATGCCGTGCCCAAAGTCAGCGGCGATCCCGCCATCGCTCTTGCCGACCCGCAACGGGTGCGACAGATCCTGCGCAATCTCTTCACCAACGCAATCCGCTACGGCGGAGACGAGGTCCGGGTCGAAGTCAGCGTCGCAGGCCCCTGGGTCGAGACCATCGTCTCGGACAACGGGGAGGGGATCCCGGCGGCGAAGCGTGAGTTGGTCTTCGAACCATACGAGTCGGCCCACGCCTCGAGGAACGGGACGGGATCGGTCGGTTTGGGCCTCTACGTGTCCCGCGCCCTCGCCCGGGCGATGAACGGCGATCTCGACTACACCCGTCGCGACCAATGGAGCCACTTCCGGCTTCGCCTCCCGGCGGTCGATTCGAGAACCGAGCAGCAGGACTCGCCGCGACCGGTTGCGTCGATACCCGGCTAACCGGCAGCCAGCCTTTACCGCTCGAATGGGCTGCCGATAGTTAGGTAATGGAATCACCGAAGGGGTCGCGCAGGATCCTACTGATGGGCTTGATTCTCCTCGTCGTGGTTGCCTTTGTGGTCGCTGCGGCGGTGGAATCTATCTCCACGCGCACCGCCGTGACCAACTGGACGGCTGAGCAGGCGGCTGTGATCGAGCAGGTGATGCAAGAGGCCGTCGATGGCGTCATCGCCGACGTCGAAGCGGTAGCTGCGTTCGTTGAGGAGATCGGCTCCGACCCGGGTACGTTCGAGAGCTTCACCAATCGCATCGAGGGAACCGACAGCGCGGTGGGGTATGGCTACTTGACCGAGGTCTCCGCAAGCGAGATCTACGACTTCGTCGATTCACAAAGGGCCGTCCACGGCGATTGGTACGAGATCTGGGGATTCCCAGATGACGAGAGCTCAGATGACAACCTGTTCTTCATGGATGCCGCACCCACAGATCTGACCAGTCGCGATGTCTTCTACCCGGTCCAGGCCTTTGCAGTTGGAAACCTGATCAGGGCAGCGGTGCCAGACGAACCGATCGGGAGCGAGCTGGTGCTAGGTCTCGATGCCGGCTTCGACCCGAGATGGCGTTCAGATATCACCTCCGCCATTGCCCGTGATGGCCCATCGATCTCGCAGTTCATATCGCTCCGAGTTGGCGACCTCGCCCTGGACCGCGTCTTCTTCGTCTCGGTACCTGTCGAAGATGATGACGGATCCAAGCAAGGCATGGTCATGGCGATGATGCTCGAACCGCTTCTCGTGGCGGAGCTGACCACATCAGCTCTCCAGCAGGTCGAGTGGGAGATCATCGCCGAGGGCGACACACCGGCATTCGTCGACTCGGAGCATGCCGGCATCTTCCCGGTGGCGCTGCCGGGTTCCACCTGGTCCGTTGCGGTTGCCCCCACCGACGAAGCATTCTCGGACCTGCAAGGACTGCCGTGGTGGGCCATCGCATCGATCGCAGCGACTCTCGTGGGACTTGCGATCCTGGCGGTATGGCTCCTGATCGACCGCCGTACCGAACACAACCGTGCGGTCCAGTTCCGCCAGATTGCAGACGACAAGGACCGCTTCCTTGCTTCCGTGTCGCACGAGTTGCGCACCCCGCTCACGGTTGTTTCGGGTCTCGCCCACGAGCTCACAGACCAACCCGAATCGTTCGGTGACGAGGAGCGCGTCGAACTGATGACGATGCTCATGGACCAGACCGAAGAGCTCGCCGCGATCGTTGAAGACCTTCTGGTCGCCGCCCGCAGCGACATCGGCAAGGTGGCCATTCACTACGGCGAGGTCGACGTTGGTGCCGAGGTGGACAATGCAGCCCAGACATCGGACCTCACCGTGCGCCGTCGTGGTGATCCCGTTCCGGCCTACGGAGATCCGCAGCGGGTCCGGCAGATCCTGCGCAACCTGTTCACCAATGCAAAGCGGTACGGCGGGCCAGAGGTGCGGGTCGGCTTCTCGGAGGGAACAGACTGGGTCGAAGTGACCGTGTCCGACAATGGAGATGGTGTGCCCAGAGAGATGCGCGATGTGATCTTCGACCCCTATCGCTCGGCACATCGACCGAGTAGCGACGTGCGCTCAGTTGGCCTCGGCCTGTACATCTCGCGCAACCTGGCGCAGGCCATGGGGGGAGATCTGGAATACGTATATGACGGGGAGTGGAGCCACTTCCGCCTCCGGCTGAGGCCGCTACCCACCGGTGATCGGGTCAGCATTGGCCAAACCCGCGGGGGATCGGGCGCGGCACCTGCAGTGGCCGTCAAGTAGACCCTCACGCCGCACCGTCATCCATTTGTTGGTTTACCTCGGTACCTCTTGTGCCGACACATGAGTAATGAAGCCACAGGTGCGACGACGTCCGCTCACAGTTCTCATCCTGATCTGTGTTGTGTTGCTGGCGTTCGCCATTGCATCGGCCTTCGAAGTCAACTCCAGGAGCGACCGCGTTGCAGAGTGGACCGACAGCCAGGCCGAGCTGGTCACCGAGGTGGTAACGGAGTCGCTGGGTGGCGTGACTACCGACCTCGAAGCGGTGGCCGCGTTTGTCGAGCAATCGAACCCGGACAAGACTCAGTTTGAGGCGTTTGTCGACCGTATCGATGGCACCGCCAGCGCTGTTGGCGTTGGCTATCTGACCGAGCTGAAGTCCGCCGATTTTGACGCCCACACAGCTGCAACACAACAGTCGCTGGACGACGACTACTACGTGTTCGGGATCGACGAGCAAGCGGAGCCGGCGCCAGTGGAGCGAGACGGAAGGGAGGCCTTCTACCCGGTCCGATACTTCGCTCTCGGCAGCACGATCCGCAGCGCCATCGCCAACGATCCGGAGATCGCCAACATCGGACCGGGCCTGGATGCCGGATTCGATCCAGCGTGGCGAGCGGACATTGCGCGGGCGCTCGACGTCGACATACCTACTTTCAGCGGCTTCACCACCCTCGATCTTGCCTTCGTCACGCTCGACCGCGTGTTCTTCGCATCTGTCCCCGTTGCTCCATCAGATGAGAGGCCCCGGGGCCTAGTTGTAGCGATGATGGTCGAGCAACTGGTGCTGCCGGAGCTCGACAGAACGATCCTCGACAACGTCTCCTGGGAGGCCATCCCACCCGGTGCCGAGGTCGCTCACGTCACCGGGCCCAACACCCGTCTCTATCCACTGGAACTACCGGGCACAACCTGGTCGCTGGCGATTGCGCCAACTGAAGAAGCGCTGGCCGAACTGACCGGGGCAGCTTGGTGGGTTACTCCGGCGATCGCCGCAGCCGTGGTCTTCCTCGTTGTCCTGGCCGGCTGGCTACTCATCGAGCGACAGCGGGAGCGCAAGAGACTGGACCGGCTGCGCAGACGGGCTGAGGACAAGGACCGGTTCCTGGCATCGGTCTCTCACGAGTTGCGCACCCCCTTGACGGTGGTATCCGGGTTGGCATACGAGCTCCACGACAAGCTCAGCCAGTTCACCCCCGTGGAGCGCGAAGGTCTGATGGACATGCTGGTGGAACAGACCGACGAGCTCACCGGGATCGTCGAGGATCTCCTGGTCGCGGCCCGCAGCGACATCGGGAGCGTTACCGTCCACCGCCAGGAAGTCGACCTTCGTTGCCTGGTCGAACAGGTCATGGAATCGACGGGGATCGAGGCATCGACCCGGGGTGACCCCGGTCACGCGCTGGCCGACCCACAACGGGTCCGTCAGATCCTGCGCAACCTGCTCACCAACGCCAAGCGGTACGGAGGGTCAAAGGTGCGGATCGACTTCGCCGAGGGCGCGGGTTGGACCGAAGTGTCAGTCGCCGATGATGGCATGGGCATCCCCGTGCAGAAACGACGATCGGTGTTCGAGCCATACGAGTCCGCTCATGCGCCCACCACGAACGTCGAGTCGGTTGGCCTGGGGCTCTACATATCGCGCAACCTCGCTCGCGCCATGGGAGGCGAGCTCGAGTACGCCTATGACGGAGAGTGGAGCCACTTCCGGCTCCGTCTCCCCAATGCGCCGACCGCACAGCGGAAACAGGGTGAACCTCCGTGCGCCGGCAACGAATCCGGCGACGCCGTGATCGCCCAGACCGGCTGACCTCGCCTATGCGCCCACGATGTGCTGCGGCAGGATCGGCACCCGGATCAGATCGGCCCCGATGGCATTTCTGATCGCGGCGGCAACTGCAGGTCCCGCTGAGATGGTGGGTGGTTCCCCGATTCCCTTGGCGCCCAGCGGCCCCCAGCGCTCCGGTTCTTCGACCCACTTCACCTCCACGTGCGGAGCATCGAGGAAGGTAGGCAGCAGGTAGTCGGTGAAGTTGGCGTTCTTGATGACACCCCTATCGAGAACCAACTCCTCGAGCGTCGCCAGACCCACGCCCTGCAGGGTCCCACCCTCGATCTGCCCGAGCGCGGCGACGGGATTCAGCAGCCGGCCGACATCGTGCACCGCGTCGATCTGCACCACCCGCACCAGCCCGAGCTCGGGATCCACATCAACTACGGCCCGGTGGGCGGCCACCGCCCAGGCGGGATGAGCATCTCCCTGACCGTTCTCGTCGGTGGCGAAGGTCTCGGGATGTCGGTAGCGGATCTCGTGCTCGCGCGGGCCCGATTCGCAGACCTCGTGGAGGGTGACTATCAGCTCACCGTCCTTCCACACGCCCTCGCCGGAGAGGTCGTCACCACCGAACTCGGCGAGAATCTGTTCCCGCAGTTCGATGGCGCACTGGTGGGTGGCGCCCCCGGTCATCTGGGTCTGCCGTGACGCCGAAGTGGAACCTGCGGACCCGATAACACCGGTGTCGGCCCACACCACTGCGACTTGCTCGATCTGCAGCACCTCACGGGCGAGCTGCTGAATGATGGTCACCATTCCCTGACCGACCTCGGCTGCGGCGGTGTACACCTCGACACCGATCGGGCTGAGCACGATCCGCACGTCGCTGTAGTCATCGAAGGCTTCGGAGAACGCCAGGTTCTTGAGGGTGACTCCGTAGCCAACGCCGCGCCGGACGTGTCGGGGATCGGTGGTCAGCCCGGTCCCGCCCGGAAGGTGACGAGCATCATCCGAATCGAGTGGCTCCGCCAATGGCATGGCGTCGAGCTCGTTGATGAGTTCGGCAGTCGGTAGCGAGCCCTCAATCAGTTGACCGGAGGTATTCAGGGCATCGCCGCGGCCAAGTGCATTGCGCAGCCTGATCTCCAACGGGTCAAGCCCTAGCTCGGCGGCCAGCTTGTCCATCTGAGATTCGTGTGCGAACGCAGTCTGCACACCACCAAATCCACGCATCGCCCCGGCGGGCGGGTTGTTGGTCTTGGCGGCTACGGCATCGACGAAAACGTTGTCGCAACGGTACGGGCCGACCGCAAAGTACGCAGCATTGGCGATGACCGCATTTGACGAGGACTCGTAGGCGCCGCCATCGAGGATCAGACGGGCCTCGACCTTGACCAGCCTGCCTTGGTTATCGGCTTCATGCCGGTACCACATACGGGCCGGATGGCGATGCACATGACCGACGAACGACTCAGCGCGGTCGTACATCATCTTGATGGGACGACCGGTGCGCAACGCGGCCATGCACAGGTGGATGTGCATGCTCACGTCCTCGCGCGCACCAAAGGCGCCGCCCATCCCCACCGGATGGCAACGGACCTGTTCCGGTTCGATGTCGAGACACGGGTAGATCTGCCAATGGTCGCTGTGCACCCATTGCGAGACCGCATACAGGTCAACACCGCCATCACCATCGGGTATGGCAAGACCGGCCTCATTGCCGAGCGGCGCCTGATCCTGCTGCCCCACTTCGTAGTACCCCTCGACAACAACCGCGCCTTCAACATCACGATCACCCCGACGGATCTTCATCCGCCGTGTCTGCGAGTCGCGGGCATCGGCTTCCTCCATGTCGGTAAGCGGTTCGAGTTCCTCGAACTCGACATCGATCGCCTCAACACCCAGCTTGGCGGTGGGAAGATCGGACGCAACAACCACGGCGATGGGCTCGCCCCAGTAGTTGCACTCGCCGTCGGCAAATACCGGTTGATCGGGAACATGCATGCCAAAACCGGGGCGACCGACGACGTCCTCCTGAGTGAGCACCAGCACGACACCACCAACCGCATAGGCGGGGGCGGTGTCCAACTTCGTGATCCGGGCTCGGGCATGTGGGCTGCGTAGCGTCGCGGCCCAGAGCATCCCGTCTGCGTACAGGTCGGAGGCGTAGGCGAAGTTGCCCGTGACCTTGGGGATGCCGTCGATACGGAGCGGCGAATCGCCGACACCGCCACGGACCCTCTTCCTGGTGATGGGAGAAGTGGTCATGCTGTCCCCTCCGCTAGTTCCTCCAGCGCTCTGGCGATGGCGCCGTACCCGGTACAGCGGCAGATGTTGCCGGAGAGCGCTTCCTTGATCTCATCAGAGGACGGGTGTGGGTTCTCTTCGAACAAATGGGCTGCCGTTACGACAAACCCGGGGGTGCAGAAGCCGCATTGCACCGCGCCGTGATCGAGCAGCGCCTGCTGAACCGCATGAAGCTCCCGATCGCTGCCGATGCCTTCGACAGTTGTGACCTCGGAGCCCTCGCAGTCGGCGGCCATCACGAGACACGAGGTGACAACGGCCCCGTCGAGAACCACGGCGCACGACCCGCATTCCCCCTGCTCACACGCGTTCTTGGAGCCGGGTAGGCCCAGTTCCTCACGCAGCACCGTGAGCAGGCTTTCGGGGCCGGAGACGTTGGCGATCCGCTCTTCTCCGTTGACAGTGAAGCTCACAATCATGATGCAAGGCACCTTTCGAGAAGCCTCCGCGCTAGAACACCGGCGGCATGCCGTCGATAGGACTCGGTAGAGCGGTGATCGGTAATAGGAGTGACTTCGGCAGACACCGTCCGCGCAAACTCCGCCAGCACCTCGTCGGTGGGTTGCGGGTTCTCGTTGATCAACTGCTCCGCTGCAAGCGCTCGGATTGGGGTCGGAGCCACCGATCCGAGAGCGACACGAACCGAACCGTCATCGTCGCGAACAACGACTGCGGAGACTGTAGAGATGACCATCGCACTGCGTTGCCCGATCTTGGCGAAGTGCTGGTTGGAAGGAACACGCTCAGGCAGGACTGCGGCCACAATCACCTCGTCCGGTTCGAGCGCATTTCGCTTCACGCCGGTGAAGAACTCATCCCAGCGCAGGCGACGGGTACCGCGTGCCTGCGAGGCCACTTCGATCTCGGCATCGACGGCAGCCAGCCAGGGCAACCCGTCTCCGGCGGGGCTCGCCGTGCCGATGTTCCCGCCAATGGTGCCTGCAGCCCTGATCTGCGGTGAGCCGACCGTTCGCGACAGCTGGGCGAGCGCGCGATGGTCGCTCTCCTCCAGTCGGGCCCAGGTAACGCCGGCGCCGATGCGCCGGTCCTCGACTTCGCCTATCTCATCAATGCGCCGGAGAGCGATAACGTGCTCGGGCTTGGCGAGACCAAAATTGACCTCGACCATCAGATCCGTACCACCGGCGAGCAAATCGGCACCGGGATCCTGCGCTCGTGCATCGAGGGCTTCACTGAGACTTGTCGGACGGGTGATCTCCACTCGGCACCTCCTCTTTACTGATTGTAAACGGTGGGCATCGGGCTACTCAGCTGTCGAGCAGCGTCGCAGCCAGCTGATTGTGCCGCTCGATCAGCGGCTCGAGCTCCATGGTGACGAGCTCGCCGTTCACGACAACCGGACGACCACCGACATAGTTGAAATCAACGTTGACCGGAGCGGCCAGCATGGCCGCCGCAACCGGATCGTGCAGTGCTCCTGCGTACTCGAGGCGGCTCAGGTCAATGGCGATGAAGTCGGCCGCCTTGCCCGGCTCGAGCGAACCGAGATCGGAGCGCCGCAGCACCTCGGCACCGCCCCGGGTGGCGAGCTCGATTGCGGTCCGGGCGGTCATGAGCCCGCCGCCGCTCTGATTGGGCGCCGCATCGAGGCGGGCGAGCAACATCGCCATCCTCGCTTCGCCGAGGAGGTGGCTGCCATCGTTGCTTGCCGATCCGTCGACCCCCAAGCCGGTCGGCACTCCGGCTTCGAGGTACTTGCGCACCGGGGCAATCCCGGAGGCGAGGCGCATGTTCGAGGATGGACAGTGGGCAACTCCGGTCCGAGTTCCGGACATGCGCTGGATCTCGGAGTCGTTGATGAAGACGCTGTGGGCAAACCAGACGTCGTCGCCCATCCAATCGAGGTCTTCCATGAGCTCGATAGGTCGACGACCGTACGTCGAGATGCAGAACTCCTCCTCATCCATCGTTTCGGCGAGATGGGTATGCATCGTGACTCCGAACTGGCGTGCCAGCGCGGCGCTGTCCCGCATGATTTCGGTGGTGACGCTGAAGGGCGAACAGGGGGCAACTACGACCTGAGTCATCGAACCCGGCCGACCATCGTGATACGTCTCAATCAGCCGCTGGGTATCTGCGAGGATCGCCGAATCGGTTTCCACAACTGAGTCGGGCGGGAGGCCTCCGTCGCTCTCCCCCAACGACATCGAGCCGCGGGAGGCGTGGAGGCGCAGACCTATCTCCCGAGCCGCTTCGATCTCGTCGTCGAGCCGGGAATCGTTGGGGAACAGATAGAGGTGATCGAAGGCGGTCGTGCACCCGGAGAGAGCCAACTCGGCAAGGGCCACCTGGGTCGAAACCCAGACATGCTCGGCAGTCATGCGGGCCCATATCGGATACAGGGTGCGCAGCCAGTCGAAGAGCCCGGCGTCCTGGGCACCGGGAACGGCACGGGTCAGAGTCTGATAGAAGTGATGGTGGGTGTTGATGAACCCGGGCAAGACCAGGTGCCCAGAGAGATCGAGCACCTCGTCGGCTGTGTCGGGAAGGTCCTCGCTCGGACCAACCCGGGAGATGAATCCCTCCTCAACGAGCATCGCACCATCCGGGATCTCCCGCCGCTCCCCATCCATCGTCGCTACTACTTGCGCATGCTTGATCAGAAGAGTGCTCATAGGAGCAAAGTTAGCGTTCTGAATCGAATGCGGCTCGATCTACGAAGCTGCTGCGGTCTTCCTCTTGACCGGAATGACACGAACCGACTCGGTGAGCGAGTGCAGATCGTGTTGGGTCGCCTTCATCGCAGCAGCGGCAACGAGCCAATTGAACAGGGCGGTGGCGTGATCCTTGTGCAGACACTCGGGATGCCATTGCACGGCCAGCATGTCCCACGCCGGGTTCTCGGGCTCGAGCGACTCGACAACGCCGTCGTTGGCGGTTGCGACCACCTGCAACCCTTCGCCGACATCCTTGACTCCCTGATGGTGTAGCGAGTTGACGACAATCTCGTTCCGACCCACCACCTCGTGCAGCCGGGAACCGGGGGCAACGTCGGTGCGATAGTGCGGGGCAAATGCGCGTCCGGCGAGATCTTGCGGATGCTCCGGCAGATCCTGATGGAGAGTCCCCCCGAAGGCAACGTTGATGACCTGCAGACCGCGGCAGATCCCGAGGATGGGCATCTGGCGCTTCGCCGCCTCGCGTACTAGCGCAACCTCGAACAGGTCGGATTCCGGTCGCATGCCGTACAGGGTGTCGGTCTGCGGAACGTCCCCGTACGAAGTGGGGTCAATGTCGCCGCCACCGGGCAGCACAAGGGCGTCGAACCGATCGAGCAGGCGCGGTACGTCAACCGGTTCCCCATGCGCGAGCACGACCGGTAGCCCCCCCGCTTGCTGAATGGCGGTGACGTACAGGTCGTACAGACTGGTGATCCGCTGATCCCCGTAGTGCTTGGTCGTCGAGACCGCCTGCTGAGCCGAAACGGCAATGACCGGCTTCATGCACTACCAGTCGGCAGGCAACGCCACGGATTGAGCATCTTGGACAACATCCGCGGAACTCTAGATGATGTCAGTCGGCCGTATGCCCGAAATCGGTCACGATCGACGCTGTGGGCTACTTCGGCGCCATCCTTATGCCGCCATCCATCCGGACGGTTTCCCCGTTCATGTATGAGTGGGTCAGCAGGAATTGGGCGGTCTCGGCGTACTCGTCGGTTGTGCCGAGGCGCTTCGGATAGAGCACCTGCTGGCCCAACGACTCCTTCGCCGGCTCCGGCAACCCGGCCAGTAGTGGCGTGTCCATGATTCCCGGCGCAATCGTGTTGACCCGGACACCGATTGCAGAGAGGTCACGGGCAATCGGCAAGGTCATGCCGACGATGCCACCCTTCGAGGCCGAATACGCCGCCTGACCGATCTGTCCATCAAACGCCGCCACCGACGCCGTATTGACAATCGCACCGCGCTCACCGTCTTCGAGGGGCTCGGTTGCCGCCATCGCCGCCGCAGCCAGGCGAATGCAGTTGAAGGAACCGACGAGGTTGACTGCGATAACCTTCTCGAAGAGTGACATTGGATGCGGCTCTCCGTCCCGATTCAGGGTCCGCGCCGGCGGGGCGATCCCGGCGCAGTTGACCAGAATTCGCAGCGGACCCGCCTGCGCCGCTGCGTCCACTGCGGCTTGCACCTGCTCGACGTCGGTCACATCGGCGTGCACGTACGTACCGCCTACCTGATCGGCGACCACGCCTCCGAGATCATCCTGGAGGTCGACGAGAACCAGGCGCACGCCTTCCGCAGACAGCCGGCGCGCTGTGGCCGCCCCCAGACCTGATGCGCCTCCTGTGACGATTGCCGACGCTCCTGCGATATCCATTGCACACCCTCCGTGCAGTCGCTCCCGCCAGGCTACCGGCCCACGATTGGGCCCGCTCGTTTGCAGAAGTCTTGACATTTGGACCCGGGACAGCCAGAATACCGAACACTGTTCGGAAAACCGAACACCGTTAGTAAGGAGAGCGCCTTGGCCACCGCAAGAGTCGAATCCCGTCGGGCGGCTACTCGCGCCACGATCATCGAAACAGCCTGGGAGATCGCTAGGACCCAGGGCTGGGGCCGGGTGGGAGTCAGGGAGATAGCGGCACACCTCGAGATGGCGCCGAGCTCGCTATACGGCTACTTCGCCGGCAACGACGCCATTCACGACGCCATGTTCATCGCGGGCAATCACGAGCTGAGCGTGCGCTTTGAATCCCTCCCGACCGATCTCGACCGACGAAGCATGCTGATCGAGACGGCCCGTCACTTTGTTGCGTTCTGCGACGAGGACCCGGCGCGGTTCCAGCTGCTCTTTCAGCACGCGGTACCCGGATGGGAACCGTCGCCCGATGCCTATTCGTCCGCAGTCGACAACTACGAGCATATGCGCTCGGTCATGGGTCGGGTCGGCATCAGTGATGGCCCGTCGCTTGATCTGTGGACCGCGCTCACCAGCGGCCTGGCGAGCCAGCAGGTGGCCAATGACCACGGAGGCGACCGTTGGCTGCGCCTCATCGAAACCGCAGTAGACATGTTCCTGAGGAGGGAGAGCACGTGAAGGACGCAACAACGATTGAACCAATAGACCGCACCGAGATGGCCGGGCTGGCGAACACCGAGTACCAACGCCTGTTCGAGCTGCTCGGCGAGCTGACCCCTGACGATTGGGCGACGCAGACGGTCTGCGACGACTGGGACGTACACCTCATGGTGGCCCACCTACTGGGAGCCGCCGAGGCCAACGCATCGGTTGCCGAGAGTGTTCGCCAGCTCGTCAAGGGGAAGCGGATAGCTATCCGGGAGGACGTCGAGGACATCGACGGCATCAATGCGGTACAGGTGGACGCCCGGAGACACCACTCCCCCTCCGAGCTCATCGCTCAGCTGCAAGAGGTCGCCCCGGCAGCCATCAAGGGACGCCAGCGAACACCAGCACTCGCACGGCGGATCCCGATTCCAACCGGCGTCGGCTATCGGATGACCATGGGCCACCTCGTCGATCGGGTCTACACCCGGGACCAGTGGATGCACCGCATCGACATAGCTGCGGCAACCGGCCGCGAGCTGGTGCTGACCCGCGGGCATGATGGGCGCATCGTCGAGGATGTTGTTGTCGAGTGGGCCGAACGCCACGGTGAGCCGTTCCAGTTGCTGCTCGACGGCCCGGCGGGCGGCGGTTACCGGGTCGGCGACGATGGCGTGAAGATCGAGATGGACGCAATCGAGTTCTGCCTCGTGCTCGCCGGTCGGCTCGACAAGCCAATGGCGCTGTCGGTACCGGTTGTGTTCTGAGCCAGGCCGGCCTCTTCTCCGCCTATTCGCCCTGTCCTGCCTACCTCCGCCTGGTAGAAACAGGCTAAAGCCGGCAGTTGACCTTCCGATTACGTTGCCATGGTTCTACACCGGGAACGGCTCAGCCAGGCGCCGACGTACAGCGAAGTCCCAGCATGGGGTGTGCTGGCGCGCGGGATCTGCCCTCCCCGCTGGGTGGTGCTGGTTTCCGCCATCGTTGCCGCCGCCGGATTGCTGGTGGTCGACACGATCATCGGATCAGACGCCCACGTTCTGCTCGGGGCCTACGTCATCGTGGCGGCGGTGACCTGGGCGGGCCGCACCTACGAGGCATCGTTCATCGGGGTGGCGATCATGGGGCTGTGGGCCATCCGACAGCTCGAGGCCGCAAACGCAACACAAGGATCCCGGGTGATCCTGGCCGCCATGTCGGGATCGATTCTGCTGGGAATCGGAATCGCCCTCACCAAGACTTTCCGGCGGCTTGTGCTGGAGTTGGACGAGGCAACTCGTCGTGACTCGCTAACCGGCTTGCTCAACACCGGAGCGCTGCAGCGGACTGGGGAACATGCCCGGGTCGGCGCGGCGACAAGCAGGTTGCCGATGACGATCGCATTCCTCGACCTCGACGATTTCAAGGGGGTCAACGACGTTCATGGACACATCGTCGGCGACAACGTCCTGAGCGCATTCGGCGAAGTAATCAGTAAATCGATTCGATCGACCGACATCGCCGGCCGTGTCGGCGGGGACGAGTTCACGCTCATTCTCCCCAATACCGGACCACATGAGGCGACTGCCGTCCTGAACCGAATCAGGCATAGCCTGGCGGCGAGGACCGACATTCCCGTAGTGACGGCAACGGCCGGATTTGTTACCTTCCGGGTCCCGCCGGGATCAGTCGAGGAGATGATCCATACTGCCGACGATCTGATGTATCGCGGGAAGCGACGACCGGCGGGCCATTGGCGAATGGTCGGCCGCGTGGTCGACACTGAAGGCCGGGTTGAGCAGATGGCTTCACCCCGACTGATCGACATCACCGAGACGCCGGAAGATCACTCGCCCGAAGCCGCCGATGGAGCCATTTCTCTGATCTCTTCCTAGAGTGGGGGCCGCACTCCCCAAATGAGAGCGCAATCGATCCTTCCCGGCAACGGGAACGATCGCGGAGAAGGAGACTCTATGAATCTAAGGAACTGGCGGCTGATCGCCATTCTCGTCCTCGCCCTGTCGCTGCTCGCCGCCGCGTGCGGTGGCGACGATGAGGGCGACGCGGCCACCACCGCGGCGCCATCAGGCGACACCGAAACGACAGCAGCTGCGGACGACGCAGAAGCAATCAAGGTTGCGTTCGTTCACGTCGGACCGGTAGCGGACAAGGGCTGGTCCTGGGCACATGACCAGGGCGCTCAGTACCTCGAAGCCAACGCCAACGTCGAAATCACAACGCTGGAGAGCATCCCCGAGGGCTCTGACTCGCAGCGCGTGTTCGAGGATCTCGCTGCCGCAGGCAACCAGGTCATCTTCGGCACATCGTTCGGCTACATGGATCCGATGCTGGCCGCATCCGAGAACTTCCCGGATGTTGCCTTCTTGCACGCGACCGGCTTCAAGACCGGCCCGGGCATGGGCAACTACTTCGGCGCCGCCGAAGAGGGCCGCTACCTGAGCGGGATGGCCGCCGGCGCTGCCACTGATAGCAACCTCATCGGTTACGTCGCTGCCTTCCCGATCCCCGAGGTGCTGCGCGGCATCAACGCCTTCACTCTCGGCGCCCAGGAAGTGAACCCGGATGCACAGGTGCAGGTCGTCTGGACCTCTACCTGGTTCGATCCGCCCAAGGAAGGCGCAGCGGCCAAGTCGCTGCTCGACGCGGGCGCAGACGTCATCGCCATGCACCAGGACTCCGCAGCACCCGGCCAGGAGGCCGAGGCAGCGGGAGCCAAGTGGGTTGGCTACAACACCGACATGACCGAGTTCGCACCGTCGGCATGGCTGACAGCAGCCATCTGGGACTGGGGCCCGTACTACCTCAAGACGGTCGAGGACTTCGTCGCCGGTAATTGGGAGGCCACCGCCTACTACGGCAACATGGCAGACGGCATGGTCGACATCGCTCCATACGGCGATTCGGTCGACCAGGCGACGATCGACCTGATCGAGGAGCGCAAGGCGCAGATCATCGATGGTTCGTTCAGTGTCTTCCCAGATCCGATCATGAACCAGGACGGCGCCGAGCAGCCGCTTGGTGACATCTTCTCGATGGACTTCTTTGTCGAGGGCGTCATCGGCAGCCCGACCGGCTGATCCGCTCCCAACCTGAAGCAAGTCGGGGCTCCGCGGATGCGGGGCCCCGCTTCTTTGCCAGGGTGCGCTCCGATCCGAATCGCTAGGCTACGGCAATGGCCGATAGCACCCTTGCAGTTGAGTTCCGGAACATCGACAAGGCCTTCTACGGAGTAAAGGCCAACGACAACGTCAACTTCCAGTTACGCAAGGGCGAAGTGCACGCCCTGCTCGGAGAGAACGGCGCCGGTAAATCCACCCTGTGCTCCATCCTCGCCGGCCTCTACCGGCCCGACGCCGGGGAGTTCCTTTTCGAAGGCACGCCCACCGTGTTCAAGACGCCAAAGGACGCCCTCGCCGCCGGTGTCGGAATGGTGTATCAGCACTTCCGTCTGGTATCCAACCTCACTGTGGCAGAGAACCTCGCTCTCGGCCATCCCAAGCTCGGGATGAGCATCTCGCAAGCCGAATTGGAGGATGATGCCCGTCAGCTCGGCGAGGAGTACGGGCTTCCCGTTGATCCGGCGGCGCGCATCTGGCAGCTCTCGGTTGGCGAGCAGCAGCGGGTCGAGATCCTGAAGCTGCTGTACCGGCAGGCCAAGATCCTCATCCTCGACGAGCCAACTGCGGTGCTGACTCCGCAGGAAGCACAGCAGCTGTTCAAGACGATGCGACAGCTTGCGTCCGAGGGACGCTCGGTGATCTTCGTGTCCCACAAGCTGCACGAAGTCAAACAGGTGTCGGATCGTGTCACTGTCCTTCGTGACGGGACAACCGTCGGCGGTGCCGATACGGCAGACGCCGAACCGCGCGACCTGGCCCGCATGATGGTGGGCCGCGATCTCGAGCTGCCCACCCGCGACGCCCAACACGACGTCGGCGACGCCATGCTCATCGTCGACGACGTGCGTGTCGCCGGAGACCGCGGGCTCGAAGCCGTGCGCGGGATCAGCTTCGAAGTTCGCGGCGGGGAAGTCCTCGGGATCTCCGGGGTCTCCGGCAACGGGCAACGCGAGCTCGCATACGGGATCGTCGGGCTGCGCACCCCAACCTCCGGCACCGTCACCGTCGATGGTGAAGACGTAACCAGCTTGAGTGTCGCCGACAAGATCGACCGCGGTGTTGCGTACGTGCCGCAGAGCCGACTCGGTATGGGGCTTGCCCCCGGGCTGACAACCGAGGACAACCTCGGGCTCAAGGCTTACCGCAAGCCGCCCTACTCAAAGGGATTGATGCTGGCGGCGAGCGTCTTCAAGGAGCGCGGCCAGAAGTGGATCGAGAAGTACGACATCCGCGGGGTCCGTCCCGGCCTGCCGATCCGACTGCTATCAGGCGGCAACCTACAGAAGGCACTGCTGGCCCGCGAGGTTGAGCTCAACCCCAAAGTGCTCATCGCCCGCTCCCCGACTCGCGGCCTCGACGTGGGAGCAACCGAAGCGGTCCGCAATCTGGTACTGGCGGAACGGGCCAAAGGCACGGCGGTTCTGCTCATCTCCGAAGACCTCGACGAGTTGCTCGCTCTGTCCGACCGCGTACTCGTTCTCTACGAAGGTCAAGTCGCCGGAAGGATGCCGGCCGAGGAGGCGACACCCGAGCGCCTCGGCCTACTAATGGCCGGGCACAAGGAGGAGGCAGCGACATGACGACACGTCGCATCATCGTCGAACCGCGCGGGCTCGCGTCGCTGGGTCTCACCCTCGCCGTTCCGGCTGCGTCGGTGCTACTCGCTCTCATCGTGGGAGCGATCTTCCTCGCCCTGACCGGGAACAGCCCCGGCGAGGTGTACGTCAAGATGGTCGATACCGCATTCGGTTCGCAGCGCGGGCTCAGCGAGACCCTCATCTCAGCAACACCGCTGATCCTCACCGGCGTCGCAGCGGCCGTTGCGTTCAAGATGCTGGTCTGGAACATCGGTGCTGAAGGTCAGTTCATCATGGGCGCGGTCTTTGCTGCCGGTGTCGGCATCGCCCTCGGCTCGGGGACTCCGGCCCTGATTGCCATCCCGGTGGTCATCTTGGCCGGTGCCGTCGGTGGCGCCTTCTGGGCTTCGGTCTCGGCCGTTCCCAAGGTGTACCTGGGTGTGAACGAGATCATCACCACGCTGATGTTGAACTTCATCGCACTCAACTTCATGTACTACCTGATCTTCGGGAGCAGCAGCCCGTGGCGCGATCCCGAGGTGAGCCAATTCCCGAGCGGCCGGCCCATCCCCGACAGCGGGCGAATTCCGGAGATCCTCGATTCCCAGCGCCTCGACTACGGGTTCTTCATTGCGGTGGCGTTCGCCATCCTCGCCTGGTTCCTGATCAGCAAGACGAAGTGGGGATTCGAGGTACGAGTCGTCGGTGACTCGTCCGACACGGCCCGCTATGCAGGCATCGCAGTGCCCCGGAAGTTCCTCGGTGTGTTCCTGATGTCTGGCGCATTCGCCGGTCTGGCCGGCTCGCTGTACGTCGCCGGGCCGGTCGGGGCACTCGACCCCCGGTCGTTGGACCTCGGCCTCGGCTTCACCGGCATCATCGTGGCCGCGCTGGCCCGATTGAACCCGGTCGCCGTCGTCCCTGTTGGCATCCTGATGGGTGCGCTCAACAACGCCGGCCCGTCGTTGCAGTCGATCCGGGTCCCGGCGGCAACTGTCGAGATGCTGCAGGGCGCAATCCTGATCTTTGCCGTCGCCGGTGAGTTCTTCATCGCCAATCGGCTCAGGAGACCGGAGAAGAAACCCCAGCCGGTGGCGGCTGCGGAAGGAGGTGAGGCATGAACGAGTCAACGTTGATCCTCACCTTGTTCGCTGCGATCGGCCTGGGCACACCGCTGGTCTTCGGAACGGTCGGCGAGATCATCACGGAACGCGCCGGCAACTTGAACCTCGGTGTGCAGGGCATGATGCTGGTCGGGGCTGTCGCCGGCTTCTGGGCGACGTTCAACACGGAGAACCTGCTGCTCGGCGTCATCGTGGCCATGCTCGCCGGAGCCGCGCTGTCGGTGGTTCATGCGTTTGCCTCGGTAACGCTACGGGTGAGTCAGATCGTGTCTGGTCTTGCCCTCACGATCTTCGGCACCGGCTTGTCGAGCTTCCTCGGTGAGACCGGGTCCGAGCCGCTGGTCGGCGAGCCGTCGAAGGCGACGTTCGAGCCGATCCTCGAGGGTGGCCTCGCCGACATTCCGATCCTGGGACCGCTGGTGTTCGGTCACGACATCATGGTCTACGTGTCCTGGATCACGGTGGCGGCGGCGAGCTTCTACGTCTTCCGGACCCGCATGGGGCTTTCACTCCGCGCCGTCGGCGAAGATCCCGCCAGCGCAGAATCGGCCGGTGTCAACGTGGCTCGGGTGCGCTACATCCACATCATGATTGGCGGCGCGTTCGCCGGTCTGGGCGGGGCCTACTACTCGCTGGCCCTGGTGCCGACCTGGCAGAACGAGCCCATCGGTCAGGCAGGCTGGATTTGTATCGCCCTGGTCATCCTGGCCAGTTGGAGACCGTCGCGAGCCCTGTTTGCTGCCTACCTGTTCGGAGCTGCCGAGCGGATCCAGTTCACCCTGCAAACCCTCGGTGAGCCATGGTCCAACGTGCCGTCGAATCTGCTGGCGATGCTGCCGTTCATCCTGGCCATCGTCGCCATGCTGGCCCTCACCAGCGGCAAGCGAGCCAGGTTCCTCGGTGCCCCGGCAGCATTGGGTCTCCCCTACTTCCGCGAACAGAGGTAGCCCAACCGTTCTTGCGTACATCCGTAGCTGTATAGGCGACGTTTCTACGCAAGAACGGAGAAGGCGACGGCGGGAGAACTCACGCCGCCAGAAGCCGCCGCTCCCCCGGCATGTCCTTCCACCAGTTGCCGTAGCGGGAGTACACCAGGGGCTCGCGAGCGGACAGGAATGCGACGAGGCCGGCGGCCTCCTCAGCCAGCCCGGTCCACTCAGCATCGCTCAATCGGCGGAACGCTGTGACTTCGATTCCGTCCTCGATCGATCTCCACACACCGGCGACGTAGCCATCGACCAGCACGGTGGGAAGCACATCACCGTTGCGCCGAATGACCGTCCGGCGGTGCTCCTCGGGGATGATTCGGCTTCTGTCCCTATAGGCGAGCAGCGTGCTGTCCCACATCGGGAGCAAGCGGGGCGGAGCGGCGGCGTCGCTATCGGCAACGTGACCGTTGGGGATGTCGAGCAGTTTCCCGTTGGGCCCGTCGATGGTGACGAGGCGATCGGCCAGGCCCGCCAGTGCGGGGCGAATCTCCGCCTGCCGATGCAACGCAAACTGGGCGAAGTCGGCAGGCGAAGCCGGACCGAACCCCTCGAGGTAGCGCCAGATGAGGTGCTGCAGTGCCGCCGCCTGATCCGTCTCGGTCCGGTCGAAAGGCGCGGCCTGGTACGAGGGAGCATTGCTCGTGAACGACCACGGCCCACCGGTGGGAGCATGCAGCAGAGGGGAAAAGGTGCGCAGCGCCCAGAACACGTGCCTGTCCGGAGTTTCACCAAGCTCGCTCTCGAGCATCTCCTCGATCTGTTGGCGGGAGCGGGGCTCGGCGAGGAGTTGGAGCAAGATCGGCACCAGCGCATCGGCTTCCGATATCGACAAACCAGTTGACTCGAAGCGGCGATCGTTCAGCCGGGCAGCCCGCAGCGTGCGCAACATCCCAAGCTGGAAGGTCGCGTAGTCGGTGGCGGCAACGGCGTGGAGTGTGATCCGCATCAACGATGCCTTGATGACCGAACGATCGGCATAGGCCCCATCGAGTTCCGCCGGGTCGAAGCCCTCCACCCGGTTCCACAGTGCGATGTAGGGCGAGGCGGGCTCCTGCGCTTGCAGGGCAACCACGCGACGAACCGCATCGACAGCGCCGAGCGGCTTGCGTTGCAGCAGTAGCTGTCGGGCCAGCGTGGTGCGGTTGAGCTGTCGCTTCGTGAGGGGACGGCTGATCACGACGATCACTCTACGAGGATGCACCGATGGGAGACACCCTTGCCAAGCCGCCGATCCCGGCTAACATACAACCATATGGTTGTAGATACGATGACCGACGAGCAAGTTGATCTGCTCTTTCACGCCCTGGCCGATGCGACCCGGCGGGATATCGTCAAGCGCGCCATTGCCGGCGAGCACTCGGTGTCCGAGCTGGCCGCCGGTTATGCGATGAGCTTTGCGGCTGTGCAGAAGCACGTCTCGGTCCTGGAGCGGGCCGGATTGGTGACCAAGACCCGGCGCGGCCGGGAACGGCTGGTCACCACCGATATCGCAACCATCAACCAGGCGGCACAGCTGCTCGACCAGTTCGAGGAGCTGTGGCGTCAGCGAGTCAACAGAATGGGCGAGCTTCTCGCTCTAGAAACCGGAGAATCACGATGACCATCACCGCTATCCACAAGGACCCCGAGAAGCTGACCATGTCGTTCACGGCGGAGTTCGACTCCACCCCGGAACGGGTATGGCAGTTGTGGGCCGACCCTCGCCTGTTCGAGAAGTGGTGGGGCCCGCCCGAGTATCCGGCAACGGTTGTCGAGCACGAGTTCACCCCGGGCGGCAAGGTGCGCTACTACATGACCGGGCCTGAGGGTGAGAAGTACCACGGGTTCTCCGAGTTCATCGCCATCGACCCGCCCAAGGCACTCGAGCTCGGCGACGGCTTCCTCGACGACGACGGCAACGAGGTCGAGGGAATGCCGACGATGACCAGTCGCGTCGACATCTCAGACATCGGCGACGCCACCCGAATGGTCATCACGACCATGTTCCCCTCGCTCGAGGCAATGGAGCAACTCATCGAGATGGGCGCCGAGGAGGGCATGAAGGGCTCACTCAGCCAGGTTCCCGATTTGCTGGCCGCGATGGCCTAGCTCAGCACAGCTCCGCTTCTTGGCGCCGGCGCAGCCCGACCGGTGCGCCCGGCTGAGCTGAGCGCACCGGAAGCCACGCAATAGGCAATAGGCGTCTCTCTATCCGAGAGCCAGTGCCCGTACCAAGAACGCCGCCATCTGTCCGCGGGTCACCGGGTCGTCAGGGCAGAAGTGATCGTTGGCAGGCGGGTTGCAGCCCAGAGTCACTTTCGCTGTTGCCAACTTGTCTATGTCCGTCTCGAAGATCGAA
>JASJEG010000056.1 GCA_030064765.1 Acidimicrobiia bacterium | reverse complement strand
CACGCAGAACGTCGTCGAACGCGACTTGGCCAAGGAGGGTATGAGCCGCCACGATCTGGGGCGCGAACGATTCATCGAGCAGGTCTGGGCGTGGAAGGCAAAGCACGGCAACCGAATCAACGAGCAGGTTCGCCGCCTCGGTTTCTCGACTGACTGGAGCAGGGAGCGATTCACCCTTGACGAGGGCCTCAGCGACGCAGTCGGGCACGTGTTTGTCGAGCTGTACAACCAGGACCTCATCTACCGCGGCGAACGCATCATCAACTGGTGCCCGCGGTGCCACACCGCACTCTCGGAGATCGAGGTCGAGCACGAGGACGAGATAGGCGAACTGACTCACATCCGCTACGACTACACCGACGGAACAGGGTCGGTTGTTGTTGCCACGACTCGTCCTGAGACAATGCTCGGAGACACTGCTGTTGCCGTGCATCCCGATGACGAGAAGTACAAGGACGCTGTCGGGAAGACCGTCACGCTCCCGCTGATCGGTCGGAAGATCCCAATAGTGGCCGACTACGGGGTCGAACTCGGCTTCGGTACGGGTGCCGTCAAGGTCACCCCGGCCCACGATCCGCTGGACTTCGAGATCTCACAGCGACACGATCTGCCCGCAATCAAGGTGATTGACACCGAGGCCAACATCACCCGTGCCGGCGGCGAATTCTTCGGGCAGGATCGCTTCGAAGCTCGGGAGGCGGTGCGCCACGAACTCAACAAGCAGGGGTACATAGTCGAGATCGAGGATCACCATCACTCGGTCGGGCATTGCTCCCGGTGCGGCACTGTCGTGGAACCGATGCTGTCGTTGCAGTGGTTTGTCAACGTCGGGCCGCTGATTGGTCCTTCGATCGATCTGATAAAGGACGGCAAGGCCCGCTATGTCCCGCAACGCTGGGAGAACAACTACTTCCGGTGGATGGAGAACCTGCGCGACTGGTGTATCAGCCGCCAGCTGTGGTGGGGTCACCGGATTCCGGCGTGGTATTGCGATGATTGCGATGAGGTCATCGTTTCGGTCGAAGAGCCCGCGGCGTGTTCGAGCTGTGATGGAAGTTCGCTGCGCCAGGATGAGGACGTTCTCGACACGTGGTTCTCCTCCCAGTTGTGGCCCTTCTCGACCATGGGATGGCCCGAAGAGACGGCCGACCTTCAGAAGTTCTACCCAACCGATGCTCTGGTCACTGCCTACGACATCATCTATTTCTGGGTCGCCCGGATGATCATGATGGGTGTTCACTTCACCGATCAGGAGCCGTTCCGCGACATCGTCATTCACGGTTTGGTGCGGGCCGCCGATGGCCGCAAGATGTCGAAGTCCATCGGAAATGCGGTTGATCCGTTCGATGTGGCCGACGAGTACGGCGCCGATGCTCTCCGCTTGGCGCTGCTGCAATCCGCTGCGCCCGGCCACGACATACCGCTCAACGTCGAGTGGATCGACGCCGCACGCCGGTTTGGCAACAAGCTGTGGAACGCGATTCGGTTCACGCTCAACCACGTGGAACCCGGTTCGGTTCCAGCAGAGGGCGGGTACCCGGACAATCCCGGACCGATCGACGCTTGGATCTTGTCCCGGCTCCATGAGGTTGCTGCGGACTACGACGCCCTGCTCGAGGAGTACCGATTCTCAGACGCCGTTGGCCAGCTCTACAACTTCGCCTGGTCCGAGGTCTTCGACTGGTATCTGGAATTGGCCAAGACGGCCCTGCGCAATCCTGCATCTGCCGAAGTCACCAGAAAGACGCTTGGCGCCGTCATGCGCGACCTCCTTGCGCTGTTCCACCCCGTCATCCCGTATGTCACCGAGGAGCTGTGGTCGGAATTGGTCGGTGACGGGTTGGTGGCTGCGACTCGATGGCCGCAACCTCCGGCAGGCGAATCTCCTGCGGGCGTCGACGAACTGCAAGCCTTGATCGTCTGGGTGCGTCGGTTCCGCGCCGAGCACGAGATCTCGCCCAAGGTCGAGATCAACCTCCTGGTCGATGACCAGGCGGGCATCGCCCAGCCTTGGTGGCAAGAACAGTTGGCATCGATGGCCAATGTTGCGGCCTCCTATGAGGGACCACCCGCAGCGGTTGCCGGACACACCAGGTTCGCATCGGGTGCTTTCCAAGCCTTCGTGCCACTGGCGGGTCTGGTAGACGTCGCAGCGGAGAAGCCCCGTCTGGAGAAAGCCATCGCTGAAACCGAGAAGCTTCTGGAGCGGTCGCAAGGCAAGCTGAGCAATCCGAACTTCGCCGAACGCGCTCCTGCGGACGTGGTTGCCGGGGAGCAGCGCAAGGTCGACGAGTTCACCGCCAAGTTGGAGAAGCTGCGCACTCAGCTCGCAGAACTCGAGTGAGCGACTGGGGACCGTGAAGAAACATGGACGCTGACTACCCAGGTGATTACGAAGCAGCAGTTGCTTTCCTCGATCGCAGAATCGGGTATGGGATTCGCCCCGGTCTCGAGCGCATCGAGCGCTTACTGGGGTTGATGGGGGATCCGCATCGTTCGTACCCGGTGATTCACGTAGCCGGCACCAACGGGAAGACCACAGTGGTTCGGATGATCTCCGACATCCTCGGTGCCCACGGGTTGTTCACCGGTTCGTTCATTTCGCCACACCTGCATCGGGTTGAGGACCGATATGCGCTTGGCGGGACAGGTTTCGGCAAGACCCACC
The DNA here is from genome assembly GCA_030064765.1 of Acidimicrobiia bacterium. GTDB lineage: Bacteria > Actinomycetota > Acidimicrobiia > Spongiisociales > UBA5794 > JAAETI01. Next base: position 15,182 of record JASJEG010000056.1, on the reverse strand, counting down.
TCGCCCGTGCGGTAGAAGATGTTGCCCCGTTCGTGATGATGCAGGAAGAGCAGTTCGAAGAGCAGCCTACGTACTTCGAATTGACTGCCGCAGTCGGCTTCGAGGCGTTCCGGGTAGATGCGGTCGATGTGGCAGTCATCGAGGTGGGCCTTGGCGGGCGACGTGACGCAACCAACCTGGTCGAAGCGGATGTGTCGGTCATCACCGGTGTAGCCATCGACCACACGTCCTACTTAGGCGACACTCAGTCGAAGATCGCGGCTGAGAAGGCGGCGATTCTCAAGGACGACGGGACACTCGTCACCGGTCCGCTCGGTTCAGAGGCGACGAGCGCCGTGGCGTCGCGTGTAGCCGAGACGAATTCGGTCTGGCACAAGGCGCCGGAGGCATTTCGGGTGAATGCTGTCGATCGCGATGAACGCGGTTGGGTCACCAGCATCCAAGGGATTCACGCCGAATACACCGACCTGGTTCTCGGCATCCACGGCCGGCACCAGGTAACCCACCTGGCAACGGCGATTGCGGCGTGTGAGGCCTTTTTCGGCAGGGCCCTCGATGAGGATGCAGTCCGCGAAGCAGCCGCAACTGTCCGGTCGCCCGGCCGCTTGGAGGTCGCCGGGCTCGAACCAACCGTGCTGATCGACGGTGCCCACAACGAAGAGGGTTTCCGTGGCCTAGCCCGGGCGCTGGCCGAGGAGTTCGACGAAGAGCACTGGACGCTGGTCGTCGGGCTGCGCGGCAAACGCGACGCTGCGGAGCTGCTGTCACCGCTGCGGGGCAGGATATCGAGAGTCGTTACCACCAAGGCCGACGACCGGCTTGCTGTCGACCCGGGGGAACTGGCGGTCGCCGCGGAGAAGGCTCTCGACGTCCCCAGCGAAGCTGTCGAGTCGGTTCCCCAAGCCCTCGAGGTGGCCCGAGATGGCCTCGCTACCGGCGAGGGGCTTCTGGTCGCCGGCTCCCTCTATGTAGTCGGCGAAGCCCGTCACGCCATGGGACTCGACAACGCGCCGTCGCCGGTCCACCGCCGTTTTGAGGCTGAGTTGCCGATCGAGTGACGCCTCTCGCTCGGAACGGCCGAGGCCCGACTGCAGGGAGCGGCGCAGTCGCTAGTCGCTAAGGCTTCACAGCCCTCGTGAGCAGCGTGTCGGCGGTGAAGTGGTAGGGGGGCGAACCCAACTCTTGGTCGAGGTGGGCTTCTGCCGCCTGCCGAACCAGGTTGGTCGCCGGCTCGTCGAGCTGTTCGAGAAGCCCCCGCACACCTATCGACCACATCCATTCCCAGAAGTGATCGAAGCTGGGCACCAGAACCGCAAACGACTCTTCCTGCACATTGACACTGGTGAACCCAGCGGACGTCAAAGCTCGATCGAGTTGTTGGGGCTCATCGAATTGCACGGTATCCCGCCGCGGGGCGGGCAACTCTAAGGAGTCGCGCAACAACTCGACAAACCAGGCAAGTCCGTCCGCAACGGCTGGAGTAAAAGTGCTGACCCCCAATCGTCCGCCGGGCACCACCACTCGCAGGAACTCCGAAAGGGCCTTGTGACTGTCTGGAAAGAAGAACAGAGCGAACCCGCACAACACAGCCTCAAACGACCCGTCGGGGTAGGGAAGATCCTCGGCATCAGCAACCCGAACGTCGACGTTGGCGATACCCCGCTGTTCCGCCTCCTGCCGAAGTACATCGACCATGCCCGGAGCCAGATCGATTGCCGAGATGCGACCCGCCGAGCCGACCCTGGTCGAGGCCGGGAACACCGCCGCCCCCCGTCCGCAGCCAACATCGAGGACCCGCCAACCGGGTTCCAAGCCCACATGATCTACCAGCCGGGACCCGAAGTGATCGAAGAACGAGGTCACCACCCGGTCGTAGGCGCCGCTGGCTCGGGAGAACACACCTGCCATCGTCTGTTTGGCCTGCTCGTCACTCGGATTCGCCATCGACGATGCACGATAGTTGCGCATATCGGTCTTCTTCTCGCCGCTACCATCGGCCGCCGAGGTTGTCCCTAGTTAAGGATCAAGCGATGGCAGTAGAGCGCACCTTTTTGATGGTGAAACCAGACGGCGTGCGGCGCGGCATAGTCGGCGAGGTCATCAGCCGTTTTGAGCGCAAGGGCCTCAAGCTCGAGAAGATGCGGATGCTCGAGATCGATGAGGATCTGGCCGGTCGTCACTATGCCGAGCACACCGAGAAGCCGTTCTTCGGCGACCTGGTTGAATTCATCACGAGCGGTCCGGTGGTGGCCATGCAGTGGTCCGGAGAAGGCGCCGTTGCGGTTGCCCGAACCGTCATGGGGCCGACCAACCCGGCTGAAGCACCCCCGGGATCGATTCGTGGTGACTTCGGGATCATCATGACGAACAACATCGTCCACGGTTCCGACTCGGTGGCGAGCGCAGACCGCGAACTAGGACTGTTCTTCGGTTAGCTCTGAGTCCGATGCAATCGAACTCAACAGCCCCGTTCTGGCGTATCTGAGCGGAATATGTTCCGCTTTGGGACGCCAAAACCGGGTTGGATCGATTTGGGGTAATCCGCGTCCGCCGATACGGTGCAGGGCGCGTGCACGAGTACGCATCGGGGTGTTTTCGCGACGTCGTGATTCGCGCCCCGGTAAACTGACTCCGTCCCGTCAACAGTGAGCAACGATGCTTGACAACCTCTTCTCGGTCGCCGGCCGGGATATGGCCATCGATTTGGGCACGGCGAACACGCTGGTGTTCGTGCGCGGTATGGGCATCGTGCTCAACGAACCATCAGTGGTTGCCATCAATGCGCGAGACAACCGGCCGCTCGAGGTCGGGATGGAAGCCAAGCGGATGATCGGGCGCACGCCATCACACATCCAGGCAATTCGCCCCCTCCGCCATGGTGTGATCGCAGACTTCGACATCACCGAGAAGATGCTGCGGTACTTCATCAACAAGGTCCATAACCGTCGGTTTGCCGCCCGGCCTCGCATCGTCATCTGTGTGCCTTCGGGGATCACGGCCGTTGAGCGGCGCGCGGTGGAAGAGGCTGCCTATCACGCCGGAGCGCGTCGCGCCTACACGATCGAAGAGCCGATGGCGGCAGCGATTGGCGTGGGTCTGCCCGTTCACGAACCGTCCGGGTCGATGGTTGTCGACATCGGTGGGGGGACAACCGAGGTTGCGGTGATCTCGCTCGGCGGCATCGTGGTTTCCAAGAGCACCCGCATCGGCGGTGATGAGCTCGACGAAGCCGTGATGTCGTGGGTGAAGAAGGAATACAACCTGATGCTGGGTGAGCGCACCTCAGAACAGGTGAAGATGGCAATCGGGTCGGCCTTCCCGTTCCCCGAGGAGCCATCCGCGGAGGTCCGTGGTCGGGACCTCGTGAGTGGTCTACCCAAGACCGTTGTCTTGAGCGCGGCGGAGATCAGGGAGTCGATCGAGGAGCCTGTGCAGCAGGTTGTCGATGCCGTCAAGTACGCCCTGGACAAGACCCCGCCCGAGCTTGCAGCCGACATCATGGACAGGGGCATAGTGCTGACCGGGGGAGGGGCCTTGCTGCGTGGCCTGGATCAGCGACTCGCCAACGAGACCGGCATGCCGATCGTTACAGCAGACAAGCCACTGCAGTCGGTTGTGCTGGGATCGGGAGCGTGTCTCGAAGAGTTCGAGGTCCTCCATGTTGTCCTCTCTTCCAGCGGGCGTCGTTAGCCCCGTGCCGCCAGCTCCAATCTCGCTGCGGGGGCGGGTTTTCTAGTGCAGTCTTTCCAGCGCTTCGACAAGTCCACAACACTGCTGATCGCCCTCCTCGTCGTGGCGTTCCTTCTTGCGACCTTCGATGTACGCAGCGCAGGCGGGGGCATCGGTACCACGATGCGTGAAGGCGCACAGACGCTGTTCTCCCCGCTGCAGGAGGTCGCGGCAGCCGTAACCCGGCCGGTCGTGGGCTTCATCGACGCGCTGTCCGACATCGCAAGCCTCCGCGAAGAGAACGATGCACTCCGGCTCGAGAACGAGGAGCTCAAGACCGAAGTCGAGCAGTTCGCCAGCATTCAGGCCGACCTGGAGCACCTGATGGAGATCAATAGCCTCGAGGCTCCAGAGGACTTGCCGACGGTCACTGCCAGGATCGTCTCCTCAGGGGCCAGCACGCTCGACCTCGTCCGCTTCATCGACAAGGGCTCCAACGACGGAATCTCCGTAGGCGATGCGGTGATCGATCAGCGTGGATTGATCGGGCGAGTGGATGATGTGTTCAGGAACTCCGCCAGGGTGCGGCTCATCTTCGATCCCAATGTGACGATCTCGGTACAGGATGAGGTGACGAGCCAGACGGGGTTGCTCACCGGAGACAACGACACCCTGATTCTGCGCATATTCAACGCCGAGGAACCAGTCCGGGAAGGCAACGTGATCGTCACTGCAGGGAGTCGCTTCCCGCCGGGAATCGTTGTCGGCACGGTCAAGGAAACTGCTGCCGACGATGCCGGCTTCGGCCTCGACGCGGAAGTGGTTGCTGCGATGAACCCCACGCGACTCGACTACGTCAAGGTCATCGTTGGCTACTCACCACTGGATGCCGCAGACGATGAGACCGAAGAGCCGGTAACGGACGAACTGGTCGAAGAGCCGACCGAAGACACGGTTGGCGAAGCCGACGGAAACGCGGACGGCGCCGACAGCAGCGGTGAGGAGGCGCCGTGAGGACACGCGACGTTGGTATCTCACTAGCGCTGGTAATACTGGCGGTGGTGGCCCAGACCGCAGTCTTTGGCGACGGGCGAATCAACCCTTGGGGAGCTTCCCCGGCGGCGGTACTGGTGGTGGTGCTGGCGTGTGTGCGCTATCTCGATCCCGAACCTTCGCTGCTACTCGGCTTCACCGCCGGGATGTTGCTCGACCTGCTCGGCGGTGCCCCGCTTGGCTTGTGGGCGATGGCGTACACGGTGTCGGTCTACATCGCACTTCGCTTCCGCAGCCGTGCCGACGACGGTCCGGTGATCGTAGGTTTGGGAGTCTTTCTGATCACGCTGGTGGCTCATTCGTTATTCGTGATCATCGGTACTCTCTTTGGCGAGCGATTCTTCACGAGCACCGCTGTGATCAAAGACACCCTCCTACCCGCCCTCTATAACGTCGTTCTCGCCGCAGTGGTGTTTCCGATTGTCAGCCGTCTCATTGGTCGACGCCAGCGGCTGGGGTGGTCGACATGAAGTCTCCATGGCGCCTAGGGGCAGTTGGGTTCCTCTTCCTGACGATGTTCGGCATTCTCACCCTGCAGTTGTGGAGGGTTCAGGTGGTGCCGGCTGAGGGTGTCGACTATGCAGCCGAAGCGCTGCGCAATCAGATCGACTGGGTGTATACCCCCGCCCCGCGCGGTCAGATCGTGGACAACGCCGGGCGACAACTGGCCGGAACGCGTCCTGCGTTGGCCGCCGTAGTCGACGGCTCGCTGGTACCCGAATCAGCGGTGGAGGAACTCGTGTCCTTGCTGGCTGCTTTCACCGGACTCCCCGCCGACGAGGTCGAGGAGATTGTTTCGGATGCTCGTGACAGGGGCGATCGGCGGGAGATCCTTGCCGATCTGCCTAGCGAGAAGGTGGTGTACCTCGCCGAGCACCGGGAGGAGTTCGTAGGGGTGTCCGTGATCCCGGTGCCACAGCGCACCTATCCGTACTCCAATCTGGCTTCCGGGGTCCTCGGCTATATCGGCCGGCCGGATCGGGTAGATATCGAGGAGGGTGCCAAGCCCACCGACATCGTGGGCAAGGCGGGACTGGAAGCGCAGTATGACTCCGAGCTGCAGGGCACCGAGGGCCAGATCAAGTTTCGGGTCGACGCCCTCGGCTCGGTGCTGGAAGTCATGGGTGAGGAGTTCCCGGAGCCCGGCAACACTCTGATTCTCGAACTCGATATCGAGTTGCAGGGTGTCCTGGAGAATGCTCTGCGCGAAGGTCTCGACTTGGCCCGCACCGAGTACAACGAGGACGGGTGTGAACCCGGCAGCGAGGACGACGGGAACGAGGACAAGGGATGTCCTGTGCGGGCTGTTGGTCTCGTGCTGAACGTCAATGACGGTGGGGTCCTGGCAATGGGGTCGGTACCCAACTTCGATCCGTCGATCTTCGTTGCCGGCCTAGATCAGGCCTCCTTCGATGCCCTGCCTGAAGGCGCGCTGATCAACTTTGCCGTTACCGGTCAATACGCCCCTGCGTCAACATTCAAGGCCCTTACCTATGTGATGGCAATGGAGGAGGGAATCGCCCCAGAAGGCGCCGACTCCGTCGAGGACGAGATCCTGTGTGCCGGGCGACTGGCGCGCGCCGAGCTCGGCGATGGCAGCCAGCAGGTGTTCCAAAACTGGACACGCCAAGACGATGGGTTTCAGGACATTCACGACGCGCTGATGCGTTCCTGCAACACCTATTTTTGGGAGGTCACTTGGGCGCTCTGGGATCAATACAAGGGGACGGAGCAGGAGAGCCTGCTTCAGGATTGGGCACGCGATGTTGGCTTCGGCGAGAAGACCAGCATCGATCTCCCCACTGAACGAAAGGGATTGGTGCCGGACCGCGAGCTGTTCGAGACCTGGGCTGCGGATCGGGATCCCCGTCTCGACCCGAGCCGTCTCGAGTTCGCCAGCCCGTGGTTTGGGGGCGACTTGTTCCAGGCGGCGGTGGGTCAGGGGTCAATGCTGTCGACACCCGTCCAGCTTGCAACGGCTTACGCGACCGTGGTCAACGGCGGAACAGTGTGGCAACCCCGGCTGGTCGACGAAATCCGGACCGAGGACGGGGAGCTCGTGACTGAGAATCCGCCGACGGTGCTCAATGTTGTCGAGAACCTGTCGGCATCGACGGTGCGAGCGCTCCGCAACGATCTGAGTCGAGTAGTGAACGACCCGCGTGGCACTGCCCACTCGGCGTTTGTCGATTTCGGGGACAACCTGGATCAAGTGGGTGGCAAAACGGGGACGGCTGAGATCATCAAGCGACGGGAAGACGCAGACGGCAATGTCACCCAGGAGGCGGTGAACACGGCCCTGTTCGTTGGTGTCGCGCCTATCGATGATCCCGAGTGGGTGGTTGTAGTGATCATCGAGCGGGGCGGGAGTGGCGGTGGTGTCGCCGCGCCGACCGCCAAGCCCATTCTGCAATACCTCCTGGATCAGCCGGTTACGGCGGTATCGCTCGGGGAGGAAGCCGACTGATGGTGCTCACGGCGCGTCGCACGGAACCGGTGACCTTGTTGCAGCGGGAGCGGGCGCTTCGCCCCGACCTTGGCCTGATCCTGGCCTACCTTGCACTGAGCGGCCTGGGCCTGGTCATGATCTACTCGGCCTCGGCTCCGCGCTTGCTGGCAGAGGGGAGGAGCCCGACGGAAGCGGTGCGGCGGCAGCTGCTCTTCGTGCTGATCGGAATCGGGGCTTTCATCATTGCCTCCCTGGTGGAGCATCGCGCACTCCGCAGGCTCACTCCGCTGGCCTACTTCATCTCGTTGGCAACGCTGATTGCGGTGTTGGTGATCAACGACGGGAGTGTGAAGAGGTGGATCAACATCGGGAGGTACCAGTTCCAGCCATCAGAGATGGCGAAGATCGCTGTGATTCTCGCCCTAGCCGCCATCCTGGCCCGGTCACTTGACAAGACGTTGCGATGGCAGGAAATGGCGCAGGCTGTGATCCTCGTGCTGGTGCCGGCCGCTCTCATCTTTCGCCAGCCCGACCTCGGCACCATGCTCGTCTTCGCCTTTGTGGCGGTCGTCATGGTCTTCAGCGCAGGGACAACTTGGCGCCAGTTCGCGTTCATGGGAATAGCCGCGGTCATTGCGTCGGTGAGCCTGTTCCAGGTCGGCGCAATCAAGGAATATCAGATCTCCCGGATCACCGCGTTCCTCGATCCATCGGCCGATCTCGCCGATACCGGCTACAACCTGGCGCAGAGCAAGATCGCCATCGGCTCGGGGGGCCTGTTTGGGAGGGGACTGTTCCAGGGGCAACAGACCAACTTGTCGTTCGTGCCGGAACAGTCGACCGACTTCATCTTCACTGCAATCGGCGAGCAACTGGGCTTCATCGGAGCCACCGTGGTCATCGGACTGTTTGCCGTGATCACCTGGCGGCTATTGGTCGCCGCCGCCAACGGGCGTGATCGTTTTAGCCAACTGGTTGCGATTGGCGTTGCCGCCATGCTTGTCTTTCACGCCTTCGTCAACATCGGAATGACGGTTCGCCTCACACCGGTCACGGGGCTTCCCCTCCCATTCCTCAGCGCCGGCGGCACGGCCTATGTAGCCATGAGTGTGGCGATCGGCCTCGGGCACTCGGTATGGATGAGGCGGTCGCCTGTCCCCGTTGATGCCGACCTTTGATCCGCATCGACCTGTGAGGTCGCTAGGCCTCGGGCACCAGCTGGAGCCGGGTCTGCTTCGCCTCATGCGGATCAAAGCAATGACGGCAGCGGGCTTCGTAGGAGTCGGTTGCCCCGAGCACCACCAGCTCATCGGAGTCAACTACCCGCTGCGTGAACAAGCCGGGCCCGCCGCAGCGATGACAGACAGCGAGGCTCTTGGTCAAGTACTCTGCTCGCAGCATCAGGGACGGAATGGGCTCAAACGGGCGGCCCAAGTAGTCGAGGTCGAGGCCGGCGACGATTACCCGCTTGCCGGCATTCGCCAGCATCGTGGCAACTTCGATGAGACCGATATCGAAGAACTGGCCTTCGTCGATACCGACAACGATGGTGCGGTCCTCGACCGTCGATAGCAACTCCGCAGAGTCCTTTACGGGCTGAGCCTCTACGGACATGTTGCTGTGGGAAACGACCTTCTTGTCGGCATATCTCGTATCGAGCTCCGGCTTGAAGGTCTGCGTAGGCACCCGCGCCAGGTTGTACCTGATGACGCGGCGGATCAGTTCTTCGCTCTTCCCGGAGAACATTGGGCCGGAAATGACCTCGAGCCAGCCCTGGTCAGCACGTCGATGCATGACGACTGAGCGTAGCAGGCGGGGGACCCGACCCGACCTCCAGTCGCGACTGAAAGCTGCCGATAACGACCATCGAAATTCGCGCTTTGTCTGCTACGATTCGGCTCCGTCGAGCCGCACTCGCAGCGGCTGGGCCTTTCGAACCGGGGAATTGAGGATGCAGGCCAGCTTCGCACATCCAAGCTCACTCACCGACCCGATGATCATTGGGTTCGTCGCCGTCCTGGCCAGGTTGACGGTGAACCACCTCTTCGAAAGCGCCCTGGCGACACCGGCGACTACGCCGGCATCATCGTCTCGCCCATCTGGGCGTCTGAAGGAGATCATTAATGGCATTGTTCCGCAAGAAGACCGCGCGGGTTGTCCGCCGGGGAGCGGTCGAGGAACCACAAAAGGTAGAACGGGAGCGCAAGGACTCAGGCTCTAAGAGCCGCAGCTCACAGCGATCCTCCCAGCAGCGAGAGCGCAGCGGCAAACGCAAGAACGGTCGATCTACTGCTTCTCAACGCGACGCGGCCCGAACCACCGAGAAGCGGCGTCCGCGCCCCCATCTGGAGGTCGTGCCCCCGCCCAACACGGCCCGGAAGCAAATGCTGGTTCGATCGAGCCCGCACCAGACACAGATCGTCGTTCTCGAGGGGCCGGTTCTCGTCGAGCACTACGTTGCCCGGAGCGACCAGAAGTCGCTGGTTGGCAACGTCTACCTCGGCAAGGTCCGCAACGTCCTTCCCGGCATGGAAGCGGCGTTTGTCGATTTCGGCGAAGGCAAGAACGGTGTCCTCTACGCCGGGGACGTCAACTACGACGATGCTGAGATCGAAGGCAAGGCGCGCCGCATCGAAGTTGTAATGAAGCCGGGCGACACGGTCCTTGTCCAGGTAGTCAAGGACGCTCTTGGCCACAAGGGAGCCCGTCTGACCAATCAGATAAGCCTGGCGGGCCGCTATCTAGTGCTGGCTCCGAACTCAGATGTGCGGGGGATTTCACGGCGACTACCGGACGATGAGCGTCGCCGGCTCCGCAGCGTGATCGGAGAGGTGCGTCCCAAAGGTATGGGCGTGATCGTGCGCACGGCAGCCGAGGGAGCGTCTAAGGAAGACATCCAGGCGGACATCAAGAGGTTGCTTCGCATCTGGGGTGAGATCGAAGCGCACGACCAGACCAAGGCCCCGCGTCTGCTTCACGAAGAGCCGCCGTTGGTGCTGCGGGTCATTCGCGAGCACTTCACCAGCGACTTCCGCCGGCTCCTCATCGACAGCAAGGAAACCTATGAGCAGGCACTGTCGTACCTCGAAGGTACCGAGGCAGACCTGTTGGACAAGGTGAAGCTCTACGAGGACGAGCTAGGCCTCTTCGAGAGATTCCATGTCGAGGATCAGCTGCGCAAGGCCCTGGATCGCAAGGTCTGGTTGCCATCTGGCGGCCATATCGTCGTCGATAGGACCGAGGCCCTGACCGTGATCGACGTCAACACGGGCCGTTTCGTCGGACGCTCCAACCTCGAGGAGACCGTCCTGCAGAACAACCTGGAGGCGGCCGAGGAGATTGCCCGCCAGCTTCGTCTGCGGGACATCGGGGGAATCATCGTCATCGACTTCATCGATATGGAGGTTGCCAAGAACCGAGCCGCGGTACTGCAACGTCTTCGCGAGCATCTCGCCAAGGACAAGACACGGACCCAGGTCTTCGATGTATCCAACCTCGGTCTGGTGGAGATGACACGCAAGAACGTTTCGGCCGGGCTGCTGGAGTCGTTCAGCGATGTGTGTCCGCGCTGCAACGGTCGCGGAGTGGTCCTATACGAGGAGGCCGCCACCGCCGGGGTTCCCCTCCCAGCCGCCGACGAGGCATAGGTAAGGCGGTTCGAAGCGTGGATCCCAGGGTTTTGCCGGGCAGCGCCTTGTACTAACATGCGCCGGCGCTCCTAGGAGCCTGTTTGCTCGCGGCTCGAGCGAACGACTCGCCAAGCGAGCGAGCACCGGACACAATGAGTTGTCCGGGGATCTCGGAGGAAATGATGTACGCGATCATCCGCGCCGGCGGAAAACAATCGAAAGTCAGTGAAGGCGATGTGCTCGACGTAGAGCGCCTCAAGGAAACCGGAGAGGTGACCTTCACTCCGCTGCTGATCGTCAAGGACGATGGCACCGTCATTTCCGATGCCAAGAAATTGGAGAAAGCCAAGGTGACGGCTGAGATAATGGGGGAGCACCGCGGGGACAAGGTCGACGTGTTCAAGTACAAGAACAAGACCGGCTACCGGCGCAGTGCAGGACATCGCCAGACCTACACCACCATCAAGGTGAAGAAGATCACTCTTACCTCCAGGAAGAAGACGGACAGCAAGGCCGCCGCCGACGAGAAGGTCGCGGCAACCAAGGAGAAGTAGCTCATGTCAAAGACGAAGTCGGGTGGTTCGACCCGCAACGGTCGCGATTCTGCGGCACAGCGGCTTGGCCCGAAAGCCTTTGATGGCCAGACCGTGAGTGCGGGCTCGATCCTGGTTCGCCAGCGCGGTACCCGGATCCATCCGGGACTCAACGTGGGCCGTGGAGGCGATGACACGTTGTTTGCCAAGATCGACGGTGTGGTCGAGTACGGCACCCGCAAGGGTCGTCGTCAGGTGAGCGTCGTCGCTTCAGACTGACGACGGGGCCGCCTCATGGCCTCTTTCGTCGACCAGGTAACCATTCATGTTCGTGGCGGCTCCGGCGGTGCCGGAGTCGCTTCGTTCCAGCGGCAGAAGGGCAGGCCGCGCGGCAAACCGATAGGTGGATCGGGCGGAGCCGGCGGTTCCGTTGTAGTCCAAGCCGACAACTCGATGTCGACTCTGCTTCGCTATGCCCGGAAGCCTCACTGGAAGGCAGACTCCGGTACCCATGGTGAGGGTGAACTGCGTCACGGCAAAGTGGGGGAGGATCTCGTGCTGCCGGTCCCGCTGGGGACCCTGGTGCGGGAGATGAACGGCACGCTGCTGGCAGACCTCGTAGAACCGGGCCAGCGCGTTGTGATCGCAAAGGGTGGGCGCGCCGGCCGGGGCAATGCGGCGCTGGTTGCTCGCAGCCGCAAGGCGCCCACGTTCGCCGAGCAAGGGGAATACGGCGAAGAAGCCTCTGTCGTTCTCGAGATGAAGCTCATTGCCGACGCTGCGCTCATCGGTTATCCCAACGCCGGTAAGTCAACGCTGATTTCCCGTGTGTCCGAGGCCAAGCCAAAGATCGCTGACTACCCGTTCACCACCCTTGTGCCCAATCTCGGCGTCGTGGCCGTGGGCGATGCGGAGTTCGTGGTGGCCGACATCCCCGGGCTCGTGGAAGGGGCCGCAGAGGGTAAGGGACTCGGACATGAGTTTCTGCGTCACGTAGAGCGGGCACGCGTTCTCGTCATACTGCTCGATCCGACATCGCTGCAGACCGACTCGCCACAGCGCCAGTACGAGGTGCTCGTAGGGGAGTTGGCCGAGCACTCGCCCGAGCTTGCCGGACGCCGCCGGATAGTCGCTCTCAACAAGGTAGATGTGATCGAGGACTCCGCTAGCTACCAGGAGTGGGCCGGACAGCAGGGTTTCCACCTGCTCGAGATATCGGGGGTGACGGGAGCAGGCCTATCGCAACTGCTGTACGACATCTCAGAAGAAATCGAACACCACATGCGGGAGGCCCCGGACCGCGAAGGGTTCGTCCTGCATCGACCGCTCCCGCCGGCGTTCTCGATTACCCGCAACGGGGACGAATGGGTAGTCGCCGGTAAGGCGGCGGAGAGAGCGGTCAACCTCGACGATCTGACCGTTGCCGAGGCAGCGGACTTCGCAGCAAGGCGCCTGGCACGGATCGGCGTCGACGACGCACTCGCGGCGGCCGGTGCTGTTGCCGGCGATGATGTGCGGATAGGCGATATTGTCTTCACCTATCAGCCGGCCGGTGAGGACACAGAGGGACCATGAGAACAGCAGCTCCGACAGGCAAACCGGTTGTCGTCAAGGTTGGCTCGTCCAACCTGGCCAATCCGGAGGGCGGCATCAACGAGGCCGGTCTGAAGAGCATCGTGCGGCAGGTCGAGGCGCTGTGGGAGCAAGGCCATCCAACTGCGCTGGTTTCCTCCGGCGCGGTGGCGGCCGGCCTGTCGACCATGGGTCTCACCCAGCGGCCAACGGATCTGCCGGGCCTGCAGGTCGCAGCAGCTGTGGGGCAGAGCAAGCTGGTCGAACGCTATGCCTCCGAGTTTGCCCAGCACGACAGGCTGGTAGGCCAGGTGCTGATAACGCGCGACGTTGTCATTGGACGAGAGCAATACCTGCATGCGAGGGAGGCGCTCGAGCGGATGCTGGGGTTGGGCATCGTCCCGATCGTCAACGAAAACGACACAGTCGTGGTGGACGAGCTCAAGTTCGGGGACAATGATCGATTGGCGGCGATCGTATCCCACCTTGTGGATGCTGCGTTGCTCGTGATCCTCTCCGATACCCCCGGTCTCTACGACAACGATCCGCGGCTGGACGCCGATGCTCAGCTGATCACTGCGGTGCGCCACACCGACGAGATACTCGATGCCCTATACCGCAGCCGAAAAGCCGGCGTGATGGGGTCGGGTGGGGTAGCTACCAAGATTGCCGCGGCGCGTATGGCGGCCTGGTCGGGGATCCCGACGGTCATCGCGGATGCGTCTCACCCGGACGCTGCCGTAGACGCAGTTGCGGGCGTCGAGGTGGGCACGTGGATCGCGCCGCACGAGGAGCGGCTATCCGCACGCAAGCTGTGGATAGCGTTCGGGCTTCCCTCTTGGGGTCACGTGACCATCGACGCCGGGGCAATCGCAGCTCTGCGCGATCGGGGTGGTTCGCTGCTGGCGGTCGGGGTTACTGCCGTTAATGGCATGTTCTCGGTGGGTGACGCGGTGGAAGTGATCGACAGCGATGGGAATCTCGTCGCCAAGGGTCTGGTGCGAGTTGGCTCATCGATGCTCGCTCAGGTCGCCGGCCGTCACACCTCCGAGGTAGGCGGGGAAGTAATCCATCGCGACGATCTGGTGGTACTGGTCTAGGTACCGGCGGACCGATGCGAGGCGCCGGTTGCGGGTCCGCAGAGGCTGTTAGCCGTCTGTGAGGCAGTACGACCATCCTGTGTCTTATGGAGCAAGGCAAGCCGATCGCGCCGCGACACTTCATGCTGCCCGATAGGGTGGTGTCCGCTGTGGATGTTCGTTTGCTTGGTCCGCTCGAAGTCATGGATGCCGCGGGGCAGCTACTCACATTGCCGGGTACCCGACCCCGTGGAGTTCTTGCGTTTCTTGCCCTCCGTTCAAGCGATGTGGTGGCCACCGACGCGATCGTCGAAGCGCTGTGGGGGGACCAGGCAATCGCAAAGCCCGAAGCCGCGTTACACACCACGATCAACCGGCTCCGGGCGGCTGTCGGCGAGGACGTGATAGCGACCGAACCTGGCGGGTACCGGCTGGGGCTTCCGACCGGAAACTCGGATCTGAGCCGCTTCCGAACCTATGTGCGCAGGGGTCGCCAGCTGCAAACCCTGGGTCATCCGACGCAGGCTTGCGAGAGCTTCCGGCAGGGGCTGGCCCAGTGGCGAGGACCGGCACTGACGGATTTGCGCCAATTCGAGTTCGCCGAAAGGGCGGCCCGGGAACTCGAAGAGGAGAGACTGGCCGCGGTTGAGGCTTTGATGGATGCGATGCTCTCGACCGGTGCTCACGATCAAGTGGTCGGTGAGCTGTTCGGGCTGGTCGAGTCGTTTCCCTATCGGGAGAAGCTGTGGAAGCTGCTCATGCTCGCCCTGTACCGATCGGGCCGCCAAGCCGAAGCCCTTGCGGTCTTCAAGGACCTGCGGGATCGGCTCGGGGAGGAGCTGGGGATCGAGCCCTGGCCTGATCTGGCTGATTTGGAAGAGCGGATTCTGCTGCATGACCCGGCACTGATCGAGTTCGAACCACCGCCAGCTCCGCTAGCCGAGGAAGTTGAGTATCTGAGTTTTTCGCCGGGTGACGTGATTGTCGAGCAGGGGGCTCAGGCCGAGTCGGTCTACTGGATCGAACAGGGCCGTGTCGAGATTCTCAAGGCCGGCGAGTCCGGTGCACCCGTGCAAGTAGCAGAGCTGGGACCGGGTCGTTACTTCGGTGAACTAGCTTCGATCCTCGGCACTTATCGCAGCGCAACAGTGCGGGCGCTGGTCCCGACCACCGTCAGTGTCTACGACCAGAGCAGCTT